>JBDLQL010000026.1:0-32300 GCA_039800565.1 Bacteroidota bacterium | reverse complement strand
TGATCGATCGCTTCGACTAATTTGTCTTTGCCATAAATAAAGGTATCACGCTCAAATTGTGTAGGTACGATGCGATCAGTCAAAAAGATGGCTTCTTTCGGGCACGCTTCTTCGCACAATCCACAAAAAATACAGCGCAACATATTGATTTCATAGTTAGCGGCATATTTTTCTTCGCGGTAGAGGTGTTCTTCGCCACGCGTGCGTTCAGCGGCGGTCATGGTAATGGCTTCCGCCGGACACGCGACAGCGCACAAACCACAAGCCGTACAATTTTCACGTCCTTGATCGTCGCGCTTGAGTACGTGTAGCCCACGGTATACCGGAGCAAATACCCGAACTTCTTCTGGGTATTTTATGGTCTTGCGACGACGCAACATATGACGAAATGTCGTGAGCATCCCACTAATGACAGCAGGTAAATACAAGCGCTCCCAAAGGGTCATGGGCTTGTCTGATACGACGATTTTACGATTTGATAAACTTTCCATAGTGAAATGAGAATTAGAACCAGCCGTTTTTAAAGGCAATAAACACGCCTGTTCCGAGTAAATTCAATAAAGCAAGTGGCAACAAGGTTTTCCAGCCAAGGTGCATGAGTTGGTCAAAACGAAAACGCGGGATGGTCCAGCGGATCCACATGATGACAAAAATGAAGATGAAAATTTTGACAGCAAAGGCCAAGATACTCAGGATGGCAAGTGTGTTACCCGAAAAATGATCCATTCCTGGAAAGTGATAGCCACCAAAGAATAAGATGGTCATGATGGCCGACGACACAAACATAGATGTGTATTCGGCAAACAAGAACAAGCCAAGTTTCATGGCGCTGTATTCGGTGTGGTAACCTCCGACCAATTCCGATTCACATTCGGCCAAATCAAACGGCGCACGGTTTAACTCTGCAAGGGCACACACAAAGAAAATCAAGAAAGCAATGGGTTGGTAAACAATGTTCCAAACGCCGTTTTGCGCCTCGACGATATCGCGGAGGTTTAAGGAGCCAGATAGCAATACAATGGTAATGGCTGAAACACCCATGGCTAATTCGTATGAAATCATTTGAGAACTGGCACGAATGGCTCCAAATAACGAGTATTTGTTATTAGAGGCCCATCCGCCAATCATGATGCCATAAACACCAATTGAAATGACGCCAAATACATACAAAATACCAATGTTGATATCGGCTACTTGCAAACTGATTTCGCGGCCAAATAGCGTAAGATTTGGACCCCAAGGAACCACCGCACTCGTAATTAATGCGGTAAACATGGACAAGCCAGGGCCAATGATAAACAACCATTTGTCGGCTTTTGAAGGGATAAAATCCTCTTTTAAAAACATTTTAACGCCATCAGCTATCGGTTGCAAAATTCCAAACGGACCCGCACGATCTGGACCGACACGGTCTTGAATCCAGGCGGCCAGTTTGCGTTCAAAATAGGTCATGTAGGCTGCTGCTCCGAGTGAAATCAGGAAGAGCACCAACACCAAAATGGATTTTTCAATCAGTAATGCAGTATCCATTAGTGTAGTTGTTTAGGGTTTTGGTCATTTTTTGTCGCGTATTTCCCTTGAGAAATAACCGAATGACGGTCAATTTTGCGCGGGCCAATGATGTTCCAGTGACTCGGGTCTTTTTTGTCAAAGCGACATTCGTTGCAAATCCAAGCGGTTTTGTCATCGATGGTTTCGACTTCGTTGTACTTGTCTTTGCGAGCTGTTACACGGTAAATTTCGTTCCCGAACATCCATAAAACCGCTTTACCACTACATTTACCACAGCTGCATTCGGCTTCCATTGGTTTTAAGAACCAAACACGTGACTTGAAACGGAAGGTTTTGTCGGTAAGTGCGCCAACCGGACACACATCAATCATGTTTCCTGAAAATTCGTTGTCGACGGCATTTTCGATGTAGGTCGAAATTTCGGCATGTTCGCCACGGTGCATGACACCATGAACACGTTTTTCGGTGAGTTGATTGGCCACATGTACACAGCGGTAGCATAAAATGCAACGGTTCATGTGTAATTTAATCTTGTTGCCGATGTCAATGGCTTGATACGTACGACGTTCTTCGCGGTAACGTGTATTCGCGCTTCCGTGCTCGTAACCGAGGTCTTGCAAGTTGCATTCGCCGGCTTGGTCACATACTGGGCAGTCAAGTGGGTGATTGATCAATAAAAACTCGACGACGCCACCTCGATTGGTTTTGACGCGTTCGCTGGTTTTGTTTTTGACAATCATACCATCCATGACAGCAGTAGAACATGAAGCCACCAGTTTTGGCATGGGGCGTGGGTCTGCAGTAGAACCTGCAGCCACCTCGACCAAACATGTGCGGCATTTACCACCCGTCCCGGGTAATTTGCTGTAATAACACATAGCTGGAGGAACGATGTCGCCTCCGGCCTGACGCGCAGCATTCAGGATGGTGGTTCCTGGTTCTACTTCAATTTCGATATCGTCGATTGTTACTTTTATCATGATTTCTTAGACTTCAACACGTGGTTGGATTAGACCATAATTTTTTGATTGCGCTTCTTGTGGATGCGTTACGTGCCACTCGAATTCTTCGCGGAAATGACGAATTGCTGCTGCAACGGGCCATGCGGCAGCGTCACCTAACGGGCAAATCGTGTTTCCTTCGATTTTTTTATTGATTTCTTCGAGCAAGCTGATATCTTCCATCGTTCCTTGACCATGTTCGAGGCGGTAAAGCACCTTTTCCATCCAGCCTGTGCCTTCGCGGCAAGGCGAACATTGCCCACACGATTCATGGGCATAAAAACGGGCAAAATTCCAGGTGTTTTTAACAATACATTGGTCTTCGTCAAACACGATAAAACCACCAGACCCGAGCATCGATCCTGTAGCAAATCCTCCATCAGAAAGACTTTCGTAAGTCATGAGGCGTTTTTCGCCAGCAGCTGTGTTACACACCAAATGCTGTGGTAGAATCGGAACCGATGAGCCACCCGGAATACACGCTTTAAGTTGTTTGCCATTGGCAATGCCACGGCAGTAGTCGTCACCGTAAATAAATTCTTCGACAGAAAGGCCAAGTTCGATTTCGTAAACACCTGGTCGTACTAAGTTTCCGCTTGCAGAAATGAGTTTGGTACCGGTTGAGCGTTCGATCCCAATTTGTGCATAGGCTTCACCACCATGATTTACGATTGGAACTACAGCCGCAATCGATTCGACATTATTGACAACAGTCGGATTTCCCCATAACCCTTTTACAGCAGGGAAGGGTGGTTTCATGCGTGGGTTTCCACGTTTGCCTTCTAATGATTCAAGTAAAGCGGTTTCTTCGCCACAAATGTATGCACCACCTCCGGGAGAAATGGCTAAGTCAAGGTCGTAGCCCGAACCCATGATATTTTTGCCGAGCATGCCATTTGCATATGCTTCTTGAATGGCTTTTTCAACAATGCGCAACACATACATGAATTCGCCACGAATGTAAATGTATGAGCGGCGTGCCCCTAACGCATAACTCGAAGTAATCATTCCTTCAATGAGCAAGTGTGGCAATTTTTCCATGAGGTAGCGGTCTTTGAAAGTCCCGGGCTCTGATTCGTCGGCATTGCAAACCAAATGGCGTTCGACGCCTTCAGGTTTGGCCAAAAAAGACCATTTCATACCGGTTGGGAAACCCGCTCCTCCACGTCCGCGTAGTCCGGATTTTTTCACTTCTTCAACAACCTCGTCGGGGCTCATTTTTTTGAGTGCCTTCTCGACAGATGCATAACCACCGTGTTTGCGGTAGACTTCAAATGTTTCGATCCCTGGTACTTGAGCATGCTCGAGTAGTAATTTTCTTGACATATTATGCGCTTAAAGTGGCTGGAAGAGCTTCCAGTAATTCGTCAACTTTTTCTTTGGTGAGTTGCTCATAGAAGTTGTACTTACACATCAACATTGGGCCGTAACCACATGCACCTAAGCACTCGACTGTTTTTAATGTAAATAGGCCATCTGCACTCGTTTGCCCAACTTTAATCTTGAGCTTTTCTTCAATGTAGGAAATGATGTCGTCGGCTCCGACCAATTGGCAGGGCCCAGTACGACACACTTCTAAAACAAATTTCCCGACGGGGTCGAGGTGAAACATGGTGTAGAAAGTGGCTACTTCGTACACTTCAATGGGCTCAATGGCTAAAATTTCTGCAACGCGATTCATCGCGCCAACACTGACCCATCCGAGTTCGGTTTGGGCAATGTGTAGGACGCGTAAAATGGCGCTTTTTTGTTTTCCTTCTGGATACAAACCAATGACGCGCGCAATTTCAGCCATGCTTTCTGGACTGAATTGTACGGGCGCTTCATTGTGCGGCTGTGCGGCGTGTTCTTTCATATTAGGCGTCTAATTCTCCGGCAATCACATTGATACTACTGAGGGTCAAAACCGCATCTGAGATCGGCATGCCTTTGATCATTTCGGGATATGCTTGGTAATAAATAAAACAAGGTCTTCTAAATTGGAGACGGTATGGGCTGCGACCACCATCAGAAATGAGGTAGTAACCCAATTCGCCATTTCCACCTTCGACGGCGTGGTAAACTTCTCCGGCCGGAATGTTTGTTTCACCCATGATGATTTTAAAATGGTAAATCAAGGCTTCCATGTTATTGTACACGTCTGCTTTGGGCGGTAAATAAAAATCAGGTAAATCCGCTTTGTAATCACCTTCCGGTAGATTCTTGTATGCTTGTTCGATAATGCGTAAACTTTGACGGATTTCTTCTTGACGTACCATAAAGCGATCATAGGTGTCGCCATTGACACCTACAGGTATGGTAAAATCAAAATCTTCGTAAGAAGAATACGGGCTCATGACACGCACATCGTAATCGACACCAGTGGCACGCAAGTTTGGTCCTGAAAACGAATAGGCCATGGCGCGTTCGGCTGAAATAGGCCCAGCCCCGATCGTGCGGTCCATGAAAATGCGGTTGCGTGCTAACATGGAGTTGAATTCTTCAAAAGCCACCGGGAAGGTCTTTAAAAAAGACTTCAGTTTTTCGTGAAATGTTGGGGTGAAATCACGCTCAAAACCACCAATGCGACCGATGTTAGTCGTTAGGCGGGCGCCGCAAATTTCTTCGTAAAGCTCGTATATTTTTTCGCGCTCAGTGAACGGATAAAAGAACGAGGTAAGCGCACCAGCATCGACACCCACTACCGAATTGCAAATAAGGTGGTCAGCGATGCGGGCTAATTCCATGATAATAACGCGCATGTATTGCACGCGTTTTGGAATCTCGACACCTATCAGTTTTTCAACCGTCATTTCCCAACCCATGTTATTGATCGGCGACGAGCAATAATTGAGTCGGTCTGTAAGTGGTGTGATTTGATTGTATGGTCGGCGTTCGGCTAATTTTTCAAATGCACGGTGGATGTAACCTACCGTTTGTTCCGATGAAATGATTTTTTCACCATCTACTTTCAAAATATTTTGGAAAATACCATGAGTAGAAGGGTGGGTTGGTCCGAAGTTAATTGTGGCGATGTTGCCATCCATGGTTTCTTGCGAAACGTGTGTTTTTTGTTCGCTCATGATCAATGTGTATTACGTCCAAAATAGCGATCGTCTTTGTCTTCGCGTGTGGCGTCTTCCAAAACATACTCTTTGCGCATCGGGAAATAATCCATGTCGTCCATGTTTAAGATGCGGCGCAAATCGGGGTGCCCGGTAAATTCGATTCCGAAAAAGTCGAAGGTTTCACGTTCCATCCAGTTAGCACCATCAAAGAGGTCTGTAATGCTTGGCAGTTGAAGTTGCGCTTTACTGAGGTAGCTTTTTAAACGCAAACGCACATTGTTGCGCCAACTATGCAATTGGTAAACGACCGCAAATTCTCGACCGGCGTTGTCTGGGTAGTGTACCCCGGCAATATTAGTGAGGTAATTGACGCTTAATGTCGGGTCGTTTTTTAACCAAGCAATTACAGCATGCATTTGGTCGGCACTGATTTCGATCGTGAGCATGCCGTAAGGTTCTTCGTGCTGAAGAATGGCTGCTCCGAACTGAGCTTGAAGCGCAGCGAGGTAGTCTTGATTAGTTGGCTTCTCCATTGTCAATTTCAATTTCGTAATTTTCAAGCAAATGCTTGTATTCGTCTGAATAGCGTCGGCGCATCGATTCGTGTTTGACCAAGCGATGGATATTCATGACGCCATCGATAATTTGTTCGGGACGCGGAGGGCAACCAGGAACATAGACATCTACTGGGATGATTCGGTCAATTCCTTGCAACACCGAGTAGGTATCAAAAATACCGCCTGAAGAGGCGCAAGCACCAACAGATAGCACCCATTTAGGTTCGGCCATTTGTTCGTAAACGCGTTTTAAGACAGGAGCTAATTTTTTAGAAATGGTACCGGCAACAATCAGTAAGTCTGCCTGGCGCGGCGTAAACGACATGCGCTCCATTCCAAAGCGAGATAAGTCATAAGCGCTTCCCATGGTGGCCATAAATTCAATTCCACAACATGAAGTTGCAAATGGCAATGGCCAAACAGAGTTGGCGCGTGCTAATGCAATGGCTTTGTCGAGGGTCGTTAATTGATACCCTTCGCCATTGAATACTTCAAGGTCTTCTATTTTTCCCATTCGAGTGCTCCTTTTTTATAGATGTATAAAAAGCCGGCTAAGAAAAAGCCAACAAACATAATTACAGCCAAGAGCCCTTCTAATTTGAGCTCATAAAAATTAACGGCATAAGGGTAAAAGAAAATAACCTCGACATCAAATAATACAAATAAAATGGCGGTCATGAAGTAGCGTACTGAAACCGGAAACCGCGCATTTCCTTGGGCATCTATGCCACATTCAAAGTTGTCATCTTTTTTATCGGACTTAATGCGGGGTGTCAGTTTGTGCGTGACAAAAAGTGTGAAAACCACAAAACCAGCCGCTACACCAATTTGCATCAGTAACGGGATGTAGCTCGCACTAGTGGAGACTTCATTCATAAGCGCTATTTTTAGTTCGAACAAAACTTCTGTTAGAAGGTTTGCAATTGCGCCACAAATTTACTTTTTACTTTTATTTAGGCATAAAAAAAGTCGAGAAAGTTTCTCGACTTTTCTTATTTAGAATGAATGTGCTTATTTCACATCAATACGAAGGCCAAGTGCTGAGGCCGAACCTACTGAAAATGAAGGTGTGAGCGGACTGTTTTTGCCATAAGTTGTTATAAAAAGGCTCGGGCGCATTTCGGCGTAAAGGTGAATGGGTGTCCAGAATTCACGTTTTTTTCCAATTCGAAAATCTATCCCAAGTGGCACATATATAGAAGCACCTAAGCCACCTTTTGAGGCAAATGTTTCTGTTTGGCCTGACCAATGAAAGAATGAACTTGTAAAGAACATATCAAAACCACCTAATGAATACGGATCGACCGATGAACTTACGCGAATGGTGTTGCGGTACGCATAACCAAGGCTGGCACCAATTCCGCCTTGAAGGCTCCATCTTTTTTCAGGTCGCATGCGAAAAAGTAAGGCTGCATCGAGGCGCAGTTGTTGGGTGCCATAGGTCGCACCAATATGATGGTAACTACTGGAATCAATGTAGGTTTGCTGGCCGCTCACCGAACTCGTTAAAGTGTCGACAATGAAACTTTCGGAATATTCTCCTGAAAGATGATAGGCATTTGCATTGCTGTAATTACTGAGTCCAATACGCAAAAGGGCAGTTGGATAAGCCGCTGTTTTAAAACCTAATTGCAAACTTTGGCTTGAGCCTCCCATTCCGCCGATACGCATGGCGTTGTCAAAATGGTAGAGACTTAAATCTTGCTGCAAAATACTCGATTGAGGAGCTAACGATTGGAACTGAGCCAAGGTTCCGGTTTCAGTGCCACTAAAGGCGCCATTCGACAAATGGATTTCTGAAAGTTGAAGCTGCGCCTGTGCCATTGATAGACTAAAAAAAGCGGCACCAAGGAGAAGATGTTTTTTCATGTGAAATTGAATTTGTTGTTTAAACGACGAAAAGGTCAGTCTATTGTAACAAGTCGTATGCCAGTTTTTCCGGTCGGATTATGTAACATCAAAATATAAGTTCCTTTTGCGAGTGAACTTAAGGTAAGTTGCCCGTTTTTTTCAATCGAACCGGATTGGATCAAGAGGCCATTTGCACTGTAAAGCCGATAGGTTAACTCACTTTCTTGGTTTAAAAGAGCGATTGACTCTTGGCTTGGATTGGGATAAACGCGCCATTCTGTGGGTGCACTCACCTCGGTAAGCGCTAGCAAATTAGGGTCGTAACTCAAATTTCCGGTGCCATTCACGATCCAATTTTGCGGATCTAATGCTGGGCTTCCAATAATAGTTCCATACATTGGAAGTGCAAACGAGCTGGTAATGGCATTGGGCACCACACGTATGATGGTGTCATTAAGCCCCTGGCGACTAAAACGAAGATCAATTGGGTTAGTAAATAACGGAGTGATGCTCGGCATGGAGCTGCTTTGCGTGAGTTGGACAAATAACGTAGTGCCCACTTGATTCCAGCTTCCATTGTACGTCGGAAAGCCTTCACCATAATACCATTGCTCAAAAGCCGTGTCGAAATTTAGTCCGGTGTTTGCGGCAAACGAATTTTTGAAATCTAGAGCCGTGGCTGTCGAGTCGTTAAAATCGGTTAAAAAGTGCTGTAACGCCGTAAAAAACAAACTGTCATTCGCAAGGATGTAGCGCAAGGTATGAATAAATGCGGCGCCTTTGTCATAGGTGAGGCGTCCGTCAAAAATGCGCGCTTCATTGAGTGAATCTAAGACCCAAATGCTGCCGCCAGGTTGGCTCATGACACTTTGATGTACTTGCTGCATGTGTGCTTGTTGTTGGCCGCCATATAAATGTTCGAGCATTAAGTATTCTGAATATGCCGCAAATCCTTCATTGAGCCAAATGTCACACCAAGTAGCACACGTGACTTTGTCGCCCCACCATTGGTGCGCCAGTTCATGTGAAGTCAACGTCTTTTCAAAAAAGCCTTGGGTGGTCATGGTTTGGTGTTCCATGCCTCCAGAAAGTGGAGCTAAACAATGGCCGTATTTTTCATCGGCATACGGATACGGGCCATATAATTGGGCATACAATTCGATAAAATCGACCGTTTCGTTAATGGCTGCCTGAAAATAGGGCAGCGTTTGAGGGTTGTCATAAATGTAGTTTTGAATCAGAACTGGACTGGCAGCTCCAACCGGATTGGCAAAAATGGAATAGTCAATGTACTTGGCAACCGACACTGAAATTAAATAGTAATCAATGGGGTGTCGGTGTTTCCAGTGATAGGTAGTTTTGCCATTTCCGAGCGGGGTAATGTGTTCTAAAACACCATTTGATCCTGCCTTGCAACTATCGGGTACCGTCACATTGACTGCACAGGAATCAGCTTTATCGCTCAGGCTTTGTTTGACCGGAAACCACTCATAAGCTGAAAAGGGTTCGGACAACGAATAGACCACAAAATTGCCCCAAGTTGGTGAGGTGCTTGCTGTCATGCCAGATCCTCCGAGTGGGTTGCTTTGTGCAGTTGGGGGAAACCCATTGTAAAACACTTGGATCGAGAAATTTTGACCCGCTTGTGCGTTCACTGGAATTTTTACTTTGTTCGAAATCCGATTATAGCTTACCGGTATGCCGTTTACTTTTACTTGACTAATACTAAGTGTTTCGAACAGTTCAATTAATGCGCTATCTAAATTGACAAGTGCCTCGGCATCAATGCGTCCGCAACCACTTAGGTAGGTTGACGTGTTGCTCATATCAAGGTCGAGTTGGTAATAGTGTACATTGTACAACTCGGTGAAAGCGATTTCTGCCACACTTAAAGAGGCGCTTTTCGGATGAAGGTGTTTTTTAGACTTAAGTTGCGCGCAACTTACTGGTTGTTCTTGAGCAAAAAATTGGAAAGCAAGTAGGAGTGCTAAAAAGGAGCAGTATTTCATACACTATTTTTTTCTCGAAAGTACGCACTTTTATGTATTTTTGCAGTATGAAACTGATGGCCATCTTTCTTGCAAGTTACATGAGCCTCTTGTCGTTAGCTCCAAATTGGCAAGGCATTCAGTTTTTAAAATCAGAACAACTCATCGCACATTATCAAGAGCACATCCTTCGCGTTCCGAATGCGGGCTTGTTTTCCTTTATTCAAGAACATTATTTTGACCGCCAAACCGCCCAAAAAGAAGGGCATCAAAATTTGCCGTTCAAAGTGAATGTAGGGGCCCAAAGCATCCAACTCCATCTCGATGAATTTAAAACGCCTTATTACGAGATCGTCTCTTTTATTGCACATGATTTTCATGAAAAAAATGAGGTGAAGCCTTCTCAAGTGGCCACAAACGACCTCTTTCATATCTGGCAACCGCCTCAATTACTGGGTTAGACTTGTCCATTTACTGATCCCTTCCGGGGCTCAATTTCTACTCATTTTACTTTTTTAAATTTTATGTTTAATCGCATCATTTATTGGTCGATTCACAACAAATTAATTGTTGCTGTCTTGACCTTCAGTTTGATTGTTTGGGGTGTTTATTCACTCAAGCAACTCCCAATAGACGCTGTACCAGACATCACGAATAACCAAGTTCAAGTTGTAACTGTTTCACCTTCCTCGAGTGCGCTCGATATTGAACGTTTTGTGACTTTCCCGGTCGAACAAACGATGGCAACCATTCCAGGTATCGAAGAAATTCGTTCGTTTAGCCGTTTTGGTTTAAGTATGGTTACGGTTGTCTTTACCGAAGAAACCGATATTTATTGGGCCCGACAACAAGTTCAAGAGCGTTTGTCGGAAGCCAAAAACAACATTCCAAGCGGTTTCGGGGATCCATCTATGGCTCCTTTAAGTACGGGCCTTGGTGAAATTTACCAATACACGATACGCGCCAAAAAAGGCTACGAACACAAATACACGCCTTCCGAACTCCGCAGCATTCAAGATTGGGTCATTCGGCGCCAACTATTGGGTGTCAAGGGTGTTGCCGATGTGTCGGGTTTTGGCGGCGAGCTTAAAACCTATGAAATTGCCATCGACCCCATGTTGCTCAAAGCACACAAAATCACACTCGACGAAGTCTTTAAAGCCGTTGAAGCCAATAATCAAAATACAGGCGGTGCGTATATCGAAAGGCATCACATGACAACCTATATCCGTACAGAAGGTTTAATTGCCTCCTTAGCTGACATCGAAAACACGCAAATCAATCATCCTGAGGGCGAAGCACCAGTCTATATCCGTGACATCGCAAAAGTAAGTTATGGTGCACAGGTGCGCTACGGAGCGCTAACCGTTGATGATCAAGGGGAGGCTGTTGGCGGAATTGTCTTGATGCTGAAAGGAGCGAATTCATCTGAAGTGATTCAATTAGTGAAAGAACGCATGGCCCAAATTGAATCCAACTTGCCAAAAGGCGTCGAATTAAAGGTGTACCTTGACCGAACTGATTTAGTGAACCGGGCCATCCATACAGTTCGCAATAACCTCATTGAGGGTGCCTTAATTGTCATTTTTGTTTTGGTCTTGTTACTCGGTAATCTGAGAGCTGGACTTATCGTGGCTTCGGTCATTCCGTTAGCCATGTTATTTGCCATTGCGCTCATGAATATTTTTGGCGTATCGGGCAATCTGATGTCGTTGGGTGCACTCGATTTCGGGCTTATTGTCGATGGCGCTGTTATCATTGTAGAGTCTACGCTTCATTTATTACAGCATAAGCGTAAGAAAAAACTGACTCAAGATGAGATGAACGAAGAGGTTTACCATTCAGCCTCAAAATTCAGCAAAAGTGCTGTTTTTGGTCAAGTCATAATTTTAGTGGTGTACTTGCCAATATTAGCATTGGTCGGAATCGAAGGAAAAATGTTCAGGCCGATGGCTCAAACCGTCATATTTGCCATCCTCGGTGCGCTTCTGCTTTCGATGACCTACGTACCCATGATTTCATCGTTCGTTTTGTCGAAAAATACGAGCCACAAAGAAACCTGGAGTGACCGTTTGGTCAATGCCATTCGCAAACGCTATACACCGGCACTTTCATGGGTTCTGCGTCGTCAGAAAAGCATCCTCGTTACCATTGTGGTGCTTTTTGTGGCGGCAGTCGGTTTGTTTGGTCGCCTAGGGGCCGAATTTATTCCTTCACTAGACGAAGGTGATTTTGCAGTCGAAACACGCCTCATGACCGGTACGGGTTTGCACAAAACCATCGAAGCCACCACCAAAGCTTCGCGCGTTTTGCTTCAAAAATTCCCTGAAATCAAGCAAGTGGTTGGCAAGATTGGAACAGCTGAAATCCCAACAGATCCCATGCCTATGGAAGCCTGTGACCTCATGATCATTCTTAAAAACAAAGAAGAGTGGGTGAGTGCACATACCAAAGAAGAATTGGCCAGTAAAATGCAAGCGGCTCTCGACGAAGCCTTGCCTAGTGCGTCTTTTGGGTTTCTTCAGCCGATTCAAATGCGCTTTAACGAGCTCATGACCGGCGCCAAACAAGACGTCGTGGTGAAAGTGTACGGTGAAGATTTTGCGAAACTTTCGGCCTATGCCAAGCAAATCGGAAGTATTGCCAATTCCATTTCAGGTGTTCAAGATGTGTATGTCGAAGAATTATCAGGCCTTCCTCAATTAATTGTTCGCTATGACCGTAGTGCTTTAGCGCGCTACCAAGTTTCCATTGAAGAAGTGAATCGGGCAGTGAATCTTGGCTTTGCCGGCCAAGCAGCGGGTTTTGTCTTTGAAGGCGAACGTAAATTCGAATTGGTCGTGAAGTTACGCCAAGATTTTCGTCAGAACCTCGCAGACATGAATCAGTTATATGTATCGAATGCATTTGGACAAGAAATACCGCTGTCAGAACTTGCTGAAATCCGCATCGAAAATGGACCAAATCAGATCCAGCGCGACGATGCGAAACGCCGTATTTTAGTTGGGTTTAATGTCCGTGGACGCGATGTCGAAAGCATCGTTACAGAACTCAATCAAAAAATGGATAAAGACATAAAATTCGAAACGGGATATTTTCCGAAAATTGGCGGTACGTTTGAAAATTTAGTGCATGCACGCGAACGCTTGCTAATAGCCGTGCCGATTTCCTTGCTGCTCATCTTCTTTTTACTTTACCTGACCTTTCAGTCGTTAAAACAGGCCGCCCTTATTTATTCGGCCATTCCATTGGCTTCTATCGGTGGCATTTTTGCGTTGTATTTCCGCGACATGCCGTTCTCAATCTCAGCAGGCGTTGGTTTTATTGCCTTGTTTGGAGTGGCTGTATTAAACGGCATTGTCTTGATTTCTGAATTTAATAGCCTCCGAAAATCAGGTGCGCCGTTACTTCAGGTGGTCTTGCGCGGTACAGCCAATCGCTTACGTCCAGTACTTTTAACAGCGATGGTGGCTTCGTTAGGTTTTCTGCCAATGGCGTTATCACACGGAAGTGGGGCCGAGGTCCAAAAACCCCTTGCAACGGTGGTCATCGGAGGTTTAATTACGGCAACCATCCTGACCTTATTTATCTTGCCGCTTTTATACTTGGTTTTTGAGCGCCCCCTAGGTTTAAAGCGAAAAAAGATGATCAGTTTGCTCTTGCTATTGTGTGTGAGCGTTCCGGGTTTTACCCAAGTTAGTTACACCGATCAGCAGCTCGAAGCCATGCTCTATACCCAAAACGGTCAAATTAAAGCGGAGGTGCTAGAGGCCCAGCGTCAACGAGCCATCGGGGAAGGTTCTTCCAATTGGCAGCCGCTCTCGGCCTCTTTTATGATGGGGCAATTTAATTCAGCTTATGCCAAAGACAACAACCTCACCATTGGCCAGCAAATTCCGTATTCAGGCGCCAATCGACTTCAAACGAAAATAGGCTTGGCAAATGCTGCACTTTCTGAAAGTGATTTAGCGCTCTTAAAAAAAGACTTACGACGACAGTTGTATCAAGCCCTAGAGAACATTCGAAATGCAGAGGCGCAACTGCACTTGCACCAGCTTCAAGATTCCATGTATCGTGTCTTGTATGAGAAGATGCAGTATCGTTACCAAGTCGGCGAGATTTTAAAAATGGACGAACTATTGGTGCATTCCAAATCGGTGCGTGCAGCTGCACAGGTTCGCGAAGACCAACAAGCTTTAGCCGCACAATGGCTTGCCTTAAAGTCGCTCATTGCTTATTCGGGCCCCGACTTTCTACTTGCTGACCAAGCCAAGCGCGAGTTGGCGGTTCCTCTAAGCGGACTAAACGCCACGCATCCGCTCATCGAACGCTATGAAAAACAGGGCCAAAAGTTGGTTCTCGAAGCTGACTTAACTAAAGCGCAGCAGTATCCGCAGATTGGCATTGCTTATTTTAATCAAAGTTTGGTCGGGGTGCAGTCCATCAATGGGAATGATGTGTATTTTGGCCCAAGCCATCGTTTTCAAGGGGGGCAAATCCAGACACAAATCCCCATCGATTTTAAAGCCTTTCACCAACGGAATCAGGCGATTTTACTTGAGCAGCAGCAAAACGATATGCTGAAAACACAACGCACCTTGCAACTTCAAGCTGAAGAGCTGCAGTTGCGTCAGCAAGTTCAGGCATTGCAAGCAGATTTTGACGCGATTAAAGTGCCACTTACCCAAGAAGTCGCGCAATTGCACACCGATGCTCAATTGCAATTTGCTTCGGGTCAAATTTCCTTGCTTGATTTCATTCAAATGCAAGATCAAAAGGTCGCACTTGAACAAGAATTGTTGCAATGGCAACACCAACTCAATACATTATTTATCACCTATAAATGGTATACCAATGAAAACTAATCGTTTATTATTTGTCAAACTGAGTCTCATTTTTGCTTTCACCTTAAGTTGTGGCGAGGCTACAAAAGAAACCACAAAAACGCAGGCTGCTCCAGCTAATTTGGTTCAATTATCGGCCAAGCAAATCGCCTCGTTGGGTATTCAAACGCAAGCGCTTCAGCAATCCGATTTGGGTTTAAGTATTTATGCAAACGGTGTTATTGAGGTTCCGCCGCAAAACAAGTCCTATGTTGCGATGCCATTTGGTGGATATATTAAAAAAATCAATGTACTCGACGGGATGCGTGTGGCTAAAGGTCAAGTATTGATGGTGGTAGAACATCCTGAAATCATTCAATTGCAACAAGATTTTCTTGAAACGCAAGGTGAATTGGAATACCTGGTTGCTGATTTTGAGCGCCAAAAACAACTTTTTGAAAAAGAAGCGGGTTCTGCCAAAACCTTCCAGCAAGCAAAAAGCAGTTTCCAAATTGCAAAGGCAAAATTAGCAGGATTAACCGTCAAACTTGAGATGGCAAATGTATCGCTTGCGGTGCTTAAAAAAGGACAAATTCAGCGTGAACAGCAAATTCGTTCGCCATTCACAGGGGTCATTACAAAGGTTTCGGCAAATGTGGGTGCTTTCGCAGAACCCAAAGATAACTTACTTGAAATCATTGATTTGCAGCATGCGCATGCCGAAATTACGGTTTATGAAAAGTACTTGGCATACCTTAAAAAAGGCCAGCAGGTTCGTTTAAAATTTGTGGACACGGATACGAAGGCAGTAGCCACGATTTATTTGATTGGACGTGAAATCAGCCCAGAGCGTACGGTAAAAGTGCATTGCCATTTTGAAAAAATTCCGGCAGAAATTATACCAGGTTCATACCTATCAGCCGAAATTAGGGCAAAAGAACAAGCGCAATATGTTGTGCCTACCGAAGCCGTAGTTCAGCATAATGGAAAAGATGTTGTTTTTATTCGTCAAGGAAACAACTTTTTGCCAATTCCAATCGACATCTTGTCAGAGCAAGACGAATTCGTTGCGATTCAATCAAGCCAATTGGCCCTTTTGAAGCGCTCATCCATCGTGACAACCGGAGCTTACGAATTGGTAGCAATGCTCACTAAAGAAACCGAATAATTAGTTATGAAAACCTTACAACGAACGCTCCTTTTAGCATTATTAAGTGGATTTATTTTCCTAACCTCTTGCGAAAGACTCTTGTTTTGCCACGAAAGCAATGTGAGTATGTCGGGTGCAGGCAAAAGCCACAATAAAGGCGAAAATTGCATGCAATGTCATAAAGCAGGAGGCGAAGGAGAAGGTTGTTTTAATGCGGCAGGTACCGTTTATCAAAGCAATTTGCAAAATACAGTTTCGAGTGGAAGTGTTGCATTTTATACGGGCCCTGATGGCACAGGCACCTTGAAATACACACTTGCAATTGATGGCAAGGGTAATTTTTACTCCACCAATAAAATGGATGTGAGCGGATTGTATCCTGTAGTAACAGGTCCGAACGGAAACGCCTCATACATGGGTTCAGCACTGACTTCCGGCGCTTGTAACTCGTGCCACAATCAAAGCACTTCTAAGATTTCGGTCAATTAAACGTGCGTCGAAAAGGCGCGCTTCTTTTCTTCAAATAAACGGCAAAAGAGCTCCTCATTTTCTGGTGAAATGAGGAGCTCGTCGTATTTGTTGTAAACGATCACATAGCCCAACCACGCAGTATTCATTTTCCAGCCTGCATAGAAGCCATTTGCTTTTTCGATTTTTCGAAAGCTTGTGTAATAAATGCGCTTTTTAAAGAATAAACTTTGGCAAAGCAAGTGATCTTCAAGGAAGCTGTATTTGGTTGTCCGGAGAATGCTTCTAAATAACAATCCCATCAAGATCCACACGCCACCTAATATGTATATCGGGGAGCTGTCTTGTTCAGTCCAGTAAATCAGGAAGGCGACCCCCATATAAATGATGGCGATGGAGGCCCAAACATAAAAAAGAAAGTGGTCGCGTTTGCCGTAAAATGTCATGCTTACCAGGCAAACAATGGCTTGTCTTTCATGAGTGCATTGACTTCATTGCGTACGTCGGCGATGACTTGTTCGTCGTTCGGATGCATCAGCACACGGTCAATGAGTGATACCATTGCCGGAATTTCACTTTCTTTGACACCGCGGCTCGTTAGAGCAGGCGTTCCGATTCGGATCCCAGACGTTACAAAAGGCGATTCGGTGTCAAATGGCACCATATTTTTGTTGACCGTAATGTCTGCTTTTACGAGTGCATTTTCGGCGTCTTTACCCGTAATGCCTTTCGAACGCAAGTCAATGAGCATGCTGTGGTTGTCGGTGCCGCCCGACACAATGGTGTAGCCAAGTTTAATCAATTCTGCAGCAAACACTGCGGCATTGGTTTTAACTTGTTGCATATAGGTTTTGTAAGACGGATCTAAAGCTTCGCCAAATGCAACCGCCTTGGCTGCAATGACGTGCTCTAACGGACCACCCTGAATGCCCGGAAATACAGCTGCATCTAATAAAGCGCCCATTGATTTGAGGTTGCCATTATTCCAGTGCAAGCCAAACGGATTTTCAAAATTATGACGCATCATGATGATGCCGCCACGTGGCCCACGAAGGGTTTTGTGCGTAGTTGATGTAACAATATGGCAGTGTTCTAACGGATCGCTTAATAAACCAGCGGCGATCAGGCCAGCCGGATGTGAAATGTCAGCAAGAACCAATGCGCCCACTTCGTCGGCAACCTTGCGAATGCGTGCGTAGTCCCAATCGCGCGAATACGCTGAGGCGCCACAAATGATCATTTTGGGTTGCTCGCGTCGTGCCGTTTCTTCCAATAGGTCGTAGTCAACCAAGCCTGTTTCTTTCGAAACACCATAAAAGAATGGTTTATATAGTTTGCCTGAAAAATTGACAGGCGAACCATGTGTGAGGTGACCGCCATGTGACAGGTCAAAACCTAGAATTTTATCGCCAGGTTGAAGACACGCTAAAAAGACGGCTGCATTGGCTTGCGCACCCGAATGGGGTTGCACATTGGCCCAGGTAGCTCCAAATAACTGACACAAACGATCGATCGCTAATTGCTCTACTTTATCGACAACCTCACAACCGCCATAATAGCGCTTTCCGGGTAAGCCTTCTGCGTATTTGTTTGTGAGTACCGAGCCCATGGCTAACATAACTTCGTCACTGACAAAGTTTTCAGAAGCAATTAATTCAATTCCATGGAGTTGGCGGTTTTTTTCTTCTGTAATGAGCTCAAATAAGGTGTGGTCTTTCATAAAGTCAGTTTTTTACAAATATCAACATTTTGTTGGTTCAATAGCGTCGGATACTATGAAAATGATGTGTCAGTTGTTGCATGTCAGCATTGAAGATGCCTTGTTCGCGGAGTTCGTCGATGCGCACCCGCCCGGCTGCATGGATCAATTGATCGCCTGCGCCTAAAATGCCTACATGAATCACCTTTCCTTCTGCGTTTTGAAAGAAGAGCAGGTCATTTTCTTGACGGTCTTCAAAAGTAATTTCTTGTCCGCCTTCGGCTTGCTGATAGGCATCTCGAGGTAAATTGATCCCTTGCAAACGAAAAACCATTTGAGTCAAGCCAGAACAATCAATTCCAAATAGTGATTTTCCGCCCCATAAATAAGGGCTGTTTAGATACTCATAGGCGTGTTCCCAGCATGTTTTCATTGAGGGTACGGATACTGAGCGTTCAAACTGCCATGCACCAATCTGAAAGTCTGAGGCACCAACACAAGCGCCTTTCGAAAGTAAAAGACGGCCATAAGGACTTTCAATTTCGAGCGTTTTTTCCGTAGCGTACTGAAACTGATCGAGCCAGCGACGCAGTTCTTTCTCAGTAAGTGGTAGCAAGTGTTTGAAGTCGAGGTAACCTTCATAGTGATCAAGTAAGCTTTTGACCCGTACCCAAGGCTGCCCAAACCCAATGATTTCAACCATTTCACCAAATAAGAGTTGGCTGATTTGTTCAGAGCGGTCTGCTTGTTCGGCTCGAATAGGCGCAATGGGTACCATGCAAAATGCATAGCGTTGGCCTTCAGTTATCCACTTTAGATTCTTCATAATGCACTTCAAAAGTAGCAACTTCGACCCGATAATTGACTACTTTTATGGCGTGAAAAATCAGCCGAACCGTCTTATCCTCATCACCAACGACGACAGCGTGTCCGCCAAAGGCCTTCATGCGTTGGTCAAAGTGGCTGCTCAATTTGGACGGGTCGTTGTTGTGGCCCCTGATCGTCCGCAATCGGGCATGGGGCACGCCATTACCATTCACCAGCCCATTCGACTCGATCAAATGACTGTTTTTGGCGACATTGAAGCTTATTCGTGCAGTGGAACACCGGTCGATTGTGTCAAGTTAGGCATTTATGAAGTGCTTAAGTGTAAACCAGACTTGCTTTTGTCCGGAATCAATCACGGCGAAAATTCATCGACAAATGTCTTGTATTCCGGGACTATGTCAGCGGCCATTGAAGGTGCCATGGAAGGCATTCCTTCAATTGGGTTTTCATTGGCCGATTTTGACCCGAATGCCGATTTTAGCGCCAGTGAATTTGTTGTTGAAAAGGTATTGAAACACTACCTTAATCAGGAATGTTCGCCATCAATTTGTTTAAATGTAAACATACCCAAAGGCCCGCTTACTGCGCTAAAAGGCTTGCGTATTTGCCAGCAAGCGCATGCCTATTGGGCCGATCGATTTGAAAAAAGAAAAGACCAATTTGGCCGCGATTACTTTTGGCTCAGTGGCGATTTTGCCGACCTTGACCAACGTCCAGATACCGACTTACACGCCTTAAAAAATGGTTACGTTAGTATCGTGCCAACACATTTTGACCTCACCGCATTTGCGGCACTTCCAATCCTCAAACACTGGGAACATGAAACAACTTTTAACTAGCTCTTTTTTAAGTGGTTTGGCAATTGGTTTTTTTACACCAATTGTATTTTTGCCATTAATCGTTTTGATCATTGCGCAGGCCCAAGGCATGAGCTTTCATTATTTGTGGTACCAAACCTTTCATTACATGGAATTTATGAGTCGCTACCTTTCGCTTGGCCTCATTCTTAATTTAGGGTGGTTTTATTTATTTCTAAACCGCGAAAAATACCTGCACACACGCGGTATTATTTTTGGTATGCTGCTATATGCGCCATACATGATTTATGTCAATTTACACCGCTTATTCTAAGTAAACATGCCGGAAGCAGCTCGTGTTTTTTTTGTTTGTGGCGAAGCTTCTGGCGACTTGCATGCAGCAAATTTAGTGCATGCCTGGAAGCAACTGCGCCCCACACTTGAGGTGCATGCATGGGGTGGTGATCGCTTGGTTGCTGAAGGTGCTCAACTTCACAAACACATTAAAGCACTCAACTTTATGGGGTTTATCGAGGTGCTTAAAAACATCCGACAAATTCGCCGCAATTTCAACGAATTGCAGCAACTATTGCTTCAATTGAAACCTGACGTATTGGTTTTAGTTGATTTTCCGGGTTTCAATTTGCGCATGGCAAAATGGGCCAAGGCGCATGGTTTTAAAGTGTTGTATTACATCTCGCCAACGGTTTGGGCCTGGAAATCAAAACGCGTGTTTCAAATTCAAGCACATACCGATCATTTGTTTTGCATTTTACCCTTCGAGCCTGCATTTTATGCGACTTATGGCATCGACGTTTCTTATTTTGGGCACCCACTTATCGATGAAATCGATCGTTTTCGTGCGGCAGGTAATCAAGCGCCTATTCAGGCCTCAAAACCAATACTTGCCTTACTACCGGGCTCTAGGCCTCAAGAAGTGAAAGCGAAGTTGCCTATTATGTTAGAAGCGGCGTTGGGTTTTCAAGACACACATGCCATTTTTATTGCAGCCACGTCAACAATTTCACCTGAAGTGTATGCAAGTATTCTCAATAAGGCAGAAGTACACTTGATGTATCAACAAACCTACCCGTTGCTAGAAGTCGCCGACATGGCGCTTGTTACTTCGGGTACGGCCACACTTGAAACCGCTCTTTTTCGAGTTCCGCAAGTGGTTTGTTACAAAGGATCAGCGCTTTCAATTTGGTTGGCCAAGCGTTTGGTCAAAATACGATTTATATCGTTAGTGAACTTAATTCTAAACAAAGAAGCCGTACCTGAATTGATCCAAGAGCACTGTACAGCAGCCACGATGAAACAAGCGCTTCACACAATTGCTCCGAATACGCCAGGGCGCTCGTTGCAATTAAAGGCCTACCAAGAACTGAACGATACCCTAAGCCAAAAAGGCTGTAGCGCGCAAGTTGCGCGTGCCATGGATACATACTTAAGCAAATGAAACAGCTGCTTTTTTGCCTCCTGATTTTCTGTTTTAGTGGACATTCAAGTGCCCAGACCATCCGAGTTGGTTTATTTAGCGACAAAAGCGTCAAAGAATACGAAGCCTTTCTCGGTAAGGGGAGCTATTTTTTATTTGCAGACAGTGTGTTTCAGCTTAGCTTACCCGCGGCAAAAAGCCTGCGCTTTAGCATAGTCGGGGCAAAAGTAAAGGTAACGCTTCAAGGACAATACCTCTGTGAAAGTTCCAAAATCAGGTTGGTGCAAGGCTTGCAAGAAGATTTTCTCTTCTGGACCTGTATCTCACCAGTCAGTAAACAACGTGCCTATGAAGGCGATTTTACATTAGAAATTCGAAAAGGAGCCTTGCTATTAATCAATCAGCTCGATATCGAAACCTATTTAGAAGGAGTTGTCGAGTCGGAAGGAGGCACCGGGCAGCGCTTAAATTATTACAAAGCACAAGCAATTATTAGCCGGACCTACGCGCTGTCTCATTTTGACAAACATCAAGAGGCGGGGTATAATTTATGTGACCGTGTGCATTGCCAAGCCTATCTACACAAACGCAACGATAAAAGTAGCATCGACACGGCTGTTTTTCAGACTCGGACACTTGTAATGGTCGATAGCAATAATGCGTTTTACCCTACCTATTTTCATGCGAATTGCGGTGGGCAAACCTGTGAACCACATTACATTTGGAACGAAGAAATACCTGGCTTAAAGACCTTTAAAGATACCTTTTGCATCCATACCCAACAAGCCAACTGGCAAAAGCGCATTCCGCTTCAAACCTGGACCGATTATCTGGTTAAAAAATACGATTTCCCGCTATCCGATTCGCTCAGTTATGCGCAGTTGCGCTTGTTTGAACAGCCGCAACGAATGGCCTTTTATTTGCAGCCCGTTTACGGCATCCCACTACGCGATTTGCGCGAACATTTTCAATTAAAGTCCACTTTTTTTAGCGCAGAAATTGTCGGGAATGAAATGGTGTTAATAGGTAAAGGTTATGGACATGGTGTTGGATTGTGTCAAGAAGGCGCGATCCAAATGGCCAAGCTCGGTTACCAATATGATCAAATCCTGCGGTATTATTATCCGGGAATGCGTTTGATCAGTCTACCCGAACTCCAAAAAGGTTATTGATTTGAAATCACAAAGATTTCTTCATCGTCGCGTTTAAAAAACTTTTCTGAACGTGCATAGGCCTCTAGCGCATCCATATGATGCAAGCGCCGCAAGGTGTGTTTGGTTTCTTTAAGTTGGCTACTCATTGCCATGTCCTGACTTCTGAGTTCATTGAGTTTGCGTTGTTGGCCAACAAGTGCAAAAATATCCCAGTCGTCTAAGAACAAGAAGTAAATAAGAAAGACGATCGTCGTGAGTACGTATTTGTTTTTTAAAGAAGCCGGGAGTTTTCTCATGCTACGAAACTAAGGCATAAAAAAAGGAACGCTAGAGGCGTTCCTTGAAAGTTTTCAAATGCGCGCTGTTATTTACTCTTGATTGAAGCTGTTGTATTTCTTTTCGTAGAAAGCAATCCAATCTTTGTCGTACTCGAACCAAGGTGCCGCATGTTGCAACAATGCACGTGCATTAACTGTCGATTTGTCACGAATGATTAAGTATTGAGCAGTCAAGATGAGACCAGTGCGCAAGGCATCTTTGTCTGCTTGTGTCCAGTCGTCGATGTTTTTTAAGTTCATGAAATTAGGAATTTCTGTTTTCCAAATGAGATTGGCTGTTTTGCTGTCTTTCATTTGATAGCGAATCGCTGCTTCCACAAACTTAATTGCCATCGGATTTTTTGAAACAGTGCTGTACGATTCGCAGGCTTCTAACATCTCACCAATAACCTCTGTTGTTTTTTCTTTGTTTGAATTTTGATACAACACAGGGTAGCCATTTTCATCTTCTAATCGGTAAATAACACCGTTGTTTAGCAATTCAAGTTGGAAGGAATTGAGCCACATTTTGTGGATGGGCATTCCGAATACCCCATTTTCATCCCGTTCGATGGCCGTAGCGCAAGCCGCGATGGCCTCTTCAAACGGATCTTTAATCATGGGGTCTTTGAGGTCTTTGCGGTAGACACCAAATAATCCTTTTGCTAAGAAAATGTATGGCGTAGGGTCATTGGCGTATTTTTCTTTGACGGAGTAATCTCCGGCGCGTTTCACCAATTTAATAAAATTACTGTCGGCATGTAATTGTGTGAGTTCGTCAAGGTTGTTGGTAACAGTAATGAAGTTGTCGTTATCGATCGAAAGATCCGATTCTTCTTCTTCGACTTCTCCATTTTTCAATGTTTTCTTCACGGAATAAGTCACGGTGAGCGATACACTGTAAGATCCTACGTGTTTAAAAGCGACTTCAACCACATCACTTTTTTCATCACCTCGCGTAAATTCCCAGTCTTTTCCTTTGGTCCCAGAAATCACCCATTCAGTGCTTACTTTTTTGGTTCCAGCCGGCGTAAAAACACTCCGCATTTCGATTAAATTCGTCCCTTTTTTTTCGTCGTCAAGGGTGATGACGCGTTTTGATTCTTTCAGTGCTAACGTCGGTTTTTGAGCCCAACTTACTTGAAAGCTGATCCAAAGAAAAGCAACTGCTAATAAAAGATGTTTCATGTGTTGTAATTGTTTTTCGGTGTTAATTTCAACAATCCTTGTGCCGAATTTAGTAAAATTTTATGAGAGACTCTGAATTAACAAGCGAAGGATTTCTTGAGCGGCCAACGCAATCTTCGTGCCAGGCCCATAAATCCCAAATACACCTGCATCGTATAGGTATTCATAATCTTGCTGAGGAATGACGCCGCCAGCAACCACCATGATGTCTGAACGCCCTTGAGCTTTTAGTGCTTCAATCACTGCTGGCACCAAAGTTTTATGACCTGCGGCTAAGGAAGAAACGCCTAAGACATGCACATCATTTTCAATGGCTTGTTTGGCTGCTTCAGCAGGGGTTTGGAACAAAGGGCCAATATCGACATCAAAACCAATGTCGGCAAAGGAACTGGCAATCACTTTTGCGCCACGATCGTGTCCGTCTTGCCCCATTTTTGCAATCATGATTCGGGGTCTGCGGCCTTCTAATTTTTCAAAATCAGAAACCAGCTGACAGGCTTTTTCAAATGCGGGATCTTGCATAATTTCTTTCGAATAAACACCACTAATACTACGTATTTGAGCTTGATAGCGCCCATAAATCGTTTCTAATGCCATCGAAATTTCGCCTAATGTGCAACGTGCTTGCGCGCAGCGAACCGAAATTTCCAGCAAATTCCCGGTTCCATTTTTAGCAGCTAAAGTCAGTTCGTTGAGAAGGTCCTGAACAGCTTTTGAATCACGGGTTTCTTTTAAGTGACGCAACTGTTCAAGTTGCTGTTCGCGCACTTTTGTGTTGTCCACTTCTAAGATGTCGATGTGCTGCGCTTCGTCATTCTGATAGCGGTTAACGCCTACAATGATTTCTTGTGAAGAATCGATGCGTGCTTGTTTGCGGGCAGCGGCTTCTTCAATGCGCAGTTTAGGAATACCGGTTTCAATGGCTTTTGCCATGCCGCCAAGTTCCTCGACTTCTTCAATAAGTTTCCAGGCCTCATGCACGAGTTGTTCGGTCAGTGTTTCAATGTAAGCGCTGCCCGCATAAGGGTCAATGAAGTGTGTGATACCGGTCTCTTGTTGCAAATACAATTGCGTATTTCGTGCAATGCGCGCCGAAAAATCGGTGGGCAACGCAATGGCTTCGTCGAGTGCATTCGTGTGTAACGATTGCGTTCCACCTAATGCAGCTGAAAGCGCTTCAATACAGGTTCGGGCGACATTATTAAAAGGGTCTTGTTCGGTTAGCGACCAACCCGAAGTTTGGCAATGAGTCCGGAGGGCTAATGATTTGGCCGACTGAGGTTCGAATGCCTGAATTAATTTTGCCCACAATAAGCGACCGGCGCGCATTTTGGCAATTTCCATTGGGTGGTTCATGCCAATTGCCCAAAAGAAACTGAGTCGGGGTGCAAAGGCATCGATTTGCATGCCCGCATTTAATCCGGTCCGGACATATTCGATTCCATCGGCGAGTGTGTAAGCCAATTCAATTGCAGCTGTCGCACCGGCCTCATGCATATGATAGCCCGAAATCGAAATCGAATTAAATTTCGGCATGTGCGCCGAAGTATACGCAAAAATATCGGCGATAATCCGCATTGATGGCGTCGGTGGATAAATGTAGGTGTTGCGCACCATGAATTCTTTTAGAATGTCATTTTGAATGGTGCCGCTTAAAGATGCTGGGGCGACGCCTTGTTCGATGGCACTGGCGATGTAAAAGGCCATAATCGGTAAAACGGCTCCGTTCATGGTCATCGAAACGGACATTTCACCAAGTGGAATCTGATCAAACAAGCGCTTCATGTCCTCGATTGAATCAATGGCCACACCGGCTTTCCCAACGTCACCTACTACACGTTCGTGGTCTGAGTCGTAGCCACGGTGGGTCGCTAAGTCAAACGCGACAGAAAGTCCTTTTTGACCTGCGGCTAAATTTCGACGGTAAAAGGCATTCGATTCTTCGGCAGTCGAAAAACCGGCATATTGCCTAATTGTCCAGGGTTTGACTAGGTACATAGAGGCATATGGCCCACCAAGAAAGGGCGCAATTCCCGAACGAAATTCGTGCTGTGCACAAGCTTTTGTTTCTGCTGCTTGGTAATGGCTCTTGATTGAGAAGCCTTCCGCAGTGGTGCTTTTTTGAATGGCAACTTCTTGAATATGTTCGAGTGGTGCAGCCGTCTGTTGGAGTGAGTTTAATTTCATGAGTGTGCACACATTTCGTAAATAAGATAGGGGAGGCCTGCTTCAGTTGGCAGCGGTGCCCATTGTTTGGTTTTTGTCTCGAAGGTGTTTGGATAGGCATTGATTCCAATAAGCGTCTTGTTTTTCGATTCAAAATCGGCCAAACGCAGCGCCCGTGTTGCTTCGACACGTGGTTTGAAATAAGCAGTTAACTGTTCGTTATTGAATGCATGCGAATCGCAAAAGTCTTGTAAGCATTCCCATGCTTTATCGATCAAGGCACTCGAAAGCGCTTCAATGACATAAGATCCGTTCAATGGATCGGCTACCGCATCGAGATGAGCTTCTTCTTGAAGCAAATTAGACACATTTAGGGCCATACGACGGCTAAAGGCGTCACTACCTTCGCTTGAAAGTTCGTCGTACGGGTTGACAATAAGTGCGTCGGCACCACCTGCAATGGCACTCAAGGCTTCGGTACTTTGGCGCAATAAATTGGTATAAGGATCTTTTAATGATTTGTTGCTAAAACCAATTTCGGCAACGACGTGCAATTCAACAGCGCGCCCATGTATTTCTTGCAGACGCATCAGTAAATAACGAAGTGCCCTAAATTTGGCAATCTCTAAAAAAAGTTCTGGTCCAACACCCATTTTGATGTGCAGCGTTTGGCAGCTTGGGTCATGTAATTGGGCATGCGCTTGAATGGCTGCGAGCGCAAGTTCATCATGAGCGCTTGCCCCGATTTGCTGCCAACCAAAACAGTCAATCCAATGCTGCGAACTGTCGTAGCATTGGATGTAATTTTTTTCAACATCTTTCCAAAGTTCGTTTGGGTTGGAAGCGTCAAAAAAAGGATCGATGAAGACGCCAGTGGCCCCTTGCATTAGGGCTTCTAGTATTCGCGCATTGGCTTGCTTTTCTGTTGCAAAATACGGTTTGACTAAATTGTACCAAGAACCAGTCTGTTTCGACGGGAAGTGTGGGTAGCGTGACTGAAAATTTGTCAGATCAATCGCGATCGATTCGTAATGGTTTTGATACAACAAGCGATCTTGCTGCGCTCCAAGTTCTTTGAACAATTGGTTTTTCCATTGTTCAAGTGTCGGCGGATCAAATGAATAAGTTAGCATTGACATATGACAAGTTTCTTGCGTCAAATATACGGATTCTACTGCTTCTTTGCAGGATTTACAGAGCCGAATAAACGCACTCGAAACTTACTTTCGGCGGATGAAATGGTTCACACTCCTTATTTTCTGCTTTGAGCATTTTAGGCTGCCGGCTCAGCTCAATTGGTCCGATTCACGCTCGAATCAAAGCATCTCAAGTTCCTTTGTCTTTTATAGTCAAGACAACCATCAATACCTCAATCCAGCGGCCTATACATCGCAAAGACAACAACTTTTACTTCGCATAAATAAACTTAGTACCGTCAGTAGTTTGCATCAACTGGCCCTACAAGTTGCCGTTGCCAAACGTGCCTATCATTGGCAATTTCAAATTGAAGAACTCGGGTGTAGCTCAAGTAACTTTCTAAAATTAGAAGTGGCGTTGGCATTTTTAGTCACTAAAAACACCCAATTCGGTTTCTCGATGAAGCATCTTGTTTACCGGCAAATGGTTCCTTACCCAAGTGTTTACTTACCAAGTGGCGCAATCGGAATCTGCACACGTTTTGACTCCGGCTTAACACTTGGGATCGCACTAAAAAAAATCGGTCTTCGCCCTGGTTTTAAAGGCAGTTTTCAGCCTGAAATGTTGCTTTCAAGTGCCTTTCAACTTCAGCCAGCTTGCCAATTACTAGCTGAGTGCAGTCTTGAGCTCAATCAAGTACCCCAACTAAAAATTGGAATTCGCGAAGCCTTTCAAGATGCTGAATTGGCTTATGCGATTGGCCTTGCTCCATTTAGTTTAACACTGGAAATTGGCAAATCAAGCTCTAAACAGCAAGTGTTTCGCTTCAGTAGTTCGTGGCAACCAAGTATTGGTCTGTCTTTTCAACTAGTCGTATTATGGAAATTCGTTTCGCCTGCTTAAGCTTCTTGCTTTTTACTGGGAGTTTGTACGCACAAACCGAGCAAGAATTCGTACAAGCTCCTGTTGTTGAACAGCTTCTAGAATGCAGTGAGCAAAACCTTCATGCTATTTCAGACCTCAAGTTGCTTTCACCTATTCAGCTTCAAGAATTGCAATCCTACCTCGAGCAAGTAGGTACCATTCATTCGCTTTATGAATTGCAGGGATTAACAACTTTTACCTTGCAAGATATTGCATTATTAGTGCCTTATTTAGCAGTGCCAGAGGCATGGCAGTTCCAATTGGCAACGTTTTCATCCTTCCAAAAACAGGCCAAAAAAGAATACCTCATTCGGATGTTGCCAAGCTTTTATCCAGATAGCACATTTCTCGGTCCACCTCTTGGGTTTTACCAGCGATTTATCCTTCAAATCCCTCAGCAATTGGCACTAAGTATCAGTGCTGAAAATGACGTTGGTGAAGCCATTACTTTTCGTAAAAATCAACGTGGATTTGATGCGTATTCGTTGTCGTTATTTTTAAAAAGGCATGCAAACGCGCCTTCTTTTTATTTCGGTGATTTTCAATTTCAATCGGGCCAAGGCTTACAGCTTTGGTCCAGTCTCGGCATGGGCCGTTCAATTGATTTGTTGCAGAGCATTCGGGTGGCACCTGGTCTCAAACCAAACCGTTCTGCCGATGAGCAGCATTTTTTACGAGGGGCAGCACTCGATTGGCAATTTCATTCATGGAAAGTAAGTGCACTTGCCTCAATTAAAAAAATAGACGCCCATCTCGATACCAATTCAAGTGAAGCGACAATCAGTTCCATTGATCTTGCAGGTTATCACCGTACCCAGTCTGAATTGCAACGAAAAAATCAAGTCACGGAAAGCATTTTTGCATTGGCCCTTTCGCGCAAAATGGGCCCACTCCAAACACAAATCTTGCTTTGCGAACAACAGCTCGATGCCCCACTAAAAAAAATACCAACTTGGTACAACACCTATGATTTCCAAGGTAAAAGCCTAAGTAGTTTGGGCTTTTCCTTTTCAGGTACCATTCGTCAGACTTACCTGTATGGCGAGGCGGTGACAAGTTATTGGAAATCGGACAGTCATTCATTTCCAGGGACCGCTTTTGTGGTGGGGCTTCTGCGTTTTTTAGATCCACGTTTGCAATTAAATATCCACGTCCGTTCCTACAGTAGGGCCTATGCGGCATTCTATTCGAATGGCTTTGCTGCGCATCGGCCACTTCACAACGAACAAGCCCTGTTTTTCACCTTGCGCTATCAATTTCATCAACGCTTGAGCCTGAGTACCGCTCTCGATGCTTATCAATTTCCATGGTTAAGCTATGGGCTTGCTGCGCCAAGTCAAGCGCTTTTTTTTCAACTGCAACTTACATTGGCACCAACCAAACACGATTTTATACGGCTACAACTTCAATCCACACACGCTAAAATTCCATTTTATGGCAACGCACTTGCCACGATTCAGTCCGCAAATCAATCACAATTGCGTGTTGAGTTTCATCATGAACAGCCATTGCTCTTTTCAATTGGCATGCGCAACGAATTGTCATGGAATCAAACACCGCTCGTTAAGCCTCAATTTGCATTTTTATCGAGTGTTCAGGTCGCATACCATTTTGTGTGTGCGCCACTTCAACTCGAATACCGCTGTTTACTTACCTATAACTCAGGAGAGCAGCTTCTTTATTTTTTAGAGCCTGCGCTTTCTGCGGGCTCACATACCTTGGCTATTCATGGGAATGCCATCCGTTCCTTTTTGCAGTTACATTATAAATACAGTAAAAACGCCACGCTTTCGATTAAAATAGGCTCGAGTTATAGTGCGGCCCATTACCTTGCAGGGATTACTATAGAAGCGAGTCAGAGGTATGATTGTCTCGTACAGTGGAAGTACAACTTTTAAATAAAGTGAAAAAAATGTACCAAAATGAAACAAAGTGCGTTATGCACAAAAAGGAGGACTGCAAGCCTCTTTTAGTTGCTCTCTTTTCAAACCCGTTAAAACCAAAAGCCATGCCTCTCCACTTTTCTCCAATTCAGTCGGCTTTTCGTCCAGAAGACGAACGTCAGTTGATTGCTTTAGCCAAGCAAGATCCACGCCATTTCGCACCGCTTTACGCACAGTATCATGCGGCTATTTTTCGTTATATCTTCAGAAGAGTCGAAGAAGAAGAGTTAGCCTATGACCTTACGTCAAGTGTCTTTGTAAAAGCGCTTAGCAACCTTGATCGCTATGAATACCGAGGCTTGCCTTTTGCGGCATGGTTATTTCGCATTGCCAAAAGCGAGCTATACCAAAGTTTTCGTGATAAAAAATCACGACGTACAGTTCGCATCGATACCATTGTACTAAAGCAAGTGATGGAAGAATTCATCGAAGATCACACCGAATCAGATCGCCAGAAATTAGTAAAAGCATTGCAGCAATTAAAAGAAGCACAATTGCAATTGATTGAATTGCGTTTTTTTGAAAAACGCTCGTTCCGCGAAATCGGTGAACTGCTTGATCTCTCTGAAAATAACGCGAAGGTGAAAACTTTCCGCGCCTTATTAAAACTCAAAACAGTGTTTAACCAACTCGAATAATATGCGAATAATTCTACTAGACTGTCCCTTTCCGTGTGTACAGCAAATCAAGAAACGTCAAGATTTTGATGCCATTTTGGCTGCTGTTCGCTATCAAAAAAGCCTAACAAACCCTTATTTATACCTGCTTTTGATGCCAAATTAGTTTGTACATTTGTTTATGTACAAACTCATCCGAGCCCTTTTGTTTCGTTTCGACGCCGAACGTGTTCATTATTTCGTTGTCGGAATGCTTAAATTGATTGTCGCATTTCCTCCTAGTCGTTGGATTTTTCGTGCCCTTTATGTGGTGAAGCATCCCGACCTCGAGCGCCAATTTATCGGGCTTCATTTTCCAAATCCGGTAGGGCTTGCTGCGGGCTTCGATAAAAATGCATCAGCCTTTGAAGCACTCGAGCAATGCGGTTTTGGTTTTGTTGAAATTGGAACGGTTACGCCGCAACCGCAGCCTGGAAACGATAAGCCTCGTTTGTTCCGCCTCAAGCAAGACGAAGCCATTTTAAATCGGATGGGCTTTAATAACGAAGGCATGCTCGCCGTTAAAAGAAGGTTGAAGTCACGCCAAAAACACCAATTAATCATTGGGGGCAATATTGGAAAAAATAAATGGACTCCTAATGAAGAAGCACTTTCCGATTACAGTAAATGTTTCGAGACGCTCTTTGATGAAGTCGATTATTTTGTAGTCAATGTTTCTTCACCCAATACACCCAATTTAAGAGCGCTTCAAGAACGAGAACCTCTCGAGCAATTGTTAAAAGAATTGCAACTTCTGAATTTTCAAAAGGAAACTCCGAAGCCAATATTATTGAAAATTGCGCCAGATCTTTCGAACACGCAACTTGATGAAATCATTGACATTGTCAAAGCCACCAAAATCGCAGGGCTAATTGCTACCAACACCACGATTTCAAGAGAAGGTTTACTGACTGATGCCGCAGAAGTTGAAGCGCTTGGGGCAGGAGGCATTTCTGGCAAGCCGCTTACCAAACGTGCTACTGAAGTAATACGGTATATACATCAGAAATCAGAAGGAAGCATTCCAATGATTGCAGTTGGCGGGATTCACAGCGCTGCAGATGCCCTTGAAAAATTAGATGCCGGTGCCACATTGGTTCAGGTCTATACCGGTTTTATCTATGAAGGCCCAGCACTCGTCAAATCGATCAATAAAGCCATTCTTAAAAAGCACGCATGAAACGCCTTTTAATTACAGAGTGTCCGCGCGATGCTATGCAAGGAATGCCAACTTTTATTCCGACCTCCTTGAAAGTGTCCTACCTTAATCGCTTGCTTCAATGTGGCTTCGAAACGCTTGATTTCGGTAGTTTTGTTTCTGCAAAAGCAATTCCGCAATTGCAAGATACGACAGAAGTATTGGCGCAATTACAACCGAGCGCTACCAAATTATTGGCCATTGTTGCCAACGAACGTGGTGCCCAAGAAGCTTGTCAATACGAACGAATTTCGATTTTAGGGAATCCCTTTTCGGTTTCTGAACAATTTCAATTGCGCAATACCAACTCCACCATAGAACAATCCTTGCACCGCGTAGAGGCATTGGTTCGTTTGTGTGACGAAACACAAAAGGAACTTCGTGTGTATTTATCGATGGGTTTTGGCAATCCGTATCAAGAAACTTGGTCGCCAGAATTGGTCTGTTCGTGGTCCGAG
>JBDLQL010000025.1:0-45305 GCA_039800565.1 Bacteroidota bacterium | reverse complement strand
AATCACTGGCAAATCCCAAACGGCAGCCACATTTAGTGCTTCGTGAAAATCACCTTCTGAAGCGCCTCCATCGCCAGAAAAAACAAGAGTCGCTTCGTTTTTTTGACGAATTTTACTTGCGAGGGCAATGCCGTCGGCGATACCTAATTGAGGCCCTAAATGCGAAATCATTCCGACCAATTTGTGGTCTTGAGTACCAAAGTGAAAACTGCGGTCTCGTCCTTTTGTATACCCTTCTGCTTTTCCTTGAAATTGAGCAAATAACTTTCGTAAGGGCAAATCGCGGGAGGTAAACACACCTAAATTTCGGTGCATCGGTAAAATGTACTCAGATTGATTAAGTGCATAGGCACATCCTACAGAAATGGCTTCTTGCCCCCAACCGGAAAACCATTTTGTGATTTTTCCTTGACGCAGCAAAATCAACATTTTTTCCTCGATTAATCGAGGCAATACCAATTTCTCATAGATGTGAATTAACTCCTCATCTTCAAATCCTTCGCGATTGAATTCCATAAAATTAACTTGATCAGACTTTTAAGCCACGTACGATATGTTCTTTGCGTTTGGTACGCTCTAATTTCTTTTTAACAATGAGTAAGTAGGCCGAGCGAGGAGCACCTCGTGTTAAATCGACTTTGTAAGCATTGCCGCCGTATTGTACACGCGCGCCTCCTTGCGCCGACCAATCGGCATCAAAATAATAACGTCGGACAGAACCACCATCGGTTTTAGTCGCAAAAGGAATAAAGCGTTGATCACCGGTTTCAAAGCGCACCAATACTTGGCCGTTGTCTCCGAAACCTTCAAATACACAACGTGTACCTGCCGGAATGATGACTGTTTCAGACTCGCTGTTTGAACTTGAAACAAGGGCCCCATTTTGAGTGGTCAGTTCGCTGCTTGCCACTTTTATCTGATTTAAAATAATGGTATGAGATGTATAAAACTGAATTTGGCGCATCTTTTCTTCAGTATCAAGGCTGAATTCGTCACGAATGGCAGTGGTGTAAGGAACTTTGGTGCCACAAGACCACAAGATCAAGGCACTAAAAAGAAAAAGACTAATTTGTTTCATTGTGTTAAATTTGTTTCAAAATTACATAAAAAAGTACGAGTTGTGACCATCATTCGCTTCCTATTCATCCTGAGTATTAGTTGCAGTTTCTTAGCGTGTGAATCGGGGCATCATCAAAAACCTATTGACCTCAATGAAGTCAGGGCACATGCACAAAAACAAGCGCACAAAACGCCGACTCAAAAAACAGACAGCAGTGCTTTTTTTAGCAAACAATATGCCAATGATTCGGTCAGTTTAAAACTGGCCAGCCTTCAACCAGATAGCAGCCTCAAACACCAGCTTCTTGACCGTTTTACAAAACAGCATTATCACTTTCTAATCCGCGATTCAAGCAAGCAAACTTTTCATCACAGCTATTGGCTTTTTAAAGACTCGAGCCAAACACTAAATGCACTTTATAATTGGCTCGACGATTTTAGCGAGCGTCACCTCTCTTTAAAGCTTGGAAGCCGCATCCCGTTAGGCCCGAACTACCAATGGATTTTCGTATCCACGCATCGCATCGATCTGTTTGAATCAAAACAGCGCTACCCTACAACTACTTGGCTCAAATGGCTTCAAGGAAATGAAGCATCTTACACCTTGTACTACCTTATTCGTGCCAATCCAGGCAAAAACTGCAGCTGGTGGCAATTTGCAAACAGGCAATTCATTCCTTATGAAACTCGTTAACCGTGGATTTATCAGTGTGCGCCCCAAAAAACACTTTTTTGAATGGGCAGCCACCCAAGACATCGATTTAGAATTTCTGCCAGCAGAAGCAGAACCTAGCATCTACCTTATTGAAGAAGACTTTTGGGACGAAACCCTACTTTTAAAAGCTTACCATCATCAAATTTGCACCCGAGAATTTTCAGAAATTACCGATGATGAACGTTGTTGGCCAGCAAATTGGAGCCAACAAGAATTGGATTTTTATTTTGAAATTCGGTGCGGAGGGCTGGTTTTTGATTTGCTAAAATCAGCGCTAGAAAGTGAGGAACTATAAGCGATCGATCAGATTCGCATTTAAGTAGGCAGGATCGTCAGTAACCTCTGGACCAATCCAATTTGGCAAGGCAAGTGCTTGGGTTTCTTCTTCAAGTTCCATTTCGGCAATGACCAAGCCTTCGAGCGCCCCATGAAAGACATCGACTTCCCATTCGTCCGCCCCTGCTTGTACATAATGTCGTGTTTTGTGCAAACACGGAAGCTTCGCCTCTTCAATTAATGCCTGGGCTTCTTCGTAGGGTATTTCGTATTCGAACTCACTGCGCGTAAGCCCCTGACCAAGTTTAATGGTTAAAAAGGCACGATTAGTAGCCAAGCGAATCCGCAACGATTGCTTTTGTTCTTTAAACAAATACGCCTGTTTCATTTCAACACGGCCTTTGATTGGTGCATTTTTCCACTCATCGGTCTGTAAGAGGAACTTTCGTTCGATTTCTTTCATTCGAGAAATTTCAATAATTTTACCAAAGATGCAACTTTAATACGTGAACACGCGTCAGTCGAACTGTAAAAAAAATAACAATGAAAATAAACGTAACCCTACTAAGTGTCATTTTCTGCAGCGGTCTTGCTTTTGGCCAAAAATCAATCAGTAAAAATGGCGTCACTATTGACACCAAACCCTTACATTGCAATGTGCCTTCTGAAGGCTATGAAGCGGATCTGATTCAATTAGCGGTCGTCAATACCACCAACGAAGTAAAAACAATTACATATAGTTTCCAATTGTATTACGATGGGCAATGTGCAACATGTGACCAACCTGAATATGTTTACACGCAAGTTTTACAACCGAAAGAAAAACTTGAAGGCGTTTGCTTAGACCGCACAAATTTAGGCTTGACCATTTTTGATCATATGCCAGCGAACCTTACCAAAACGCAGCTCACTGACTTTAACATCATTCATGTTAGTGTCCACTAACTAATTGCTATTTTATTCTATGAAAACTTTTCAATGGATCGCTCTTCTGCTTCTCGGCATGAGCACTTCCCAACTTAGTCATGCACAATGTACGGTGCAAGCTATTGCCCAAGACACCACCATTCCATGTAACGGCTCAACCGTTTTAAGTGTCAATGGCTCAGGTACCAGTGTATTGGCATTTGGCGAAAACTTTAACCAAGGACAGCCCGTCGGTTGGTCCTTTTCTCAGGTGGTAACGATCGCAAATAATACCTGTGGCGTTCCTTCCCTCGACGGAACAGATTTCATGTGGATGGGAGACCAATCGGTTGCCCCACGCGCCATGACCACTATGCCCTTAAATGTTGCTGCTGGTGGAAATGTTTGCTTTGAAATGCGCTATGCCATCCAGGCCCAAGCTTCACCATGCGAAGGTCCCGATTTAGCGAGCGAGGGCGTTTATGTGCAGTACTCCATTGATAATGGCGCTACTTGGGTAACCATGAATTACTGGAGTCCAAATGGCGGTTACGATTCTTACCTAACCGCATGGCATCAATACTGTGAAACAATTCCTTTAGCAGCCCAAACTTCATCAACTATGTTTCGCTGGACACAATTAGCGGTATCAGGTGCCGCTTTTGACCACTGGGGACTCGACAATATTTCCATTTCAGCTTCTGTACCAAACTACACCATTACGTGGTTACACGACAATTACTCCTACCCTACTGGTGTCTATACCGGCAACGACCCTTCTCCTGTTAGCCCAACAGGAACCACCAACTACATCGTCATGATGACAGACAGTACCAATACCTGTTATGATACAGTTACTGTATTTGTTTCATATCCTCAAATTGACAACATTGCCACTGTAAACCCTACTTGTGGGTCCATTAACGGAAGCATCACCGCAACTTCTTCAGGTGGTGCAGGTGGCTACACTTACAGCATCAATAATGGTGTGAATTTCCAGAATAATGGCCTTTTCAACAACCTTGACACAGCAGTTTACAACGTTATTTTAGTTGACCAAAACAACTGTTCAGATACTGTTCAGGCAATTCTTGCAGGGGTAGATTCTTTGCAAATTACCAACCTTAGTTCGGTTACCACGACCTGTGGGCTAGACAATGGAGTTATTTCCTTTGGCGTTGCAGGAGGTACACCAGCCTTCCAGTATAGTATTGACAACGGCACGACATTTTCAGCGGCCTCTAACTTTAACAATCTTGCACCCGGTGTCTATCCTATTTATGTGGAAGACATAAATGGCTGTTATAATACGGCGAGTGTCGAAATTTTCCCATCTACCAACCCTGCATTGGGTGCGACTACCTCTACACTTGAATTTTGTAGCTTGCAGGATGGAACTGTAAGTACGAGTGCCACGCTTGGTGTTACGCCTTATGTTTTTGTATTACACCAAGGAACTACATTGGTCGGCACCAACCCTACCGGAACGTTTAACAACCTCAATTCAGGAACTTATTGGGTAACAGTAATAGACCCGATCGGCTGTGCCGACAGCACCCAAATTACAGTTGACAGCATCCCTGCACCGGTGGCTCCATTGGTCGATACCATTTTGTGTAATTTAACACTTCAAATTAATGGCGTCTTATCTTACACCGGCTCTAACTGGACGGCTTCTTCACCACTCATTTCGTTTAGCAATGCAGCGGGTCAAAATCCATTGATTACGGCCGATACCTCAGGTATTTACTTGATCACCTTACAAGATACCGTATGTAATTTCAATCAAGATTTCAATTTAACATTTGTCGCTGACCCTGTCACTAAAGTCGTTGACACCACCTTATGTATTGGCGAAACATGTACTATCGCTGCTTTAGTGATGCCGCAAAACGTATCGTATTTATGGAGCACTGGCCAAACCAGCTCTACGATACAAGTGACACAGCCGGGCAACTACATTGTAGGAGCAAGCAACATGTGTGGAACATTTATTGATACCGCAAGCATCGATTTCTACTTCTGTGATATTGAATTTCCGAATGTATTCACACCAAACGGAGACGGTGACAACGATTATTTTCACCTACTATTTTACGGAGGTTTAGCGACTTTCGAATGCACGATTGTCAATCGTTGGGGCGAAACCGTTCGTGTCTATGACAATCCGGCATTCGAATGGGATGGTAAAGACGAAAAAGGAGATGACATGAACGAAGGTGTTTATTTCTACATCGCTAATACTGTCACAAACGCTGGAGATGCCATCCAAAAACATGGACTGGTGCATTTGTTACGCCACTAGCGATAATTGCTACCTTTGCATGTGCTTCACTTAAGAAAAAATACACCAAGATGGGTGGTCATGGTCTTAGATCTTGCCATCCATTTAAGTGCCCTTCTTTTTGCCTACTTAATCCGCTTTGACCTCAAGGCGGATTTTTCTTTGATTCAAAGTGAATGGGCCATCCTATCCAAATCACTTTGGCTTTATATTCTCATTAAAGTGTTGGTATTTCAGGCCTTTCAAATCCACAAAGGCCTCGTGCGTTATACCTCAACCGAAGATCTCAAACGCATTTTTTTAGCGGAAACCTGTGCCAGTGGCTTGTTTATTTTAGGTGGCATGCTGCGCTATTATTATGTAGACCATTACTTCTTGTTTCCAAGTTCTGTCCTTATCATGGAACTGATTTTCAGTGTCGCATTTGTCGTTGGGGCACGTTTCGTAATCAAGTTATTGTATTTAGAGCGCACCAAGAATACCGAACACAACGAACCTGTCATTATTTACGGTGCTGGGGTTTCTGGGCTTATCACCAAACGCACCATCGATAATGACACGTTAAATCAACAAAAAATAGTGGGTTTTCTGGACGAAAATCCGAAACTTCAGGGCACACGCATTGAAGGACAACGCGTTTTTTCACCCACAGATTTACCTGAATTGGTGCGCAAACACAGCATCAAAACACTCATTGTAGCCATTCAATCACCAGACCCCGCTGCGCTTAAAAACGTTGTCAATCAGGCCTTGCTCCTCGACGTAAAAGTCCAACGCATTCCGCAGGTGAAGTCATGGGTTAACGGTGCGTTTAGCTTGCAACAACTCAAAAAAATTGACATTGAAACACTCCTTGGGCGGGAAGCCATTTCCTTGAACAACCCAGAAGTCGCTGCGCAACTTAATCACAAACGCATTCTAATTACCGGTGCTGCCGGATCGATTGGATCTGGGATTGCAAAAGCGCTTTGCCAATTGCAAAATTGCCAATTGATCGTACTTGATCAGGCAGAGTCTCCGTTGTTTGAGCTTGAACATGAACTTCGAAGCAATTTTGCCCAACAAGAAGTGGAAGTTGTCGTTGGTGACATCTGTGACCAAGCTCGTATGAAACAAGTGTTTGCACTGTTTCAACCCCAATACGTCTTTCACGCCGCTGCTTACAAACATGTTCCGTTAATGGAACTAAACCCGGCAGAAGCAATTCGCAACAATATTGGCGGCACAAAAGTACTGGCTGATTTAGCACTCGAATTTGCAGTTGAAAAATTCGTCATGATTTCGACAGATAAAGCGGTCAACCCGACAAATGTAATGGGTGCTTCCAAACGCATTGCCGAAATCTATGTTCAAAACAAGAACAGCGCACACAAGACCGCATTTATTACCACCCGCTTTGGCAATGTACTGGGTTCAAATGGCTCGGTCATTCCTTTGTTTCAAAAACAACTCGAAGCCGGAGGCCCACTGACAGTCACTGACGAACGCATCACACGTTTTTTCATGACCATTCCAGAAGCGTGCCAGTTGGTCCTTGAAGCGGCCACTATGGGGAAAGGTTCCGAGATTTTTGTTTTCGAAATGGGTGAATCCGTCAAAATTGTCGACCTTGCCTACAAAATGATTCAACTGAGTGGTTTGCGCCCGGGCATTGATATTCAAGTCGTATTTACTGGTCTCAGACCTGGCGAAAAGCTCTATGAAGAAGTGCTTGCCACAGAAGAAAACACACTGCCAACGCATCATCCTAAAATACTTATTGCTAAAACGAGAGCGGTTGCTGCGCAACAACTCGACGAAATTGAACAGCTTGTTCAGTTGGCGGTTTCACAAGACAATTTTAAATGTGTCGCCCTCATGAAACAACTTGTACCCGAATACATCTCTAATAATTCGCCATTTCAAGAACTCGACAAATGATTTCACCTGCAAAAATTCAAGTCCGACTGACAGACATTGATATTTTAGGACATGTTAATAATTCCATTTACCTCAACTATTTTGAGATGGCGCGCATTCATTATTTCAATGCGCTTGTTGGTCACGACTGGAACTGGCTCGAAGATGGCGTCGTCTTAGTGAAGAATGAAGTCGAATACCTTTCACCAGTTTACTTGCACGACAGCCCTGAAATTCGCATGTTTTTAATCCAACTCGGAACCAAAAGTTTTACACTTGGTTATGAAGTCGTTGTCAAGGATCGACTTGTGACAAAAGGCAGTAGCGTATTGGTGGGCTTTAATAGCCGACTGCAACAAAGCATTGAAATTCCGCTAAAAATGCGTGAAGCTCTTGAGCAATTATCGTAACTTGCCGTACGCAAGCCGATGAATTTGAAAACATTAGCCCTCCTTTTCTTTTCAATCAATTCCCTTTTGGCAAGAGCCCAAGAGGCAGAACCTTGTTACAAACACAAGCCACCTTGCCCCAGCAGAAGTGTCCAAAACTGCCATGATCGCGTTGCATTTGACGAAGAAAAAAATCAGTATGTTTTTCGAAAAGATTATGCAACACCCTATAGTGGAACCTGTGCCAGTTGTTTTCCGAACGGTGCACTCGAAGAAAAATTAAACATCGTAGAAGGCAAACGTGAAGGCGTCGATACCTCTTATTATTATTCGGGTTGTCCGCAATCGATCCAAAGCTATGTACTGGGCTTGCAAGATGGCCCCACACGTGTATTTTACGATTCGAGTGCCCTGACTCAATTTGAAATTTGGTACCGCGCCGGGAAATTTGATGGGCCAAGCATCCATTTTTCAAACAACCCGTCGCACGACACCCTTGAAGTCAAGCGCTATAGCGCAGGAAAATTAAACGGGCAGCAATTGAGCTATGGTGCATCAAAACACATTCAGCGGGCTGTTTCTTATAAAAACGGCTTGCTAGACGGCCCCTACCTCACCTTTTCGGAAAATGGAGCCAAAGAAATGCAATTAGCCTATAAAGCAGGAAAAAAGCATGGCACTTGGACGTATTACTATGAAAGTGGCAAAATTGCTCATAAAGAAACCTGGGATAACGGACTTAAAAATGGTGACTTCATTACCTACGATGAAAATGGAACCATTCTTGAAAAAGAAAGTTATTCTCAAGACCTTCCTGTCGGGATTCATCAACATTACTATGACGATGGTAAATTAAAATACCAGGCTAGTTATACCCCGAAAGGCGAAAAGATCGAGGTCTTTTTTATCGATGAATATGGCGTAAAAAAGGAGCTTTATAAAAAAGAAGTGACCGATAAAAAGCAAAAAGCGAAAAGCGCTGCTGAAATAAGCAATGAGCCAAGCGAGAAGAACTAGACCCAATTGCACATAAAAGCAATTCCCATGGCCATTAAGCAACATGCAACAACTGCTTGAAACCAACGCAAGGTTATTTTTTTCAAGAATCGTTTTCCGAAAAACGTTCCGAAAAAGGCAGCAACAACACCGGTTATCAACAAATACACTTCAAGTCTTGAATCGAAGTGCAACATTCCTTTTTGAACATAAACCGAGATCCGACTGAGGTCGACACAAAAGGAAATGGCCGTACTCGTTGCAACGAAAACAAATTTATCCAATTCAAGCTTGGATAAAAACAATGAGCGTAAGGCTCCTTGGTGCCCTGAAAAACCACCAAAAAACCCACTTAATAGGCCTCCAACACCCAAAAACCAATGCGATGAAGAAGCTTTAAATGAAAAATTCAGGATTTCAATGAGTGCAAAGAAGCACATCAAGAATCCAATAAGTTGTTTAAGAAACGTATGAAAAAGCTGCTGTTGCCCCATTATTGTCAGCGCCATCGAACCGATGATGGCACCAATCAATGCGGGCAAACCAAAGTTGATGAGTAACTGTTTGTCAAGGTGTTTTGTTAACAAACCAAGTTTGAGGCAGTTGTTTGAAAAATGTACCAAAGCTGTCATGACAATCGCTTGCTCAAGGGGTACCAAAATGGAAAACACAGGCAACAAAATGGTATTGAGCCCAAATCCTGAAAAAAATGTGGCAAATGCACCGAAAAAGCCAGCGATTGCGATAAGAATAAAGTGCGAATCCATAGGAAGCTTTATTTTTGTTATAAATCTAAAAGAAATGTTTGACTTTCGAAGCGATACCCTCACGCAGCCTAGTCCTGAAATGCGCCAAGCAATGGCCTTTGCCCCTGTTGGCGATGATGTTTTTGGCGAAGACCCTACCGTTTTAAAATTAGAAGCGAAGGCCGCCGCACTTTTTGGCAAAGAAGCGGGCCTATTTTGCAGCTCCGGAACCCAAACCAACCAAATTGCCATTAATGTACATGTTCAGCCAGGTGGTGAAGTGATTTGCCACGAAGAAAGCCACATCTATAAATACGAAGGCGGTGGCATCGCAAAAAACTCAGGGGCATCGGTCCGTTTGTTGCCCGGCGACCGCGGCCGCATTACCGCCGAACAAGTCGCCGCCTGGATCAATCCTGCCCATGATGTTCATTTTCCATTGACACAACTTGTATCAATTGAAGACACCGCTAATCGCGGCGGTGGTGCGGTATACGACTGGCAAGAAATTGAAAAACTAAGCCAACTTTGCAAAAATCAAGGCCTTCCGTTCCATTTAGATGGCGCCCGTGTGTTTAATGCATTGGCAGTCAATGGCCTCAGTAGCCAGCACTACGGCGCTTACTTCGACAGCATCTCAATTTGTTTGTCGAAAGGCTTGGGTGCTCCAGTTGGCTCTGTATTAGTAGGTAGTCAGGAATTTATTCAAAAAGCACGTCGTGTGCGTAAAGTATTTGGAGGTGGCATGCGTCAAGCCGGAATCATTGCCGCCGGAGCACTGTATGCGCTTGAGCACCACGTCGAACGCCTTGTTGAAGACCACCACCATGCCAAACAACTCGAACAAACACTTTTAGCCCACCCTGAAATAGCCTCCGTCCTTCCGGTTCAGACAAACATTGTCGTGGCTACCCTAAAAGACACGACCCAACGTGATGCCTTCATTGAACGGCTGGCCAACAAAGGGATACGCTGTATGGCGTTTGGTCCGGGAATGCTTCGTTTTGTGTGTCATTTAAACGTGAGTCAAGAAGACGTTTTAAAAAGTTGTCAGCTTATTGCTACAGTGTAACCTTTTTGTGCGTTTCACGCATAAGTCTTTAGAATCTTTAGCTTATGAAAACAAGCGCAATTACCCTGTTATTTATCGGACTCGTCCCATTTGCCTATTCGCAAGCTGACCCATGCAGTAGCAGCGATAAAAAAATAAGCAAAAGCATTGCCGATGCCATTGTTGAACCCAGCTATGAGGCCGCGATGCAAGCACTCGCAGAAATTGCAAAAAAATACCCCGATTATGCCGTTACCTATTCGTATTTAGGGCAATTGAATTATGCTCAAGGATCGTCATATCTAAAAAATGCAAGCACTGCTAATGAAGGCGAACAATTACTTCGAAAAGCACTTTTATTTTACCAAGCCTGCCTGAAAAAATGCCCTAGTTTTAGTTCCGATGCCTACTATTACAGTGCCCTATTGCTGTACCGTTTTAGCGAAAAAGAAGCCAGTTTGGTCTATATGGAAGGTTTTATGAACTTTGATAGTTTGTTTCCAGACCAAGTTAGTGAACGCTATGCCCAACAAAAAAAGGAGCTAAACGAGGTCTATCAAGAATTGGCATTTGCTCGAAATGCGAAAGCCAATCCGGTACCCTTCGAAGTGCAACTTGTTACAGGCGTTAGCAGCCCTCAAGATGAGTATTTTCCAATGCTTTCTCCAGACAATGACTTTTTGTTTTATACCCGAAAGGCTGACCTCACTCACTTAGGCGATATTGGCTCCAATATTCAAGAACAATTTACGGTTTCAGAAAGGCAACAATCCGATGTGCGCTACAGCGATGGCGAAGCGTTGAAAGCACCATTCAATGACGGAAGTTTTACCAACTACGGTGCCGCATCATTATCAGTAGACAACCGTGAGATGGTCATTTGCGCGTGTAAGGTCGAAAAAGTCTATAATAAAGACTACCTGAATTGCGACCTGTATACCAGTACTTTTGCGCGCAAAGGAAATGGTGGAAACGATTTTCAATGGGGACCTCTCCAAAATATGGGACCTTCCATAAATACCAAAGATGGCTGGGAAGGGCAACCTTCGTTATCGGCTGACGGCCGTATGCTGTTTTTTACGAGTTTGCGCAAAGGCTCGCGTGATAACGACATTTACTATAGCGAACGTCAAGCCGATGGCACCTGGAGTCCCGCAAAACCATTCGATGTAGTCAATACGGCCGGCAAAGACAAAAGCCCCTTTTTCCATCAGGACGGAGAAACCTTGTATTTTGTATCGAGCACTAGCCGCTCAAGACCAGGAATGGGCGGACTTGACCTCTATTACATTCGCAAAGAAAATGGTTCCTGGACCAGCCCCAAAAACATCGGGTTTCCGATCAATAGCCCCCAAGATGAGCTGGGTATTTTTGTCTCAACAAGTGGAAAGGTCGCGTATTTTTCGAGTCAACAAGCACAAAATTGGGACATTTATGCCTTTGACTTGTATCCAGAGGCGCGCCCAAAGGAGGTGGTGATTTTGACCGGTAGTTTAACGGATGAAAGCGGAAAAGCCATTACAAATGCGCAATTAGAACTGACCTATAACGAAAGCGGCGAAAGTGTTTCGATGAATGTGCATTCAGAAGATGGCCGCTATGCCACCGCAGTTAAAGTTGACCAGCTTCAAGATTTAACCCTTACGGTAACAAAAGAAAATTATTCATTCCAAGCACAAACCATTCAAGCAGAAACCTTAAAATCTAGTACCACTCAAAAAGTAGAGGCCGCTCGTATTCAAGTGGATAGCCTGATTGAAGGAAAAGCCTATACCATCGCAGACATTCGCTACCATACCGATTCGTATGAACTTGACCGCAATGCACGTGTGATTTTGCTGGGTTTTTCGAAATACTTAAAACAACACCCCCAATTAAGCGTCCGGATAAATGGGCACACCGACGACCTCGGAAACGACCAAACAAATTTACTTTTGTCGCAACAGCGTGCCGACGAAGTGAAGCGTTACCTTGAAAGTCTAGGTATTGATGCTTCTCGTTTGGAAGCGAAGGGGTTTGGCGAAAGCAAGCCACGTGTGGCCAATGAGGACGAAGAAAGCCGCGCCAAGAAGGCATAAAAAAAGGGAAGCAATTGCTTCCCTTTTTTTGTACATCTGTAACGATGAATTATTTGTGTGCGAAGTTTTTCTTTTCGCGGATACGTGCTGATTTTCCTGTGCGCTCACGGAAGTAGAAGATACGTGCACGACGAACCGCACCACGTTTTACAATTGTAATCGCATCAATAAATGGAGAGTTCACTGGGAAGATACGCTCTACTCCGATGTTACCAGACATTTTACGGATTGTAAATGTTTCGGTAGCACCAGCTCCACGACGTTGCAAAACAACACCTTGGAATTGCTGAATACGCTCTTTATTTCCTTCTACAATTTTATAAGAAACGATGATGGTATCACCTGCACCAAATGCCGGCAATTCGTTCTTAGAAATCAATTCTTGCTCAATTTGTTTAATCACGTTCATTTCAGACAATTTTAACCGTTCAATCCAAACGGGGGTGCAATATTACAAATTAATTCTGAATTGTTAGGCATGCTTTTTCAAAAAATTCTTGAAGAATTCTTAGATATACCACATCAATAACAGAAATAAAATCAAAATGGCGCCATAAATGAGCACAAGTTGCTGATTGATTGGCATTTCAGAAGCCTCCTTCGCAGCACTAGCTCCGCTCTCTTTTTTAGAGGTGGTGGCGTTTGGTGCGGCGCTTACCGGTTTTGAAAGTCCTAACGCGCGCTCCCAATCGAGTCCGGTTTGGGTGCCCAAGCGAAGGTGATCGCCAGGCTGCAACACTTTAAAGCCGTCGAGTCGCTTCCCATTGACAAAGGTTCCTTGAGCAGAACCGAGATCAGTCACAAAGACATTGCCGTCGGCATCGCGAAACAATTCGAGGTGGTAATCGGCTACTTCTGATGCAGAGAGTCGGATGTGATTTTCAGCGGCTTGCCCAATCCGTAAATGTAACTTTTCCATTTTGAGTAACAAAAATACAATAAAAGCACGGATAAGCGATTGAGCCTCTGCGATATTGACAAAAAAGAGCGCTTTTGGTTGATAAGTTCCTGTGAAAAACGATGGCTATCCGCTTGACAACTTGTAATTTTAACGTTCAATTTCAACAAATGGGTAAAATCATAGCTATAGCCAATCAAAAAGGAGGGGTCGGTAAAACCACAACGACCATCAATCTTGGTGGCTGCTTAGGCGTTTTAGAATACAAAACCTTAATCGTCGATGCCGATCCGCAGGCCAATGCAAGTTCAGGCACTGGTTTTGACCCACGTACCGTTCGTACAATTTACGATTGCTTGGTCAATGGAGCAGCAGCCAAAGACATCATTCTAAAAACCAACAACCCTAACCTTGACCTCTTGCCGTCACACCTCGATTTAGTTGGTGCTGAACTTGAAATGATACACATGCCTAATCGCGAGTACTTGCTCAAACAAGCGCTCGAAGAAGTGAAAAACGATTACGATTTTATTTTGATTGACTGCTCCCCTTCTCTAGGCCTAATTACCGTCAATGCGCTTGTCGCAGCAGACGCGGTCATGATTCCGGTGCAGTGCGAATATTTTGCTTTAGAAGGCCTCAGTAAACTGCTGAATACAATAAAAATTGTTCAAGGAAGACTCAATCCTGCTTTAGAAATTGAAGGCATGTTGCTAACCATGTACGACACGCGTCTGCGCTTGGCCAATCAGGTGGTTGACGAAGTCAAGACCCATTTCCAAGAATTGGTATTTGACACCGTCATTCATCGCAACACTACACTTTCAGAAGCCTCTAGTCATGGTGCCACAGTAGTTATGCACGATGCCAGTTCAAAAGGCGCCGTCAATTACCTCAATTTTGCACGCGAATTGCTGCAAAAAAACGACCTTACCAAAATCGGAAACGACGATAAAATCATTGAAATAGACCATGAGCTCTAATTCGAAAAAACAACCCGCACTCGGTCGCGGACTTGGCGCATTATTGCAACAAGCCGACACCGACATTACCAGTGCCGCCGGAGCGCCTGCTGGCTCAGTTTCTTTGTTGCCCATTGCCAGCATTGAAGCCAATCCATTTAACCCGCGCACCCATTTTGAGCGCAATGCGCTTGAAGAATTGAAAGCCTCGATCTTAGCACACGGCATTATCCAACCTCTTACTGTCCGAAAACTTGGCCGTGACCGCTACCAGCTAATTTCTGGCGAACGCCGTTTTCGAGCCGCCCAACTTGCCGGCCTGATTGAAGTTCCTGCTTATATCCGGATTGCAAATGATCAAACCATGCTTGAAATGGCATTGGTCGAAAACATCCAACGCGAAGACTTGAACGCCATTGAAGTGGCCTTGTCTTACCAACGCCTTATCGACGAATGTGACCTCACCCAAGAACAACTCAGTGAAAAGGTGGCTAAGTCACGTTCGCACATTGCCAATCATTTGCGCTTGCTAAAATTACCTGCCGTTATTCAGGCGAGTGTCCGTGATTTGCAAATCACCATGGGACACGCGCGTGCATTGCTCGCCTTGCCCTCAGAACAAGCCCAACTCGAAGCCTTTAAACGCATTTTAGAAGAAAATCTGAGCGTCAGAGCAGTCGAGGCAATTGGCAAACCTACTGCAACGAGTAAAAGTAGCGCAAAAAGCAGCCCGAGTGCTACCAAAGCCGTATTAAACCCTACCGAAAAGTTATTTACAGCTTATTTAAGTGAAAAACTAGGCACAAAAGTTTCAATCGACAAAAGTGCCGAAGGCCAAGGTAAATTAGTGGTGCATTTTCAGTCAGAAGCGCAACTCAAACAAGTGTTAGACCTGCTTAATAAATCGTAATGAAACGCTTTGTTGTGCTTTTGTTTTGCCCCTTCCTGGCGTTTGCACAAGCTGCCAATGAAGCAGACAGCAGCTCTTTGCCCTTGCATCAAAAAAGCATGCTTTTATCAGCGATTGTTCCAGGTGCCGGGCAAGTCTACAACAGTATCTTAAGCCCCACGCACAATCATGCGACCTGGAAACTACCTTTAATCTACACGGGCTTAGCCGGAGCTTCTTATTTTTTAGTCGAAAATCAACGCGAACAAAAAGCCCTGAAAACGGAATACCAATTGCGCAGCGACAACAACCCAAACCTCAATCCGAAATACCAAGCCTACGACGATGCCGCAGTCTTGAGTTTGTACCGCCAGTACCTAGATTGGCGCGACCTTTCCATACTTGGCTTGTTTGCCGTATACGCCTTACAGATTGCCGATGCCGGAGCCGAGGCTCATTTCGTTTATTTTGATGTCAGCCCACAACTAAGCATGAGCGGAAGCCCTTTTGTGACACCCAAACAAATTGGTTTTCAACTCAAATTTGACCTACATACACCGCTCACTAACCACTAGCTTATGAAGATTGCACTTATCGGATACGGAAAAATGGGCAAAGCGATAGAAGCCATCGCGCTAGAACGCGGCCACGAAATTTGCGCACGCGTCAATCGCCAATGTGGCCTTGACCAAATAGATTGGTCCGACATTGATGTCGCCATTGAGTTTACGCAACCTGAACTTGCCACATCACATATCCGCTTTTGCCTTGAACGCAACATCCCGATTGTCGTCGGGACCACCGCTTGGCAACACGAACTTTTAGCAATCGAAGCCGCCGTTAAACAAGCCAATGGGGCGCTATTACATGCCAGTAATTTTAGTGTGGGAGTCAATTTATTTTTTGAATTGAATCGTCAATTAGCCAAATTGATGAATAAGCATCCGGAATACCACGTTCGTGTTGAAGAAACGCACCACGTGCAAAAGTTGGATGCCCCTAGCGGAACCGCTGTTAGCCTCTTAAATGACCTTATTAAAGAACATGATGTGTATGATTCATGGCAATTTAACGGGCAAGATAACGGGCAAATTCCGGTGCTTGCACACCGCATTCCCGATGTACCTGGCACCCATGAAATCAGCTACGAATCCGACATTGATACGATTCGCATCGAACACATCGCACACAATCGCAAAGGATTTGCGCAAGGAGCTGTTATTGCAGCCGAATTTTTAGTTGGTAAAAAAGGTATTTTTACCATGTCAGACATTTTAAACCCATAAGATGAGTTTTCTTTATTTCTACCTCCTTCTATTTGCCCACCCCTATTTAGCGCAGTGGCACTTGTTATTCCCAAAGCTTGGGCGCAGCAAATGGGAAGCCTTTGTTCCGGGCTATAATTATTTTGTACTTTTTAAAGTCGTACTCAACAAACCATGGTGGTCATTACTTTTACTATTCCCAGGAGTTCATCTTGTCATGTGGATGGTGATCAACGTGAGTACCTTGCGTCGTTTTGGCTTTTATTCATTTTCAGAAACCGCCCAAGGCTTATTTTTTCCGTACCGATTATTTCATCAATTAGGGCACAACGAAAGCAGCACATTTGGCCCTGAAACCAACTGGTCCAATTCACGTGAAATCGAAATTCGCAAATGGGGCGATCATTTGGTGTTGTTCTTATGCTTGCCCGTTCTTGGCCATGTCTTAGCTATTGGTCTTGATAAAATTTCACGCGACAAACCCGGTGAAAAACCACGCGTCAAAGAATATGGCGATTCATTTGTTTGGGCCTTAGTGGCTGCAGCCATCATCCGAACCTATTCGTTTGAACCCTTTCAAATTCCAACGGGCTCGATGGAAAAAACGATGGTTGTCGGCGACTTTTTATTCGTTAACAAATTGGCTTACGGACCAAAAGTTCCCATTACCCCACTCTCCTATCCGTTGGTCCATAACATTGTTCCTTTTGTCAATATCAAGTCTTACCTTACTTGGGAAAAAGGCAGCTATACCCGTTTACCAGGTTGGGCCAAAATTCAACGCAACGATGTGGTGGTATTTAATTTTCCGTCCGGAGACACCGCCATCCTTGACCCACGCACTCCAAGTGGGCTTATGGGACACGATTTTCACGGCCTCTTAAATCAAGAAGCAATTGCGCTATTTATGGCAAGTCATCGCTATGAAAACCTCAATGCGGTAGACAGTACCGAACTCGAAAAATTCTTAGCAAATTTCGAGACCTATAAAAAACAAGCGCGCATTAGGTTTGCCAATGGCGAATTTCCGATTTTCTCGCAAGAAGCCTCACAAGGCATGAAACACGGCGGAACCATTTTTCGCCCAGTAGACAAACGTGAAAATTACATCAAGCGCTGCGTCGGAACCCCAGGCGACCGACTTGAAGTCATCAATTCGATTTTATATGTAAACGGCAAACCTGCCTATGTAAGTCCAGGGCAGGCCCTGCTTTACCGCATCGAAAAAAGCAAGGTTAATTTTCCTTCTGCACAAGAAATGCTCAATCGTTACGCCCTTGAAAATTCAGCAGATGGAGCGCGCACTGACTTCGATAGCTATTCAGATCCGCAATACTATATTTTAAATTTGACACGTGCTGAAAAACGCCAAATTGAAGCCGATTTCAAGTGTAAATTGTCCGTCGTACGTTACCCGCATTTTGTAGCAGACAACACACACAAAGTTGGCACCGCGTTGCAGCGTTTGGACAACATCAATCAGTTCCCGAAAGACCTCAATGTATACAATACCATGACCGACTTTCAAGCTTTTCGTGTCCCGAAAAAAGGTCAACGCATCCGACTTACCCTTGAAAACCTCCAGTGGTACAAGCGCATCATTTGTGCTTACGAAGGGCATGTGTTAGCTGTACGTGATGGCCTAATTTTCATTGATGGCAAACAAACAACATCGTATCGCTTTGCCATGAACTATTATTGGATGATGGGTGACAACCGCTTTCATTCGGCCGACTCACGTGTATGGGGCTTTGTGCCCGAAGACCACATTGTCGGACGCGCCTCGTTTGTTTGGTTCTCAAAAAGCCCATTTGTCGATTCATTTTTGGGCATCCGCTGGGAACGCGTCTTCCGATTTGTTCATTAATGCACATTTTTCCGAGCGCTTTTTTTCCGTCAATTGCCTATACCAAAGCGGTATATGCTGTAAACAATCCGCGCCATGATCTGCACGAGCATTTCATCAAACAAAGCATACGCTCAAGAGCAGAAATTTTAAGTGCAAATGGTATTTTGGCCTTAAGTGTGCCCATTATTCATGAAGCGACTAAAATGCCGTTACATGCCATCCAAATCGACTACACTACGCGTTGGCAACAAGACCATTGGCGCGCCATTCAAAGTGCTTATGCCCACGCGCCTTTTTTTGACGATTACAAAGACGCCGTTCAGGAAATTTACCGAACTCAGCCTCGCTTCTTGCATGAATTAAATAGCCTGACATGGAAATGGATTGAAGGCGTGTTGCATCAACCGATTGAGTGGGCGTTGTGTGAGGTATTTAGCGGACAATGCGACACGTCAAAAAAAGCGTTTTTAACACGCGAAGACATGCCCTGGTACCAACAAGTATTTGGCTACGAAGCCGCTTTTGTGCCGAATTTATCGATGCTGGATTTGATTTTTAATATGGGGCCATTTGCCCGAAATTGGGTGCTTCCTAACGACCAAAAATAACTTTGCTGTTTTTGGACTGCAAAAGTTTGTTCCATTTGAGCTCAATGACACTTGGACGCAAGGCATCGCCATTCGAAATGAGCAAATTCCCGTTCGGACGAAATGCCAATGCACATGGATTGCTCAAGACACGGGTGTCGAGTTGTGTAAAGTTAACGAGTTGCCCACTTTGGCTAAATACAGCAATGGATTGCCCTTTAGACGACAGCATGTAAATTTCATTGGTTTTGGGATGTACCGCTAACGCAATCGGTTCAAATTCAAACTCGGCGGTGTTACTTAACTGCTGTTCGGCTACAAACTCGGCAATTGACTCGGTACTAAATTGAAACAAAGGCAGTTCTGACACTTGCTTCTGACGCAAATTAAAGGTGTAAATAGTCCCGTGCACAAATGCATCTTCATCGGAATGACTTTGCTGTAATAAAAACAGCCGTTTGGTTTCGTTGTGCAAGCACATTGCTGCCCCAGCCAACAATTCGTTATCAAGGGCATAGGTTTTGAGGCTCATGGTATCAAACGGCGCCGACCACAAATGCACTTGATTTTGATCATCTAACAAAACAAGGGTTGAGTCAAAATACGCAAGTTGCGTCAGTAAAGCTTCTTGCCCCCAATTGGCAAAACTGCTGAATTCTTGCGTCGCAGGATTGTAGCGCACCAATGCGCTTGAATCTGAAATGATGCCAATAAAGGAAGCGCTATCAAGCACACTTAAGTGTGAAAACGGCTGCAAGCCCATTGGTAGGTATTGTTGGTGCTCGGGATGAGAAACATCGAAATAGCCATCTTCTTTTTCAAATAGATTGGCTTTTTGGGTATAATAATGAGCGATGCCTGCCTTCTGCAAGGAACGCGCAGCTATAAATGAAATAGCCGCCAAGACAAAGGAAAAAAAGTACTGTTTCTTCGACATCTTCCAACAAATTTAACCGAAAATCCGTCATGATGAAATACTGAACGAAAAAATCTAAAAAAGTCGCTGCTCAATTGCGTACATTTGTTGGCACAATTGTTGAAAAACACACCCACATGAAGCATTTATTTATCGCCATTTTTGCCCTTGTTGCTCACCTCGCTAGCGCACAATTTAGTGTGGGCGGAGGCTTAGGGCTAAACACCTTTATGCGTTCTTCAAATACGTCGGCCCCTCATTTACGCATGCCAAGTTTATATGCTACGTTTGAATTGCCACGCAGTGGCGATGTCACCTTTTTTGGACGCATCGATTACTCGCTCCCAAAAGCCAATTTCGACACGTTAAGCACCTATGTAACCGCCATTAACCAATCAACCACTCCGTATGCCTTGTTGGTCAATTACCAAGCACGCACCAATTACTTTCTTTTTGAAGGAGGGAATCGCTACTACCTAATTAACGATTACGACAATGGCTTTTCATTATATGGCGGCACAGGCTTTGTTTTCGGCCTTGGTACTGTCAAAAACCATTTCGAAAAATACGATCAAAGCAACACCTACCAATGGGAAGGATCCTATACACTTGACAACTCACTTATTGGTAAAGGCACGATTTTAATGTTTGGCGCCTTTTTGCAAGGTGGTTTAAAATACACCATACCTGCCGTTGGCACTCTATTCACCGACATTAGTGGCTATTACTTATTGGTAGGTTCTGGCAGCAATAGCATTGCTGCTTCTACCCAATATTACAGCCCGCTATTCTTTAATTTTTCGATCGGATTCAAGAAGGATTTTTATTAAGCCAATGAATAATGGCTTCTACAGCTTCTTGCAGGTCTTGCACTTGGGTCTGAAATTCAGCGAGTTTAAAGATTTCGCTGCGCTCAAAATAAAGCAGTCGAAAAGAATCAAGGTCCGACTTTAACGGACGCGTTTGATCTGAATGCACGCGTTGATAAACGTGATTGATATCCGGATTGATCCAACAAACTTGCCCTTTCTGCAAAAGTTGCTGCATTAACTCATGATGACACGGTAAGCCTCCACCACAAGCTACCACTAGCGTTTGCACTGGGAGCTCGTCGATGCATTGCTTTTCTAAGGTTCTAAAATACGCTTCGCCTTCATCTTGGAAAATCGCTGAAATCGAACGCTTTTCTTGTGCCTCTATCCAGGCATCAGTATCAATAAATGGTACCTGTAACTGCTTGGCCAAGGCCATGCCTATTGTCGTTTTACCGACACCCATCATACCAATCAAAAAAATGGGCTTATTCTGCATTTGAGAGTCAATTGAATTTCAGCCACTTGAAGGCCGAATTAAAAATAATTCCAAAATTAGCACATTATTCTTTGTGTAATGAAAACAATAATCGTATATTTGCACCCTCAAAACGGTCCGATTCCGTAGCTCAGCTGGTAGAGCAATACACTTTTAATGTATGGGCCCTGGGTTCGAATCCCAGCGGAATCACAGAAAAAAGTCCACTTCGAAAGAAGCGGACTTTTTTTTTGCTACAGTGTTTTCTTCATTTTCATATGAGGAATACCATCCTCATCAAAATAATCACCTTCTTTTTCATAGTGATTTTTAAAGTAGAAATTTATTGCTGTATCCCTCGCATGACAATACATTAATTTGAAGTTTCTGTCAGAAGCAATTTTTTCGCAAAAATCCAGCATTTTTGTGCCAATGTTCATGTTTCTAAGATTCTCTAAGACGACTACTCTTTGCATTTTCATTTGCACCCCTTCAGGAACAAGCACTGCAGTAGCCACCAATTCAGCATCTAAAAAACCTGCTATTTGAATATGGTCTTTCTCTTCTTCAAGTTCCTTGCTTGTGAACTTATTCCCAAGAGGTTCCCTAAGAATTTTTTCTCGTATTCTTACGGCAAGTTCCCAATCTTGACTCTTATAAGTGATTTCTTTAAAATTCAATTTCATCATTAGGCAAAATAGTATCTTTTCAAAGCTAGGTCTTTAAATTATTAAAAAGCACGATTTCACAAATAAAGAATTTCCATCCCAGCGGAATCACAGAAAGCCTCACAGAAATGTGGGCTTTTTTTATTCCACCTTCGTGTATTTTAAGACACATGTTCCTGGTATGCCGAATGCCGAATTTGAGACTTGGTTTTTATAGGTAAAGGTTAACTTAATGATTGTTCCGGCATCATTCATTTCTCCGACAGCAGAAAATTTTGATAGAAACATGTTTGAAACTTGAATGTACTGTTGCGGAATGGAAATCTGCTGCTGAAAAATATTGGCAACGATTTTCGCATTCGGAGAATACTGATCAAATAGATCTGTTGTCTGGATGAGACCATCTTGGTCACCGACTACGAAGCTAACCGTTGAATCTGGGAAAAAGGTTGAACAGATGTTATTCGTTGTTTTCCAAGTTCCGAGCCAATTGGCGCGCTCAAATGCAACTTCAACCTTGCGATTAACGGAAACTTCGCCCGCATTCAGTTGCGCTTTGTACTGAACCGTATACGTACCCTTTTTAGCTGTATTAACTGTGTTTATGACCGAAACTTCGGGTTTGCTGCCATCGGAATCGATTGCAATGGCGCCTTCATCTATAAAATTGCTGCCCACCGGAAGATGAAGTATGGAATCACCAATTAATTTGATACCAGGGCTGTAAATGCAGCTGCCATCATTCTTTTTCGCAGACAGACTGTAATTGGAGGCATACGGATTGGTACAGCCCTTTTCCGTACAAGCAAAAATGCTGGTTAACAGTATTGAAAGGGAAATCGTTTTAAAGCTAAATGATCGCATCTTTTCACGTTTAAGTCGTTAAATACGAAACAGCAACGCATAAAAAGGTTTCCTATTTTAGAAATAGGGAAAATTAGTATTGAGTACACGTATTTTGGCGTGTTTTAAAAATTAAAAAATCCGTAAGATTTTACCGGTATAAACAGACCCACTTGCTGTATTCAATTGATAATAGTAAAGGCCGTTCATCCATGTGCTTAAGTCAAAATCCGCTGTTTGGTCAACTTCTTCTGCCAAGACAACGCCTCCAATTGCATTCCAAACGATCAGATTTGAGCTGGTATTTGTTGGGGTCTTCAAATGAATTTGCATCGATTCAGGATTGAACTGCAATGGATTTTTAGCTGCGATTGATTCTTCAAGCCCTTCATTACCATCAATTCGTTGAAGTGTAATGTCGTCCATGAAATAATAAGCCAATTCGATCGGATGGTTTTCTATATTTTGAACAAGCGTATTTGCATTGTTTTGAAAGTTACCGATTGTAATAAATTGATAGGCAGAATCGGCATTAAACGTATAGCTTAGTTGTGTCCAACTGGTGTCGTAAACTAGGTTACTTTCTACAAATTGAGGAACAAGTGTACTTAACGGCAAGGTTCCCGATTGCTGGGGCTCAACTGAAGTAAAGGCAACTCCGATGTTGTTACAGGCGCTTCCGCCATAATTTCCATTGTAGTGGCCATTCGAAATCCAATACGTCAATTGGTAAGTTGCGCCAACGACCAGTGGCGTACTGAGCGGATGCGATATGTATTCGCGAAAATCAGTAGAAACGCCATGGTAAGCAATGATCCCCATAATGGCATTTCCTCCATGTGGCTGAATGGTTGCATAAAACGAATTGGGCAACTGGACCAAACCGGAACCATTGGTGTGAAAATAATCGGGGCTTCCTCCCCCTCCTTGATTGCAATCGGACCATCCAGTACAAAAAGCGGATTGCATCACATTCGTAGGCAACGAACTATAGGTTTCAAAATCGCCATTTGCGAGTAAATTTTGGGACCAATTTGTGGCGTATACGCCTAAAAATAGAATGCAAACGAAAACTTTCATTGTACTTATTATCACGTAAATATACGAAATGCACAGCTTTATCATTGAACAGCAGTCGATTCAGGATTAATCCTTACCTTCAACCTTACCTAAGTACATCAATATGATTGAAATCAACAACTTAAGTTTCAAATTTGGAACGCACCAAGCGCTCAACGAGCTGTCTGTTTGTATACCCGACGGAAGCATTACGGCACTTGTTGGGCCAAACGGAGCCGGCAAAACCACTTTAATGCGCTGCATGGCTGCACTTGCACACCCAGGTTCGGGTCAGGTTCTTATTGACGGAATTGACACGACTGTTGACCCGCACGCATGTCACCGCCTCATTGGTTTTTTGGCCGATAATTTTGGTCTGTACGAGCAACTGACAGTCGAGCAATCCATTTCTTATTTTGCGGTGGCGCATCAAGTAGATGCCCAACGGGTAGATGAAGTCATTAAACAAGTCAATTTAAGCAATAAAAAACAGGAGTTGATTAAAAACCTGTCGCGCGGAATGCGCCAACGAGTCGGCATTGCGCAAGCCATTATTCACCTGCCAAAATACCTTATACTCGACGAACCGGCTTCTGGATTGGATCCCGATGCACGCATCCAGTTAGCCGAATTATTCAAAGACTTGCGTCAGGCAGGCATTACCTTGTTAGTGTCGTCTCATATTTTAGCAGAACTTGATCAGTATGCGACTAATCTGATTGTCTTAAAAGAAGGAAAACTCGTTGAAACCGATTTTAACCTTCAACACACTTCCGAAAACTTGATTGCTTATTTTGTGGAAGCGAACAACCTATATTTACTCGAAAACTTGCCGGAAGATGCCCCACTTAAACAGCTTACCATCGCTTCTGAGCTTGCCACTTTTATCCTTGATGACTATTGTGCCCCGCATCAAGCGCTACAGTATTTGCTAGCCATGGGGCTTCAAGTTAACGCTTTCGGCAAACACAGCATCAACATTCAAGATGCGTATTTAAAAACAATTAAAAACGCTTAGACATGCTATTAGACCTCTTTAAAAACCCAGAATTACAACGAAATGCCTGGATTGAATTGCGACCAAATCGCGTGTTGGCCCTTTTTGGCATTCTTGCATTTGCCTTTATTTTTAGCGCATCGGTGTTTCCAAATGAATACCTCCAATTACATGAGGTTATGATCAACCTAGCGCTCCCGATTTTTTACTTGTTAGTAGCCGTTTGGGGAAGTAAAAATGCTGCCGATGCGGTAGCAGACGAAATCAACCAAAAAACCTGGGATCGGCAACGCATGACTGGACAACGCCCTTGGACACTTACCTTCGGTAAAATTTTTGGGCCCACGCTATTGCAATGGTTGGGTGGTGTAAGTGCAATGGGCATTTATTTTTGTGCGGCATTGTTCACCGAAAATGTTCAGGAAACCATGGCGCAAGGCTTTGTACATATTTGTATTGGCTTATTGGCCAACGTATTAGCGCTGCTTTTTAGCTTGCTTTCCATTACAGGCAACGCACAATCTTCGTTTAGCCATTCAAAAATCAACACCAATTTCTTCTTTATTCTTACCCTCATAATTATTGGGTATTTTGGCGCCTATGTTTTTTCGATGTTTCGTATCTTCCAATGGAATACCCTTTCGTGGTACGGAATGAAATGGGGTTACTTGCTAACCAGTTGTTCATTGCTCACTTTTATAGTTTGGAGTATTATTGGCGTGCATCAAAACTTACGCACCGAACTGCAATACAAAAACAATATGGGCATGTGGCTTGCTTTTTTAGGCTTCATCGTCCTGTTCTTTTTAGGATTTGTTGTCAATGAATTCCGCTATGAGTACGCAGACGGTGAAAGCTATCAACGTGTTTTTCGTGCGCCCAGCTACAATCAGATTACAAGCAGTTACATTCGTCTGATTTCAGTGAGCTTGGTTTTCTTTTGCATCACGCAGTTTTTGTTGGTTTTTGAACGCAAGTCACTCACCGATTACCGCCATTTCTTGCAGTTACTTCGGAATAGAAAGTTAAAGGCACTTTGGGTCGAGGCACCCCTTTGGCTAAGCTCGGCCCTTTTTATGAGTGTGTTGGTCGGAATCATGTTGGTAATGAAAGGCATGGGTTTTGACGAAGAAACCAAGCGCATCGATGCCCCACTTAGCTATTTCGGAGCCAATCCGTACAATTTGGCGGCCTTCTTATTTCTATTGCTTCGCGATATTTATATGACGCGGTTTTTATTGTACAAAAGTACCTTTAAAAACACCTTGATGGTCTTTGTGGTGTACTATGCGCTCCTTTATTGGGTCATCCCCTTTTCCTTTGAAATAAATCACCGCAGTGAACTTTTCGCGCTTTTTTGGCCGACACAAGAACACGCAATGACATCCGCACAATCCCTCGGGATTCAAGCATTGGCGGCCTGGCTATTGCACCGCAGTGTATTTGGACCTAAAGAAAAATAAGTTAATGCGGCGTAGGCTCTTCAAGACGCCCATCGGCATGCTTGGCAAAGCGACCTAGTTTGGGGTCGTGTACTTGATCGTAACGCGACCACGGCCAACCGCCAAATTGCGTTTGTTGGTAATCGGCAAAAGCCTGGTAAATTTCTTCGCGGGTATTCATAACAAATGGGCCATGCTGTACGACAGGCTCTAGAATCGGCTTGCCTTGTAAGACCAATACTTTTGATACCTGTTGGCTATTTTTAAGTTGGCTTTGTTCTGAAGCCAAGACATCAGCTGCATGATAACTCGGAAAATTCTGTCCATCGATTTGCAAGCCTTCTCCTTCGTAGTAATACAGACTTCTGTTTACTCCTGAGCTTGCGGCTGGTAAGTTGAATTCAGCCCCGGGCTCTAGGTGGATGTTGAAAATAGCCACTTCATTAGTGAGATCGGCAGCCCATGAATTAGGTGGCGCGCTAGCCGCTTTGTGTCCTGCTAATTGGCCAACCAATACTTCGACATGTGTAACAGATCCGTTCGCTTCTACAGAAAACTTTGGTACACTTTCAGCCCATAACATCTTGAAATGCGGCGCTACGAACTTGCTTTTTTTCGGCAGATTGAGCCAAATTTGAAAGAGTTCAAGCGGATTGGATGCATCGGGACGTAAAAGTGGAAACATTTCGGAATGCTGCACCCCTTTTCCGGCGGTCATCCATTGGACATCGCCATTGCCGTAACGACCGGCAGCACCTAAGCTATCTGCATGATCGACCAAACCAGTTCGAACGACTGTAATGGTCTCAAAACCGCGATGCGGATGCCCCGGAAAGCCCGGAACACTGGTTCCGTGGTACATGCGAAACCCATCTTGAACAATAAAATCTTGCCCCATATGACGCCCCTGAAAATAACTTGGGTCGACGCCTAACGCAGCATTGCCTTTTGGATAGGCATCTTCATGATGGACACAAAATAAAAAAGGATCTTGGGTTTCCCATTGAAAACCAAGTGGTCTTATTTTTTGAACCATTCTGCCATGGCATTTAATTTGTCAGGATTGTTTTCGAGCCATTCTTTAGAAGCTGGCACCGAAGCTTGTGCAATGTAATGCAAATAGGTATCAAGATGTGGCGAATTGGCAATTTTTGATAAGATTGAAACATATCCTTCCCAGTACATTCCTGTGCTTTTCTTTTTCTTTTGTTCGCCCCATGTACGGTATACTTTTCCTAAATTATCGAATAACATGTCAAGCTCAGAACGGCCAACGTTTTCTGCTTCGTAACGCTGGGCATTGAGTAAAGAAATCATGAGGTCAGTGGATGAAAACTCATCTTCTTGGTGCGATTCAGAAACTAAAATCTGAATTTTATTGTTGTTGGCAGAATCGACCGTCACGTTTCCTTTCATTTCTTCTGAAAGCACATTAAATGCCGATACCGAACGGCTCGTACTAGGCTCGAGCAATAAGAAATAACTAAGTGCCATAACCGATTGTGAACGGTAGCCTTGATCGGACAAAACCAGCCCCAAAAGAAAATGGCTTGAACGGTGACCAAAATTGAGACTAAGTGCCTTTTCAGCACAAAAACGCGCATTTTCGAGTTTGTTGTCACGGTAGTAATCCATGCCAAGGTTGAAATACAATACAGGTTGGTCTCCGAAAGTTTTGAGTGCGGCTTTAAACCACTCAATACTTTCAGCGCGTCTTCCTAAATCGTCTAGAGAACTTCCTTTCAATACAGTAGCTTCTAGTTGGTATTCTTGACCCAAACTCAAGACTTTTTCGGCAAAAATTAGCGCCATCGAATCCTTGTCTTGTGCTTTATAATTCAAACCAATTTCATAATTCACTAATGGTGAATTTGGTTCTAGCGCCAATGCTTGGTTGTAAATAATAAATGCTGAGTCATATTTATCGGCATCGTAAAGATCAATGCCAAGACGAACCAAGCTATCGACTTCGGCGGTTTGGGCACTGATGGCCAACGAAAGTGCACTAAAAAGAAAGGTAAAAATGAGTTTCATTGAATAGATTTTGGGTAAATGACGGGATATTTTGTGATTTCCACAAACCTTTACTAAAAATTTAGAACACTTTACCGTTCCAATTTAAAATCAGAAGTCTGGTGAAACACCAAATCGGGATAATCTTGTTCGGCCATTTGCAATAAGAAAGGTGTCTCGGCTAAAAACACGAGGTTCTCGTCTTTGTCGTGAGCGATATAATTGTGTTTGGCGCGTTTAAACTGTTCGAGTTGTTCGTGGTTATCGGTAGTAATCCAACAGGCCTTCACGTAATTGCGCGGCACAAAACGGCAATTGGCACCGTATTCATGAATGAGTCGGTAATTGATGACCTCGAATTGCAGCTGACCTACTGTCCCGACAATTTTGCGGTTTCCGGGTTGTTGAACAAAAAGCTGTGCGACGCCTTCATCGATCAATTGACGAATGCCTTTTTCGAGTTGTTTTGATTTAAGCGGATCGAGGTTTTCGAGTTCTTGAAAAATTTCAGGTGAAAACGATGGGATGCCTTTAAAATACATGCGTTCACCGGAAGTTAAGGTGTCGCCAATTTTAAAGTTGCCGGTGTCGTATAAGCCGATCACATCGCCCGGGAAGGCTTCGTCAATGACGCTTTTATCTTGCGCCATAAATGAAGTCGGGTTCGGGAATTTCATGTCTTTGTCGAGGCGCACATGGTGGTAAAATTTATTGCGCTCAAAACGCCCCGAAACAATACGCAAAAACGCAATGCGATCGCGGTGCTTGGGATCGAGGTTGGCATGTATTTTAAAAACGAAACCCGAAAAACGTTCATCGAAAGGCTCGACTTGTCGGGTGTCGCTTTCACGACCGCGGGGCGATGGCGAAATTTCACAGAAGGTATCGAGTAGTTCGCGGACACCAAAATTATTGACGGCCGAACCAAAAAAGACCGGAGCCACCTCTCCTGACAAATACGTTTCGCGGTTAAAGGCATCATAGACACCTTCGACCATTTCAAGTTCTTCGCGCAATTCGTTTGCAGGTGCCTCGCCGATAATTTCTTGAAGTTGCGGGTCGGCTAAATCAGCAATCGAAACCACTTCTTCCGAAATCTTGGTTTTGTTGGCCGCAAATAAATTGAGGCCTTTTTGGTAAATGTTGTAAACCCCTTGAAAACGATCACCCATCCCAATTGGCCAGGTCAATGGCCGCACTTTAAGATCAAGTTTTTGTTCCAACTCGTCGAGCAATTCAAAGGCTTCTTTTCCGTCTCGGTCCATTTTATTAATGAAAATAATGACGGGAGTTTTGCGCATCCGACACACTTCCATGAGGCGCTCGGTTTGGGCCTCTACCCCATTTGCGCAGTCAATGACTAAAATCACTGAATCGACAGCGGTAAGCGTGCGGTAGGTATCTTCTGCAAAATCCTTGTGACCGGGTGTATCAAGAATATTGATTTGCTTCTCCTGATACCCGAACGCCATGACAGATGTGGCCACGGAAATACCACGTTGCTTTTCGATTTCCATGAAGTCGGAAGTGGCCGACTTTTTAATCTTGTTGTTTTTAACGGCGCCTGCTGTTTGGATGGCACCACCAAATAACAACAATTTTTCGGTCAAGGTAGTCTTCCCAGCATCGGGATGCGAAATGATCCCGAAGGTACGGCGTTGGTCAATGGCTTCAGTGAGTTTCATGGGCGGCTAAAATGCAAAAAGACCGCAGTAGCGGTCTTTTAAATAAGCGATGGCAGTAAAATTAAAAAATTTCGGCTGCGCTAAAATGGAATTTCCCTTCGATTTCGGCGTTTTCGTCAGAGTCAGAACCATGAACCGCATTGCGGCCTTTGCTTTCTGCATAATTCTTACGGATAGTGCCTTCAGCGGCTTCAGCAGGATCGGTAGCACCAATAAGGGCACGGAAATCAGCAACTGCATTTTCTTTTTCAAGAATTGCGGCAACGATGGGCCCGCTGGTCATGTATTCGACCAATTCGCCATAAAATGGACGTTCTGCATGCACTGCATAAAATGCTTTTGCTTGCTCTTCAGAAAGACGCGTGTATTTCATTGCCTTGATGCTGAAACCAGCAGCGATGATCATGTCGATAATTTTGCCCATGTGGCCATTCTCGATGGCGTCAGGCTTTAACATTGTAAAAGTACGGTTAGTTGCCATTTTTTTGTTTCAAATTTGGGTGCAAAGATACCACCTTTTTTACGATTCAAGCAAGCTTCTTAAGGCTTTTGTTTTTTTGTAACAAATTCAACAATGATTCCGATAGACGGCTGTACAATTCCAGATGCATTTTCGATGAGTTTGGTCTTGTAGCGCGTTGGGTCGGTTGGGTCTACAATGGGGTTGTTATTCGCATCGGTTTCGACCAATAAAATGGGTGCTACTTTTGTTTTGTGTGCATACACATTTTGAATGTCTAGATAGAAATTCATGTTGACCTTATTGAGGTAGAATTTTTTATCGACGCGCACATTCAGTTGATGGTAACTCGATTCTCTCGCTTGATTAAGTTGGTTGTAATCGAGCAGGCCTTGCCCGTTGATGTTCCAGTTAGAAATCAGACTTGAAGTTGCGATGTCGTAGGGTGTATAAGGCGCACCACCTGAATACAACCAACGCATTCCAAATTCCCAGCCATTTTTAAAGCGCTTCCCACCAGTCATGGAAACAATATGACGGCTGTCCCAGGAAGTCGGGACATAGTTGCCGTATTTGTCTTGAAACTCAGAGCGAACCCACGTGTAGGCCAACACAGCATAAAAGCCTTTGTAAAGTTTTTGTTGGTACAAAAATTCCATCCCATACGCGCGCCCTTTTGATGTCGAGCTAACGGCTTCATTGCCAACCACACCAAAATCAGAGCCAATATTGGCTAACGAGAGCGAATCTTTGATTGAAAAGGGATAACGCTGGTATTTTTTGTAAAAGCCCTCTAAGGTAATTCTAGAATTAAAGTTGGTTAAGAATTCGCTACCCAACACAAAGTGGTCGGCTTGTATGTAATTTATAGTAGCTTGATTGACTAATTCGCCGGCATTGGTGCGGTAACCTAAAATGGTATAGGCAGGTAATTGGTGGTAACGACCTACATTTCCGTTAACAGAAAAACGCTCAGTGACACGGTAGGAAAGCGAAGCCATTGGTGAGAGTTGATTGAACGGATTTAAAAGCTGCGCAGCGTAATCGGAGGCATCGAGACGCAGACCCACCGAAGCGTTTAGGCGCTCGTTGAAAAAGGACTTGCTGAGTTGCGAGAATGCGGCCATTTTGGAAAGGTTTAAATCCGATTTAAAATCGATGATTGCGGGCTGACCTTGAATCGTTATTTTTTGGTAGGTTTGGTTATGGTAGCGTGCAAATTCATAACCCGCCCCCACATTCCAGCGCCAACCATTCTTCGTATAGGTATGTTCAAAGCGCACTTTGTTTTCGGCTTCAAATGAACTGTAATCTTGAAGCAAATTGGCCGGAACTTCGATCCGATCTTTGTAACGGTATGCCCGATTATTGAGCATGTTACGACTGACAACAAGGGTTTGAATCGAAGATTTTGAAGCGTGTTGCCATACGGCACCAATCGTATAATTCCATTGACCCTGCATCGGCAAATTTCCTAAAATGTAATTGTTGTAAGCAATTTTAGCCGAATCGGTAATGCCATTATTGACATTTGCATTTAAACCAAATTGATCGAGGGCCCCCAAACTAATTAATGAAATTTTGTTTTTGGGATTGAGTTGGTAATTGATTTTAAACTGATAATCGGTGTAGGTCGGCAAAATGGGTAATTGCAGTGCCGCAAACAAAAACTGCAAGTACGAACGCCGCGCTGAAAAAATAAAATCGGCTTTTTTGCCGATCGGCCCATCAAAGGTAAGTGCGGCATCAGACGAACCCAATGCAAAATTGGTAATGAGGGCTTCTTTGTTGCCGTCTTTTTGCTTGAAAGAAATCACAGAGCTAAGCCCATTGGCCCGATTGGCCGGGAATGCACCTGAATAAAAATCGACTTCGCGAATAAAATTGACATTGAGCAAACCCACTGGGCCGCCACTGCTTCCTTGTGTCGCAAAGTGATTGATATTCGGGACTTCGATTCCGTCTAGGTAAAATTTATTTTCACCCGGCGAACCACCACGAATAATGATGTCATTGCGGAAGGTCGCTCGAGCAGCCACACCGGGCAAGGCGCCAATTACTTTGGAGACATCGCGATTGGCACCTGGCAAGCGCTCAATTTCAGTACTTGAAAGGGTTTTGAGTGAGTTGGGCGATTCGACTTTCCGAGCAAAGGAAGGCCCTTTGACGTCGATTGTTTTGGAGCTTTGCACTTTTTCTTCGAGTTCGATGAGTAACTCAGTTGGGCGTGCATTGGTGAGCAACACTTCCGGTATTGCTTTTTCATTAAAACCTGGCGCCGTGACTTTAATGGTATAAATACCAGGTGGCAGCTGATTGAACTGAAAATGACCATCGGCATCGGCAGCTGCTAATTTCTGCAATTCAATGATGGTAATTTTGGCCGGCGTTACCGAACTGCCGTTTGATTGCGAAACAACTCGGCCTGTAAGTTCAGCCGATTGCGCCTGTACGAATGAAAAAAAGAAAAGTGCGGAGAAAAAGAAAACTACTTTCATTTTGTTGAATGTTTGATCACTATTTGTAAACAAAGATTCAACAAAAAAGTTTAGTCCGCTGGAATTTTATCGGTCCGAATCCACTCTTGGGTCCTGAAAAAAGGGCCAATATAGCCACGCACCATCAAGCGATTGGAATTTGAAGGATTTAACCACAAACTGGCATCGTAGGTTTTGCCGTTGTCAGGGTCAAGGATACTGCCGTTTGTCCATTCCGAGCCAGTCCAGTGCATGTTGCGTAAAATGAGCATTCCGAGAATGGGTTGGTTGTATAATTTCCCTGAACATTCAGTGCATTTAGAGTGTGGCCCGTCTTTTCCATGTTTGTAGATATAAACGACTTTTCCGTAAAGCTGCTCGTCTTTTTTATACAACTCAACGATAGATTTTTTCAAACCTGAGTGATCGTCAATGGTAATCCAGTAACCGACACAACTTTGGGCAACTAAATTTCCCAATGGGAAGCAAAGCAAAAGTAAAAGGAGCGCGCGTTTCATGACTTACAAAGGTGTATAAAATTTGAAAGCAATTGCTTGCCGGTCGGCGTCATGACCGATTCAGGGTGAAATTGGACTCCGAAAACACGGCGCTCGGGCAACTCAATTGCCATTGGCACCTGAGACTTGGACCAGGCGCTGATCCAAGAAGTGGGGCAATTCACTTTCCAAGAATGGTACAACCCTACTTCAATTTCGGCGGGCAGGCCGGCAAATAAGCCGTTATGGTGAACGATTGAAATCGTTTCTTGCATCCCGTGCTTTACCTGTTGTTGGTTTTGCAGTTCGCCACCAAGGTATTCAACCAAGGCTTGCATGCCCAAACAAACACCCAATATGGGTTTAACCCCAACATAAACCTTCAAAAAATCAGCAAGTCCGGCTTTTTCAGCTGGCAAACCCGGGCCTGGCGATAAGATAAAAACGTCGTAATCAGGAAGTGTCTCTTGATGAATCTGGTCGTACAAGCAGACGTGAAGTTCGAGCGCAAAGCCTTCGAGGTAATGTGCCAAATTGTACGTAAACGAATCATAAAAATCAATCAATAAGACCTTCACCTAAGCTGTTTTTTGTTACTTTGCAAAAGTAGCACAAACACTTAGAACACACATGCCGAGCCAAAAGAAAGCCATTCAAATACCAAATGCCCCTGCCCCAGTAGGGCCTTACAGCCAAGCGATCTTGGTCGGCAATCAACTTTTTGTAAGTGGGCAAATTCCGCTCAACCCGCAATCAGGAGCACTCGAAATGCAAACGATTGAACAAGCGACACACCGCATTTTACAAAATATCCAAGCCTTACTTACCGAAGCCGGATTTGAACTTACGAATGTCGTGAAGGTGAGCATCTTCATGAAAGACATGAATGAATTTCAAGCCATGAATAGCGTTTATGCAACGTATTTTAATCAAACGCCTCCCGCACGGGAAACCGTTCAAGTCGGGCGCTTACCACTTGATGTGAACCTTGAAATGTCGTGTATCGCCGTCAAATGAAACACGCAAATCCCGCTTTTGAATTAAGTGTTGTCATTGTCAATTACAATGTCGCGTATTTCTTAGAGCAGTGCCTCAATTCGGTACTTGCTGCTAGCCAAGGCTTGCGCGTACAAGTGTTTGTGGTCGACAACAATAGCGTCGATGGTTCGGTAGCGATGGTTCAGCAAAAGTTCCCGACAGTTTGTTGCATCGCAAACACCGAAAATGTCGGCTTCTCGAAAGCCAACAACCAAGCGATGTTGCAATCCGACGCCCGCTATATCCTACTCTTGAACCCAGACACCGTGGTCGAGGAAGATACTTTTTCTAAATGCATTCAGTACATGGATGCACATCCACAAGCAGGTGGTTTGGGCGTTCGAATGATCGACGGAAAAGGGCGTTTTCTGCCCGAATCGAAACGTGGCTTACCCACACCTGCCGTTTCATTTTATAAAATTTTTGGTTTGTCGCGCTTCTTTCCGAAATCGAAACGATTTGGACGCTACCACCTCGGATTTCTTGACGAATTTGAAACCCACGAAGTGGATGTATTGAGTGGCGCTTTTATGTTTATGCGCAGTGAAACACTCCAAAAAGTGGGGCTTCTTGACGAAGCTTTTTTCATGTATGGCGAAGACATCGATTTGTCGTACCGCATCCAATTAGGTGGCTATACCAATGTGTATTTTCCGGCAACAAAAATCATCCATTACAAAGGCGAGAGTACGAAAAAAGGCTCGATCAATTATGTCTTTGTGTTCTACAAAGCGATGGTCATTTTTGCAAAAAAACACTTTTCACAACGTTACGCCCGAATGTTTTCAATTGCCATTCATTTGGCGATTTATTTTAGAGCCAGTCTTTCTCTTTTGCGGCGCTTTGTTTCTGCCATTTCATTGCCAGCCGCCGATGCCACGTGTAGTTTTTTCGCGCTTAGTTTTTTAAGTGAGCAATGGAAAATCCACCACATCTACTTCCCCACCTGGATTCAGTTTGGCCTTATTCCTATATACATCGCTTCTTGGATGCTAGCCGCTTGGTTTTTTGGATTGTATGAAAAACAACCCCGCGTACACCAAATTTGGAAATCGAGTGCCTTGGGCACCCTTTGTTTACTCGCTGCTTATGCCCTATTCCCGAAAGACTGGCAATTTTCAAGACTTTTTGTTTTGCTGGGTTCTGCTAGTTTTATCCTTGTCTTTTATGGCGTTCGGATGACCAAAGAACTGCTTCAAAATCGCCGCATTGATTTTGGCAAACTCCCGAAAAAACGCTTCGGAATTGTCGCAAATTCAGTCGAATACCAACGGATCAGTGAACTGTTGCAACACACGTACCCAGAAATCGAGACGCATACAGGCATTTGGGTCAGTGAAGCCTATGAAGCAGGAGTTGGTTCACTCGGGCAACTAGCAGAAGTCAGTCAAGTACACCGACTCAACGAACTCATTTTTTCGGCCAAGGATTTAAGCAGCTCTCAAATCATAGAACTCATGGCACAAACTTCTGGCCTAGACATCGATTACAAAATTGCCCAACCCGACACCCATTTTTTAATTGGCAGCAATTCCATCGACCGCGCGGGCGAATTTTACAGCATGCACTTTAATGCCCTGCAACAACCCGTTAATCGACGCATCAAGCGCTTGTTCGACCTCAGTTTTGCCTTGCTCTCACTGTTTTTATTTAGCCCCGTTTTTTGGCGCTTCAAACATCCTTTACAGTTTTATAAAAATTGCGTGCGCGTCTTGTTTGCCCAACTCACATTTGTAGGAATTTCAACCGGCAACTCCAATCAACATGCCCATCGCAAAAGTATTTTGCGTCCATTTCTAGAAAAAAATCAAGACCAAACACAGGCCAACATCCTGTATACCAAAGAGTACCGACTCGTATTTGAACTTAAAAGTTGGTGGTATCAATGGCAGCAACTTGATGCCCTACCTGAGTAGGTTGTTTTGTGGAAATTGCTTAATTTTGCCGCACACTAACGTCATCAATTAACACTCAAAAAATGGCAGAAATTGAAATTCGTCTTCCTAAAATGGGAGAAAGCGTCACAGAAGCAACCATCACTAATTGGCTCAAAAACATTGGCGACAGCGTTGCTATTGACGAACCACTCGTTGAGGTTGCCACCGACAAAGTCGATAACGAATTGCCATCTGAAGCCGCTGGTGTATTGGTGAAGCGCCTCTTTGAGAAAGATCAGGTAGCGCAAGTTGGCGATGTCATTGCCATTCTTTCTACCGATGGTGCCTCGGCTGCACCAAGTATTGAAAGCATTCCTGAAACAGCCACCCCAGCTCAGCCTGCTCCAACTGCCCCTGCGCAAGAAACAGCAGTGCCTTCAACTTCAGCTGCACCGGTCTCTTTTGCAAATGCAAGTCGATTCTATTCGCCACTCGTTAAAACAATTGCTCAAAAAGAAAACATTCAACTCAGCGAACTCGATTCCATCCAAGGAACTGGCCAAGAAGGTCGTGTTACAAAAAAAGACGTGCTTGCCTACCTCGCAAGTCGTGGTAATGCTCCTGCCCCAGTTCAAAGCGCAGCACCTACGGCAGCAGCACCAACACCAAGCGCTCCTTCAACTGTAAGTAGTTCAGAAATTAAAGCGCCAGTTGTGTTACCAAACGCCGGAGACGAAATCATCGAAATGGACCGCATGCGTAAACTGATCGCCGACCACATGGTCATGTCAGTGCATGTTTCGCCACACGTCACTTCTTATGTAGAAGCCGATGTCACGACAATTGTAAAATGGCGTGAGCGCATGAAAAACGAATTCAAGAAACGCGAAGGTGAAAACCTTACGTTTACCCCTATTTTTATTGAAGCCGTGGCCAAAGCCATCAAAGACTTCCCAATGATCAATGTATCGGTTTCTGGTACTAACATCATCAAACGCAAAGACATTAACATCGGAATGGCCACTGCACTTCCGAGCGGAAACCTCATTGTGCCGGTTATTAAAAATGCCGACCGCATGAACTTAGTTGGTTTGGCAAAAGGGGTCAATGAATTGGCCAACAACGCACGCAACAACAAACTGAAACCAGAAGACATTCAAGGCGGCACTTATACAGTTACCAATGTCGGCACTTTCGGAAATGTCATGGGAACACCAATTATTAATCAGCCACAAGTAGCCATTTTAGCGCTTGGCGCGATTCGTAAAGTACCTGCGGTTATCGAAACCCCAGATGGTGATTTTATTGGCATTCGTCACAAAATGTTCTTGTCGCACTCTTACGACCACCGGGTGGTTGACGGAGCCTTGGGCGGGCAATTTGTACGTCGAGTGGCCGATTACCTCGAGAATTTCGATCCTGAAACCACGATCTAATGGCGCTTCAACTTGCCCGAGCGCTGTGCGTATTTGACCTCGAAACCACGGGGCTTCAGATCACCAAAGATCGCATCGTGCAGATTGCCATTATTAAATTGCATCCCGATGGTCAAACGCAAGAATACATGCGTTTGGTCAATCCAGAAATGCCCATTCCTGTTGAAATTACGGCCATTCATGGTATTTCCGATGCGGATGTAAAAGCGGCCAATACGTTTGCACAATTAGCTCCTGAAATCATCGCTTTTATCGGCGATTCTGATTTAGCAGGCTATAATTCCAATAAATTTGACATTCCTGTTCTTTCAGAAGAACTGTTGCGCGTTGGCCAAGCCTTCGATTTAGCAAACCGTCATTTTATTGACGTGCAAAACATTTTTCATAAAATGGAACAGCGCACACTTTCAGCAGCTTATCAGTTTTATTGCGGAAAGCAAATCGAACATGCGCACAACGCTCTTTATGATACCAAAGCAACACTTGAAGTTTTGCTAGCTCAACTCGAGCGTTACCCGAATTTGTCTTCGAATGTACACGAATTGTCAAAATTCACGAACATCGGCGAATTTAAATTAGCCGATTTTGCCGGACGTCTTGCCTACAATGCAAAAGACGAACTGATTTACAACTTCGGGAAGCACAAAAACAAAACCGTAGCACAGGTTTTAAAAGACGAACCCGGCTATTATGGCTGGATGCTAGAAGCAGATTTTCCGCTTTATACCAAACAACTATTGCGAAAAGAAATGGAGCGCATCAAAAGTCTGAATGATGACCTCAGCATGGAAGCCAAGCTCGATTTGCTCAAAAAGAAATTCAAGTAACATGAAAATCATTTGTATTGGTCGGAACTATGCCGACCACGCGAAAGAAATGAACGCAGCGCTCCCGACCGAGCCCTTATTTTTCTTAAAACCAGATACCGCATTGCTTCGAGAAGGTGATTTTTATTACCCCTCATTTACAAAAGACTTGCATTTTGAGTGCGAACTTGTGGTCAAGATTGACAAAGTTGGCAAGCACATTGCCCCTGAATTTGCGCACAAATACTATTCGCAAGTGACTTTAGGAATTGACTTTACCGCCCGAGACCTTCAACAACTTTGCAAAGAAAAAGGCCTGCCATGGGAACGCGCCAAAGGTTTTGACCATAGTGCGCCACTTGCTGCTACTTGGGTCAATATCTCAGAACTCGACATGCAAACACTCGAATTCAAACTCTTTCAAAACAATGAATTGCGCCAAGTCGGACATCCGCGCGATTTTATTTTTCAGATCGATCAATTGATCGCTTACGTCTCGAAATTCATTACGTTAAAAACCGGAGACTTGCTCTTTACAGGAACACCTGCTGGTGTCGGCCCTGTCGCTGTCGGCGACATCCTTCGGGCCGAGCTCAATGGCCAAGAACTACTGACACTCGCCATTAAATAAGCGCTATAACTTTACGATCCGAGTGGCGCGGTGTTGTGCATCGATTAAAAAGTAAATCCCTTTAGGTAAGCGCGCTAAATCAATTAATTGCTCACCTGCATGCACCTCGACCTGCGCGATGACTTGACCTTGCAAATTTGTAAGCGAAAGCAATTGGTCAGGACCTATCCATTCGATAAAGAACTGATCTGTAAACGGATTGGGATAAAGTTTTAAGAGATACGCCTTTTCTTCAGGAATGGCAAGAGACGAACCAGGTTGATCTTCAAGTAAAAAGAGCCCACCTAAATCCTGACCTACTACTAAATCTAAGTGATTGTCTTGGTCTAAATTGGCAATAAAGGCACTTGCAAACGCACCGATTTGGGTAGATAAACCTAAAAAGTCAGCACTTCGTTCATGAAAGTTGGATGTTGTCGAAAGACTATCGTAAAAATGCAAGCGTCCATCATAGCCACCAACGAGTAAATAGCTTGTGTCTTGGTAGCTAAAAAAATGAGGTACACCAAAACCGTCCGGACTAATCGTAGATGACAAATCGACCCCACCAAGTGTATTCGTTACGAATGTAAACACGGGCGACGTAAGGCTCCCGGTATTTTGATAAAAGCTCAGGCTATTGTTTTTAGAACCTACTATTAAATCAAGTAAGCCATCGTTATTGAGGTCAAAAAGTTGTGGCGCGGCAAATAACTGCACATTGATTACTTGCCCGTTTTGGTCTTGCAACAGACTTCCTGGAAAGCTATATTGTGGCAGGCTACTACTACCCGTATTGTAGACCATTCGAAGTTGCCCATTGTCTTGCCCAATAAGTAAATCGGGTTTATTGTCGTTATTGAGATCGCCAAAACAAGGTACAAGGCGCAAACCCAAGCCCATTGAAGCCATTCCTAACCAGTCTTCGTCAATCAAGACAAATTGAGGCGAACTTGGTGTGCCGTTATTTTGATAATAGGCAACCCGACTTTCCTTGCTTGCATTTGGCTTGTAGGCATAAAAATTGGCCACAAATAAATCAAGCAACCCATCCTGATTGAGGTCATGCAAAACGGGAATACTTCCGCTTCCATGCTCGATCATTTGGTGTTGCAGAAAGTCTTTTTCTTGAAAAACAAAGACCGGATTTTGATTCGAGCCCAAATTTTTATACCGCCATGCACTGTTTTCATTTTCAGAAACATTATTGGCATTGGGGGCCGCAACCAAGTCTTTGACCCCGTCAAAATCGAGGTCGAGGTGATACGCTGCCGCAAATAACTGGATATTGATTGGCGTGGTATTGCTCGGGAAATTGGCATCGATACTCACGATGTCTGAATTGGTATTTGGGGCCGTTCCCCCATTTAAAAGTTTTAAAACATTTCCATAAGCCACATCTCCAATTAAAAGATCGAGAACGCCCGATTGGTCGAGGTCAAGCGCCAAAACTGTAGAGCCTGAATGCGCCTTTGGCGTTGTTGGCTTTGGAAGTTCAGGATTACTGACATTTCCACCATTGCAATACGAACTGGTGTCGTGCAAATACACATTATTGGAAGTTACGTCTTCGCGATAACCGCCCCAACACCGGTTTTTCAACACAAAAATTAACGAATCGGAATGTCCATACAATTCCTGACTCTGATTTTGATGATATTGCAGGTATTCGCCACTAATATGATAGGTCAAGATGTCCATGTCACCGTCGCCTTCTACATCGACCAATGCCGGAATGTCTGAGGCCGCAATGTATAAGTTCAAGGTAGGCCCACCATAATTCGAAACTAAGTACGGACTGTATTCTTGCCAACTGAGGCCTGTGGCAGCCGAACCAACATTGGTATAAGCACGTATACCGCCGATTGCATAACAAAACAAATCGAGCTTGCCATCGGCATTGTAATCGAAGGTCGTGACACGGTAACGCAAATCGGATGGAAAGTACAAATGTGCAATGGGATCAAGGGTATAGCGTTTGTCGGGGCCGATTTGATCTTGACGAAATACACGCAACTGATCGGCACTTCGGTCAAAAACCAATAAATCGAGATCGCCATCGTAATCGTAATCGAGTGGTGCAAACTGCGGCGTATTCAATCCACCGGCCCATGGCATCTGTACAGGCTGCCCATCTTGAAGAACGGCTATACTATCTGAAAAATTAAATGCAAACTGCGCATTGACTTGAAACAAACACATGCAGCACACGAAGCAAAAGAAAACTCGAGTCATAGCCTAAAGGTAGCAAAGAATCTGTTTGTTATCACCCGCAGCCATCAGGTAAGTATCTGTCTGAATCAGCGCGTTGATTGAACGCCGATCAGCATGGCGAGTTGCTTCTAATTTCTGAAGTACGGTCAGGGAATCGAGCGACCAAATTTTTACACTTTTGTCAGTTGAACAGCTTGCAAAACAAGTATCAGAAAGCTTTACTAGTTGGTAAATATTTCCTTTGTGCGCCGGAACCGAGGCCTTTTTTGCTCCTTGAAGATCCCACAAGCGAATGTACCCATCTTTCCCTCCAGTAAGTAGCCAACCCTGAAAATCAAGCGCAAGTGCCGTACAGGCGTTGATATGAGCTTGGAAGTCAAGAATTGGATTGAAATATTCCGTATCAAAGGCACGTAAATGACCGTCACCACAGGCCAAATAAAGGCTTTTTGCATCTGGAGCTAGGGCCACTTGCCTGATTTTTGAATCACAGATCGGGAATTGAAGTAATTGCTGGTAATTTGAATCCCATACGCACAACATGCCTGCTGCATCGACCGAATAAAGGTGTCCATTGGTAGGATTTGCCAAGATACTAAACACAGCAGCGTTGTGTCGGTTTAAGTGGTTGATTTCTTGACGTATTTCTAAATCAATCACGTGCATTTTGCCGTTATCGAGGCCAAGAATTAAGTGATTTTTAGTGGGAACAATGGCCAATGAAAATGCGGCGGCAGGCGTTTGAACAGCAAAAGCGTCTTGCTGCCCAGTATGCGGATCCCAGCGTGTTACAAAGCGGTCCGAAGAAGCTGTGTACACAAAATTATGGTCAGAGACCATGGCATAGATTGGACCCATATGGCCCGTAATAGCATGCGAGAAGCGAAAAGACGGCTTATTGGTCGTCGTCGTCAAATTCATCGGAATCGTCATTGACTTGTTTGAGACGATCGGCATATGATTTTGGTAAAAAATCAAAAAACGTATCGCCACGCAAACCAAGGCGCAAACATTCAAGCGGAATCATGTCGTTGGGGGCAATATTTCCTAAATTAACTTCTGCTCCAAACAACTTGATAAACCACACTTGTTGATTTTTTTGTGGTGCTTCCCAAAGGATATCTTCTGGTTTGACACTCGCAATAATGCGGTTAATTAGCATGGTATGCGCCGTGCCATTCGGGCGAAACACCCCAACATTACCCGCCTCGCGACCTTCAGCAATGACTTTCCAACTTCCAGCATCGAGTTCGGCTTTCATGAGGCGCACCCACTTTGCTGGTGAAATAAGAATACCTGAATCTTTAGAACCCACTTCAGAAAGAACGGTTCTACTTTTTGATAATTCGTGAATAAGTTTGCACTTTTCGTCGTGAGGAATGATGATTGAACCATCCGAAATTTCAGCGAGGTCAAGGTCGTATTTATCAAGGATTTTGACGTAATCTTTGAACATGCCACGCGCATAAAACGCTTCAAACAAGGTACCACCGAAATACGGACGGATACCTGCCGATTTGTAAAGTGCAATTTTTTCTTCGAGTTGACGCGTCACAAAAGAAGTTCCGAATCCAAACTTTACGATATCAGTCAAATGACCAGAAGCTTCGATGAAATGTTCCGTTTCGCGAAGACCAAGGCCTTTGTCCATCATCATGGTCACGCCTTTGTTACGTGGTTTTTCGCTGCGTTTTGGGATAAAGCTTAAGTTAAAATTCATGGGGTTTCTGCTAAGTTTAAAAAATCAGAATCGTCGAGTAGTTTCGGATTGATTTCAAAAATGGTTTTTGCTTGAATGGCATTGCTTTCTAAACACCTGGTAAACAAGCGTTTGGCTTCGGCGCGTTGGCCAAGCATCCATTGAAGATTGACTTCAAGAACGCGCGCCATCCCGTGCTCGGGTTGTTCAGACAAAAACTCTTGTAAGAATCGGTACGCACTCATGGGCGATTCTTCGGTCAAAAATTCGACGAAGTCGGCTAAACACTCTTCGTCTTTGGGATTGAGCTCTAGGCTCTTTTGGTAATTAAAATAGGCTTCGTCACGGGCATTGACTTTTTCATAAGCGCCAGCCAACACATGGTAAATTCCGGCGTTTTCTGGGTCAAACTCGAGCGCTTTTTGGATTAAGACAATTCCTTCACGGGTACGGCCGGCGAGGTCTTCAATGATGCCCATTCCAAGCCACGCTTCAGGAAGCATCGGCTCAAGTGCAATACTTTTTTGGTAATATAACTTTGAAAGTTCGAGTTCGTTGAGTTGCTCGTAAGCTTCACCGATATAACAAAGCGCCATGGCATCATCGCCATCGTGTTTCATGCACAATTCAAAGTGCTCAATTGCTTTATGGTATTTTTCTAACGACAAATACGCGTTACCGAGATTGAAATGGGCTGGCCCAAATTCTTCGTTGATGAGAATGGCATATTCATAAGCCCAAACCGCACGCTCGTAAGTTTCGGCCTTGCTGTAAGCATTTCCGAGGTTGTACCAAGCGGTACTCGAATAGGGTTGTTCATCGATAAACTCCAGGTAAGCTTCGATGGCTTCTTGGGTTTCGCCAAGTGCATCGTAACAACGCCCCAATTCGTACAATGCGCTTTCGTTATGTTTGTTGCGCTGCAAGGCTTCTTTTAAGACCTCAATGGCATCACGGTAGGCGTGTAATCGTTGGTATTCTACGGCAATATCGAGGTAAATAAAATCAAGTTCAGCAGGATCAGAGAGCTCTAGTGCCAACTTAAAATAACGTATGGCCAACCGATGTTCGCGTTGTTGCGCATGAATCGATGCACGCGTCAGGTACAATTCGGCAATTGGCTGCATTTGTTTTTCGGCCATCAGTACATGATCGAGGGCTTCGTTAAGTTGACCCAAACCACCCAAAGCTTGTGCTTTTCGCAAGATGTAAAGCGGATTGTAGGCATATTGATACATGCCAAATTCGGCGGCTAATTTTGCTTTTGTAAATTGTCCTTGAATAAGGTAATGATCGATAATGCTTTCTAAGCGATCACTGTCCATGAATTTGAGTTCATGACCGTTCAGATGCGCCTCGAACTGCTCGATGTCTTCGCTCAGGCTGCTATCTTGAAACTCGTCTTCTTCGTCATCGAACATAGGTGCGCAATCTTTTGATTAAAATTACGGCCTTCTGCCCGCTTTCGAAAAGGAGCCCGACTTCTTTTATCAACAATTTGAGCAATTGTTGAAAAGTCAATTTATTCTAACGGGTAAAAATCAATTTAAGACTTACGTTGCGACCCATATTGTAAATTCCTTGTTGACCTGTAAGCGGATTCACTGGTGCATACTTTAGGCGGCTCAGATGCGCTTGATACACCGTGTTTAGTGCATTTTCGATTCCCAAGCGAAACAAGACGTTTGTTCGTTTTTTGCCAATTGTTAAAGACGCGCCAACACTCGCACCTAACAACCCATATGATGCCGTTCGTGTTTCAGTTTGATAAGCTCCGTAAATACGATTTTGGGCAAAGTAATACGCATAATGCACCGTGAAATAGGCATCGGAAAATGCGCCAATGGACGCTTTTTCAGCACGCCATTCCGTCCTTAATTTTGCCGGTGGTATAAACGGTAAATAACGCATGCTATCCGCTTGCTGAAACTGTATGGCATTCACAAAAGAAAAACTCGTTTCAACATGTAACCAATCCAATGGGTGTGGATGAAGGTCGGAGTACAATTCGGCTCCGTAAAGAAGGGCATTGCCAGCTTGGAATTGAAATGCCGGAGCAGGGTCTGACGGATCCACAATACTGTCTCCACCCCATTGATTTAGTAATTTCGCCGCAAAACAATAGTTCTGAATGACATTAAGGAAGGGGCTAAATTCAAGGCTTAAGTGTTCGTTGTTCAGTGAATAGGTCAGGTCTAATTGATGGCTAAATTCAGGTTTCAAGTCTTGATTTCCGAGTTCATATCGAAACGCACCTTCATGGCGGCCATTGGCGCACAATTCATTGACTTGAGGCGCCCGAAATCCACGTGCTAAATTTCCCTTTAGCGCCGTATATTTCGTAAGTAGGTAGCTAAAACCAATGCTTCCTGATAGGCCAAAGACCTGTTTTTGAAGAAACGGCAAGGCGTAAAGCCGTTGATCTAAGC
>JBDLQL010000024.1:0-35073 GCA_039800565.1 Bacteroidota bacterium | reverse complement strand
CGTTCCGAACGGACTTTCGTTTGCTGAAGCCAAAGAAATTTTGAGTCATTTTAGTGCCGACCCCCGTTTGTGTGCAATCGAACTTGTCGAGGTCAACCCCTGCCTCGACGAACAAAAAAACAAAATGGCCGAAACAGCCCTTGAATTAATAGAAACCATCGTTACCTCTTTTTCATGAGTATAGAATTGCGCATCCGTGAACTCCTAAAACAACAGGCGTCAGCACTTTTTGGCACTGAAATCACCGACAACCTGATTCAGTTTCAACAAACACGCCGCGATGTCGAAGGCGATCTTACCCTTGTCGTGTTTCCGTTTGTCAAGCTTTTGCGCTGTGCACCTCACGAAGCGGGCGAAAAATTGCAGCAATTTTTAGTCCACAACTTTGACGAAATTTCGCATTGCCAATTTGTAAATGGTTTTTTAAATATTGTGCTCAAAGATAGCTATTGGATTGGCCAGTTGGCTCACATGCAACAACAGCCCAATTTCGGGCTTCAGCCTGCTAATTCCAAAGCAACGGTAATGGTCGAGTATTCTTCGCCGAATACCAATAAGCCTTTGCATCTTGGGCATTTACGCAATAATTTCTTAGGTTATTCAGTTGCCGAATTGTTAAAAGCCGTTGGGCACAAAGTGGTACGCACACAAGTGATCAACGACCGCGGCATTCACATCTGCAAGTCCATGTTAGCCTGGCAAAAGTTTTCGCCGCTCAATCAAAATGGCGAACGCGAAACGCCTCAAAACACAGGGCTTAAAGGCGATAAATTGGTCGGCAAATACTATGTGGCATTTGACAAAGCGCTGCAAGCCGAAGCCAAAGAACTAATGTCAGCATGGGCTGCGCATGATTTCTCGGATACGCCTGCTGCTATTCAAGAAGCGGTTCTAAATTTTGAAAGTGCAAAAGTCGGTAAAGACGAAAAAGCTGTGGCTGCTATTGACGACAAAATCAAAGAATTAGCCAAAAATCAGACCTCCATTTTACAAGAGGCAAAAGATATGTTGGTCAAGTGGGAGGCGCGTGACCCTGAAGTGTATTTACTCTGGACAACCATGAACGGATGGGTTTATGCCGGCTTTGAGCAGACCTATCAAAAAATGGGTGTTGCGTTTGATAAATTGTATTACGAATCGGACACTTTTTTATTGGGCAAAGACCAAGTCATGAAAGGTTTAGCCGATGGCATTTTTTATCAAAAAGAAGACCGTTCGGTTTGGATTGACCTCAGTGCTGACGGACTCGACGAAAAATTGGTGTTGCGTTCGGACGGAACGGCAGTTTACATGACCCAAGACATCGGAACAGCGATTGACCGTTTCAAAGATTATCCCGATTTACACGGAATGGTTTATACGGTTGGTAATGAGCAAGATTACCATTTTAAGGTTTTGTTTTTGATTTTGCAAAAATTAGGATACAATTGGGCACAGCATTGTTACCATTTGTCTTACGGGATGGTCGATTTACCGAGTGGTAAAATGAAATCGCGCGAAGGCACAGTGGTCGATGCCGACGATTTGATCGATGAAGTCGTGGCCAGCGCCAAAGAAATGACCCAAGAACGTGGTCATTTGGATGGACTTTCTGAGCAAGAACGCAATGCGCTTTATGCACAAATTGGTTTAGGGGGTCTCAAATACTATTTGTTAAAAGTCGATCCGAAAAAACGCATGTTGTTCAATCCAGAAGAATCGATCGATTTAACCGGCAATACGGGTCCGTTTATTCAATATGCCCATGCGCGCATTTGCACCTTGCTCGAAAAAGCCGACTACCAATTACACGATCTCAATAACCAACTTTCCATGAAGTCCGAAGAAAAGGAAATCATTAAGCAATTGGCATTGTTTGAATCGTGTGTGCAAGAAGCGGCGGCTAGTTATTCGCCTGCTGTTGTAGCCAATTATAGTTATGAATTGGTAAAACTCTACAATACGTTTTATCAGAATGTAAAGGTGGTCTCTGAGCCTAATGCTGAGTTGCGCCAATTGCGTTTGAGCATCAGTGCAGTAGTGCGTCAGACCATCGCACATGGCTTGCACATGTTAGGGATTGAGGCGCCTCAGCGCATGTAATTACTGGTTAAAAATCACTTGGTCGGTAAGTTCACGGACCATGACAAACAATTCTTCTTTGAAGGTTTGGGCTTCATAGGTGCCGCGTTCAATCATGCGTAATTTGTGCTCCCATTGGCCCGTAAGTTCGGGGCTCTTTAAAAGTTCGTAAGAGATTTTATCGATCAGTGCAACACCTGTAGGGGTAGCAAACAAATTTTTCTTTTTCTTTTCGATGTAGTGTCGCTTAAATAAAGTCTCGATGATACTGGCACGGGTAGAAGGCCGTCCAATTCCATTTTCTTTCATGACTTCGCGCATTTCTTCGTTGTCGACTAATTTGCCGGCTGTTTCCATAGCGCGCAACAGTGTGGCTTCAGTATACGGTTTTGGGGCACTTGTTTTGCCCTGATGAATAAAGGGTTCGTGCGGGCCACTTTCACCTTTCGTAAAGAGGGGTAATATTTTATCTTCGGGTGTCGTTTGTTGGGCTTTTAAATCTTCATAAACGATGCGCCAACCTTTATCAAGCACTTGTTTGCCGGTGGCTTTAAACTCAAGGGCATCGACCTTTCCTAGTACAGTGGTGTTCGACACCTTGCATTCGGGGTAAAAGGCGGCAATAAATCGACGTACGATGAGGTCGTAAACACGCTGCTCGTCGGGGCTAATTCCAGATGGAGCAACACCTGTAGGTATAATCGCGTGGTGATCCGTGATTTTTTTATCGTCAAAAATCTGCTTCGTTTTTTTGATGGGTTTTCCGGCTAGCGCCTCCGTAAAACGCGTGTAGTCGCGCAGACCAGACAAAATGCCCGGTATTTTTGGATGCAAATCTTCAGATAAATAGGTGGTGTCTACACGAGGGTAGGTGACCAATTTTTTCTCATAAAGGCTCTGGACCTTATTGAGTGTTTCTTCAGCAGAGTACGCATAAAATTTATTGCCATCGACTTGCAACGAAGTAAGGTCGTAGAGTCGGGGATTGCCTTCTTTGCCATCTTTTTGTTCGAAGGAACTGATTTCAAAGGCTTTGTCTTTTAGGTAGGCGAGCCCTTTTTCGGCCTTTTCTTTGGTTTTGAGGCGCTCAATTTGGCAATTGAATTCGGTTTCGCGGTAAATCGTTTTGAGTTCAAAATAGGTTTCTGAACGAAAAGCCTCGATCTCTTTTTGGCGTTGAACAATGAGGGCTAAGGTCGGTGTCTGGACGCGCCCAACCGATAAGGTTTGTTTGTCGCGACCATATTTACGGGTAAACAAACGGGTTCCGTTGATGCCCAATACCCAATCTCCAATGGCACGCGAGTTGCCGGCGGCAAATAAGCGGTCAAAATCGCTGGCGGGTTTGAGTTTCTGAAAGCCCTCACGGATCGCTTCTTCGGTGAGCGAAGAAATCCAAAGCCGCTTAACCGGGACTTTGCATTTGGCCTTGAGCAGTACCCAGCGCTGAATCAGTTCTCCTTCTTGCCCGGCATCGCCACAATTAATAACCTCTGTAGCTTGGCTAATGAGTCGTTCGATGACATGAAATTGCTTTTTGGCGCCGTCGTCTCCGCGAAGCTTGATGCCAAACTGAGCCGGAACAATAGGAAGGTCTTCGAGTTTCCAGTATTTCCAGTTGGGGTTGTAGTCTTCGGGGTCTTTTAACGAGCATAAATGCCCATAAACCCAAGTCACGGCATATCCGTTTCCTTCCAAATAGCCATCACGGCGCATTTTGGCGCCCAAAATCTCCGCTAAGTCTCGGGCTACACTCGGTTTTTCGGCAATACAAACAATCATTTTTACTGAAATCGCTTCAGTCCGCCTTCTAAGAATTGCTTATACGACTTGATGTCTGGTGTATAGCCAATTGAATTGGTGAGGTCATTGCCTTCGTGGTCGATGACAACATATAAAGGCTGTTGGAAGCTTTTGTAACGCGTCATTTGGTAGTCGGCCCATTTGTTACCAATGGTGCGAATCGGGCCACTCAGTTTCGAGACATGTTGCTCGTTGGCCGGCAATAACTCGCGGTCATCGACATACAACGACACAATTACAAATTGTTTTTGGAGCATTGGTCGGATTTCGTCGTTGGTCCAGACACTGCTTTCTGTTTTACGGCAGTTTTGACAGGCATGTCCGGTAAAGTCAAGCAAGATTGGAAGATTGCGTTTTTTGGCATAGGCCGTCCCTTTCTGAAGGTCATGGAAAACTAAAATAGACCCATCGCCAACCGGGTGCATGTCACTAGCAAATTGCGCAGTAATTGAATCTTGAACCATTCCGGTTTCAAGGCCACCATTGACCCAACGGAAGTTGTCTTCAGAATGGGTACGTGGAGGTGCAATGCCCTCGATCAGGCGGAGTGGCGCACCAAACATCCCGGTAAATAAGTATACAGAGAACACAAGTGCTAATAATGCAAACATAAAACGCGGTACCGACAATTTCTGAACCGGAGAATCGTGCGAGAATTGCAACTTACCTAAAAGGTAGATGCCCATAATAAAGAACAAGACAAACCAAATACCGATAAACCACTCACGTGTAAGTAATTCCCAGTGGTAGGCTAAATCGACAGAAGACAAGAATTTAAGGGCTAAAGCCAACTCAAGCAAACCAAGCACAACTTTGACAGAATTGAGCCAACCGCCCGATTGAGGTAATGAGTTTAGCCAGCTCGGGAAAATCGCAAATAAGGTAAACGGAATGGCCAGTGCCAATGAAAAACCAGTCATGCCAAGTGCGGGGGTGAGGTAAGAACCAGAAGTCGCTGCCTCGACCAACAAGCTACCAATGATTGGACCCGTACACGAGAACGAAACCAAACCTAAGGTAAAGGCCATAAAGAAAATACCGATGTAGCCCCCACGATCGGCTTGTTTGTCCATTTTATTGACCCATGAGTTTGGCAATTGGATCTCGAAAGCACCCAAAAATGAAAACGCGAACAAGACAAATATGCTAAAGAAGATGAGGTTCATATAGACATTTGTAGAGAGGTCATTGAGCCCTAGTGGCCCCATTGCGGCTGTAAATACCAAGCCAAACACCACATAGATAAGCACAATGGAAGCACCATAGACAAGGGCTTTAAAAATGCCTTCGCTGCGCGTTTTGGATTGTTTGGTAAAGAAGGTAACTGTCATTGGAATCATCGGGAACATGCACGGTGTAATGAGGGCAAGTAAACCTGCTATAAAGCCAGCAATAAAAATGACAAGATTGGAGTCTTTCTTTTTTTCTTTTACTGGAGCGATTGGCTCTTGGGTCATGGTTTTACCTGGGCCGGCTGCCGCGCTATCTGCGCTAGCTGTTTGGGTAGTGTCGGCTACAGGGCTTGCGCTTGCGCCTGATGCTTTATATCCAGTAACGTTAAACGTAGCGGTGTAATCAAATGGCGGCAAGCAACCTTCATGGTTGCAAAGTTGGAAGAAGAGGTTGCAACTTGCTTTGAAAGCATCGTCACTTAAAATTTCGATTTTTTGCTTGTATACGGCTTTGTTTTCAAAGTAAAGTGAGGTGCCGAGCTCGTCTTTTTGAACCAGCGGAATGCCCGTTTCAAAAGGTTTTCCGACCAATTTGAAAGCCTTATTGGCAGTGAATTTAAACTCAGGAACAATACCGGTGCCATCGGCAGCCATAGGGTCGTGCTTGAGTGAAAAAATGTGGTACTCTGGCACCAATTTCCCGCTAAAAACCAAATTGGCATGGCTTTCATCGATTTTTTCGACGCTGCAATTCCATTTGATGAATTGATTCATGAGGCCTTGCGACTGCGCGCCAAAGCTGCTGATCAGAAGAAGTAGAAGGCTGAAAATTAAAGTTCTCATGGCTTTTGGATTTCAAGGGTAAAAGGTACAGAAATTGGCGGTAAGCACTTGGTGTCGTCACAAATCATGTAAGTGACTTCTCCGGAAATGCTTCCTGATTTTTTGATTTTAACAGGGCATTCGGCACGGTACGTTAGCTCAAATGTATATACTGTTGATTCAAAATTAGGGTCATAATGACTTGTCGCCATGCTTTTTTCGATGGCCGGCCCTGTTTGTTTAAAACAAGCAGCTTTTGTTAGTTTTAGTTCGGTCGGGATGGGCCCTGCAGAAGGGTCCGTTTGGGTCGAGTACAAATGCCAACCCGCTTCAATGGTGCCAATAGCCACGACATGACTTGTCAATGGATCGATGCTAAATTTCCAACTCACATGATTTTGACTCATTGAAAAAAAGCTGCAACTAAGGAAAACTAGAAAGAGAGCAAAGCGCATGATACCCGACTGTTTAAGCGCCTCGAAATTACAAAAAAAAGAAATGGGTTTTGTAAGTAAAGTTACCAAGCCAAGCGTGCATTTGCGGCAACCGACTGATCAGCCGTGACTCCAGCCTCCCAAAAAAACTTACCTGCCATGGCTACCATAGCGGCGTTGTCGGTGCAATAACTAAACTTTGGGATGCAAACTTGGATGCCTTTGCTTTCCCATTCGAGCAGGCGTTTGCGAAGTTCTGAATTGGCCGATACACCTCCGGCAATGGCGACCGTTTTGATGCCTGTTTGCTGAACGGCTTTGTCGAGTTTTTTGAGCAAGATTTGGACAATGCTGTGCTGAATACTTGCACACAAATTGTGCAGCTGTTCTTGCCGAAACTGCGGATTCTTTTTTTCTGCGGCTTGCATCAAATACAAAATAGAGGTTTTCAGACCACTAAAACTGAAGTTCAGCTCGGGAATAGATGGTCTGGCGAATTGAAATGCCAATGGATTGCCAAGTGGGGCAAGTTGATCAATTAATGGCCCCCCTGGATAGGGAAGTCCAAGCATTTTGGCCGCTTTGTCAAAGGCTTCACCGGCTGCATCGTCAATGGTGCTTCCGAGAATTTGCATGTCAATTGGGCTATTGACTTGAACAATTTGGGTGTGCCCGCCGCTAACCGTTAAACACAAAAACGGAAATGCAGGTGCAGCGCTACTTGCATCGGCAATAAAATGCGCCAAAATGTGCGCTTTCATGTGGTGCACCGGGATTAATGGAATGTGCAGCGCCAGGGCCATTGCTTTGGCAAACGAAGTACCAACGGTTAACGAACCAAGCAAGCCCGGTCCTTGTGTAAAAGCAATGGCATCGAGGTCTTGTTTCGAAAGATTGGCCGCTTTTAAAGCCGCATCAACGACCACAACAATATTTTCTTGATGTGCCCGACTTGCTAGCTCTGGAACAACGCCACCAAATGCTTCATGAACGGATTGACTAGCCACAATATTGGCACGAATTTCGTTGCCGACCAAAATCGCGGCCGAAGTATCGTCACAACTCGATTCAATCGCTAGAATGATCTTGGCTTTTGCTGTCAAAAGATTCTTATTTTTGTAGTACGAATGACAAAAGTACTGAAATTCTTGGGTCTGACTTTGGCCTTTCTGCTCGAATGGCTGCTCTTTGTCAGTATCGTGGTGGTGTTTGCCATTCGGAGTGCTGCGGTACAAACTTTTTTGGCTAAAGAAGCCACCGCTTATCTTGAAGCGGGCCTTCACACCAAAGTAAAAATTGCTGCCGTCGACATCGTGCTGTTTCGTTACATCGACCTCAAAGGTGTCGAGATCGAAGACCAGCAAAAACGCGATTTACTGAAGGTAAAGCACCTCTTTTTAGGAATTAAAGCGCTTCATTTTTTCAAAAACGACTACCAATTCAATGAATTGCGTTTTTACCAAGGGAATATCAACCTGCAGCGCGACTCAAAAACCGGAGCCTATAATTACCAGTTTCTTGTCGATTATTTTTCTTCACCGACCCCAAGCCCAAGTAAAACGCCAACCGTTCAGATCGCACTACAAAAAATAGGACTTAAACACATCGATTTTACCTACGACGATCAGCGCTTTTACACGCTACCTTTTGGCATCGATTACGACCACATTCACTTAAAAGACCTTCACTTAGAGGCTTCACACTTTCAAACCGACGGAAAGAAGTTTGCTTGTCAATTACAATCCATAGGCTTTAAAGACCGTTCGGGTTTTCGCTTGCAAAAATTGGCCGCTGGCTTACTGATTTCACAGAAAGGCATTGAACTGACACATGCGACGCTCCAAACCAAACGCTCACAACTTTATTTTCCATTATTGGCTTTACGCACCAAAAGCCTAAGCGATTTCGATGCGTTTGACGACAAAGTTCGTTTTGATGTCAGTATAGCGCCAAGTCGGGTTTCGCTCCAAGACATTGCCTATTTTGCGCCTGAGATCAAAGGCATGGACGCCACTGTTTACCTTTCAGGTTTTGTTCAGAAAGAACTCAAGCAGTTGCAAATACAGAAACTCGATTTGCGAGTGGGCAAACACACCTATGTACGCGGTAATTTTCAACTTCCTGACTTCAGAAAAGGCAAAACCTATATTTTCAATGAATGGGTCAAGCAAGCACACATCGATTTTGCCGACCTTGCGGCGCTAAATATGCCCGAAGGTACCGCTGCATTGCGCATTCCAAGTCCGTTAAACACCCTTCAATTCGTCAACCTAAAAAACACGCTACTTACGGGTTCAGAAAGCAAGTTGCTGTTGCGTCTGCAACAGGCACACACCGCACTCGGAGACCTATCTTTAGGTTCGCCGCTTGCACTCAATCGGGGCGAAAATGTGTGGCAGTTAGGTCCGAAAAATGCCGATAGCACGCTTTTTAAATTGCAGCAATTTGACCTAGGTCCGCTAGCCGAGCTTCCTGAGTTGGGTGCCTGTACCGGAGATGTAACGGCCGAAATCGACATTTTCGACGATGGTTCGTATGCGTTAAGCCAAGTTTCTGGAGACCTTAAAAGCCTGAAATTTTCAGACTATCTCTATTCAGCCATTCATTTCGAAAAAGGGCGTATTCAAGACGATCAGTTGCTTGTTGATATCAGCATCAATGACCCCAATCTACAGTTAGAAAGTAAACTGGATCTAAGCCTTGACGAGCGCGCCAATTACCGCATCGAACTCGAATTAGCACAGGCCGACCTTGGGGCACTTCACATAGCCGGAAACAAAGGTCAGTCTTTGTCTTTTTCCTTACTTGCCGATTTTAAAGGGCAGGACTTGACGCAACTAACTGGTTTTGCAAGTGCTGCGCAAATCCAATATTCAGATGGTCAAAAAGAACTCAACTCCGAGCTTGCGCAAGTTCATTACCACAACGACGCACAAGGCGAGCACATCCACCTGAGCAGTTCAATCTTTGAAGCCTCACTCGATGGTTACATTGATTATACCCGTGTGATCGATGATTTTTTACACCATTTGTCCATTGTATATCCGCCACTCGAAACAAGAGCTTATCGCTACAAAAACAGCACAAGCGACTTCCAACTCGAATTACTTACTCATGACAGCCGCTCTTTTTTAGAGCTCTTTGTGCCGGGGCTTGAACTTGCGCAGGGGACACGTTGCAACGTCAACTTTCAGTCGCTTCAAGAATCGCTCGAAATACAGCTCACAAGTCCGGCAATCGCTTATGAAGGCTTCGATTTTGAAGGAATATCAATCGCTCAACAAATCACGCAGTCTGGCATAGAAGGCGACATGCGCATCGAAGAAATGCGCGTTGCCGATTCAACCAGCTTCCATACCCTTGTGTTTACAAATAAAGGTGGGCAAGGCCAATTGCAATCTGAACTGAGTTGGGATCCCAACACAAATGATTACTCGCAGTTAAAGTGGTCGACCACATTAGTGGAAGATGAACAACTAAATTTTTCGCTGCAACCATCCTTTTTTACCATTAATGGTGTCGAGTGGGAGATTGCCAATCAGTCAGACATCATGCTGGCATCTAACGATATCAGTGTGACGAATTTTGAATTGATCAGAGGGTTTCAGCGCATCCAACTCAATGGTTGTTTGTCCGAAAATAGTCGGGATCAATTGCGTTTTGATGTGATTGGACTTGACCTTGACGAACTCAGTAATTTATTGGGTTCCACCACGCATTTTTCTGGTCGATTTAGTGGTTGGGGATCGCTTGCTACTCCGTTTACCAACTTAAGTGTCATGGCCGATGCCAATCTAGAGAATTTTGCCATAGACCACCAAGATGTAGGCAATATTCAACTTCATTCGGACTGGAACGATAGCCGCAAAAGCATTTTGCTTGACGGTGCTTTAGACTACCGTGGTGAACGCACCTTTAATTTTGATGGACTCTACAATTTAAAAACAGACCAGCTCGATTTAGGCCTCAATTTCAATCAGACAGATATTCAATTTACCAACGCCTTTTTAGATCCTGAAGTTGTACAGGGTATACAAGGTAAACTCAATGGTCGGATTCGAGTAAAAGGGAGTCCTTCATCGCCAGAACTTAGTGGCAAATTGCGGTTACAAAATGGTGCCGCAACGGTTTCATTGTTGGGCGTAAGTTACAACCTAGACGGACTCATAAATGTCACTGAAGACGCCTTTTTAATGGACAACATTCCGGTTAAAGACGAAGAAGGCAACACCGCCTATTTGTCGTGTGCGGTCAATCATAGCAATTTTACAAAATGGAACTACGACGTCCAGATTAACTTCGAAGACGACATTCGCAAAATTGACCCCCGGACCAATCAATTAATCCCGATTGATCGGTTTATGGTACTCAATACAAAGTATGTCGAGGGCGATGTGTATTACGGGAAAGCCTACGGCAGAGGTACGGCCAACATTTTTGGCACCGAAAAAAACTTAGAAGTTACCGTAGACGCCAGCACGCGCAAAGGCACCGAAATTATTTTCCCGATGTATGGCATGTCCGAAATTGAAGAGGATGAAACATTGGTGCGCTTTGTCGAACACGGCGTCGAACAACAGCTCGACAACCGGGGCATAGACCTCACCGGAGTTGACCTCGATTTGGATTTTCACATCACCCAAGATGCCAACATGAAACTCATTTTCAATGAGCAAACCGGAGACGAAATTACGGCCAAGGGTAGTGGAGACCTCAATATCAAACTAGACCAATACAACAACCTCACCATGGAGGGGCCGTATGTGATTGCCAAAGGAAGTCGTTACAATTTTGCACTAGGTTCGATCAAACAAACCTTCGACATCGAGCAAGGCTCAAAAATTCAATGGACCGGCGATCCTTATGATGCCGATATCAACATCAATACGGTCACTCAAAAACGCGCCTCCATACTTGAGCTGAGTCCTGAAATTCAAGACAATTCGTTAGTGAATCAAGAAGTATTTTGTTACCTAAAACTTTCAGAGTCGCTGTTAAGTCCAAAAATCACTTTTGACATCGCTGCACCGCGTGTTTCCGAAACCGGCAAAGCCCTCATTGATCGTGTCAAGTCCGATCCAGACGAACTCAATCGCCAATTCTTCTCTTTGCTATTAGTCAGTAAATTCCAGCCTTTAAAAGGCACCATTTCTGCCGGAGGTTCGGCGGCGCTAGACTTGCTTGAATCGCAAATCAATGCCGCTCTTGGTAAGCTATCTGAAAACTATAAGCTCAATTTCGATTACGGCTCCGATGCAATACTGGGCGAAAGCAAAGTTGAAGTGGGTGTTGCCAAAGGTTTCCTTGATGATAAACTTGTCATTACCGGAAGTTTTGGGGTCGAAAACAAAAGCACCGGAACCAGTGCTGAAGGTTCTAAATCGTATGCCAATTCCATGATTGGTGATGTCAATATTGAGTATAAAATCCAAGAAAATTTTAGGGTACGCGCCTTCAATCAATCGAATGTCAACTCGGTTAATGAAAACCGAGGGCCCTTTACCCAAGGTATTGGGGTTTCTTATTCCGATGAGTTTCAACGCTTCTCTGATATGGAAGCCGTAAAGAAATTTAAGCAACTCATTCAACGCAATTCAAAAAAATCCAAGCAATCGGTGCCGCGCAAACACCGACAACCCGTATCTTTACCAAGCAATGAAAAAAGTACTAGTAGCCAATCGCGGCGAGATCGCTCGACGCGTGCTTAGAACCCTCAAAAAAATGGACATTCGCAGTGTGGCCATCTATTCCGATGCCGATGCAAATGCTCCTCATGTGTTAGAAGCCGATGAAGCTGTTTACGTGGGTCAAAGCCCCTCAGCAGACAGTTACCTGCAGCAAGACAAAATCATTCAGGCCTGTCTAGACCTCGGAGTCGAGGGCGTCCATCCTGGTTATGGTTTTCTATCAGAAAATGCAGGTTTTGCGCGCAAGCTTACGGCTGCAGGCATCAAACTCATTGGCCCTTCACCAGAATCCATGGAAGTCATGGGCGACAAACTTTCTGCCAAGCAGGCAGTTAAGGCCTTTAACGTACCTTTGGTACCTGGCGTAGACGAAGCCATTTCCGATGTGCAAGCTGCCAAAAAAGTGGCTGCAGAAGTGGGTTACCCCATCCTGATTAAAGCGTCGGCTGGTGGTGGCGGAAAAGGCATGCGTTTGGTACAGCACGAAGCTGAATTTGAAGAACAAATGATGCTTGCGCAAAACGAAGCACGTTCTTCATTTGGCGACGATGCTGTATTTATTGAAAAATTTGTCGATCAGCCGCGCCACATCGAAATTCAAGTTTTTGCCGATCAACATGGCAATGTGGTATACTTGTTTGAGCGCGAATGTTCGGTTCAGCGCCGCCATCAAAAAGTAGTCGAAGAAGCACCAAGTGCGGTTCTTACGCCAGAAATCCGTAAACAAATGGGCGAGGCTGCAGTTGCGGTTTGCCGTGCATGTAATTATGAAGGAGCCGGAACGGTCGAATTCTTGATTGACGCACAGCTCCGTTTCTATTTCTTAGAAATGAACACACGTTTGCAAGTCGAGCACCCCGTTACCGAAGAAATTACCGGGCTCGATTTAGTCGAGTGGCAGATACGCGTGGCACGTGGCGAACGTTTGCCAAAACTTCAAGATGATTTGCACATCAATGGCCATGCGATTGAGGTGCGCGTTTATGCCGAAGACACGCTCAATGGCTTTACACCAGACATCGGAAGTCTTGATCGTTACCGCGTTCCAGGTGGCAAATACATTCGTGTCGACGACGCCTTTGAAGAAGGCATGGAAATCCCAATTTATTATGATCCCATGATTGCCAAATTGGTCGTTTGGGGCAAAAACCGTCAAGAAGCTATTGACCGTTGCATCGAAGCGATCGACAATTACCAAATTTCAGGAGTTAAAACAACCCTCGATTTCGGTAAATTTGTCTTGAAGCACGAAGCATTTAGAAGTGGAAACTTCGACACGAACTTTGTGAAGCACCATTTTTCAAATCCAAGCTTACTTCAAGAGGCGATGCAAGACGAAGAGCGCGCCTTAAAATACGCCATCGACGGGATCTGGGAAGACGTCAAGCGCTTCAAAAACAAAGAATATGCTTCGCGCGAAATCAATTCCTCTTGGAAAAACCGTATTGAATAAAAAAAAGCGGTACTTTTACCGCGCAAAATCTAGAGAATGAACTTACACGAATTTCAAGGAAAATCCATTTTGAAAAGCTACGGAGTAGCCGTACAAGAAGGTATTGTGGTGGATAAAGTTGAAGACGCTGTTGCAGCGGCCAAACAACTCACCGAACAAACAGGTACCTCTTGGTATGTTGTCAAAGCTCAAATCCACGCCGGTGGACGCGGAAAAGGAACCGTCGAAGAAACGGGTTCTCATGGTGTTGTGCTTGCAAAAGGCATCGACGAAGTCGAGTCTAAAGTAGCGGGCATCTTAGGTGGCCACTTAGTGACCTTGCAAACCAACGGTAAAGGCAAAAAAGTCAATCAAGTTTTGATTGCACAAGATGTGTACTACCCAGGCCCAACCGAAGTGAAAGAATTTTACATGTCAGTCTTGCTTGATCGCGAGTCTGGCCGTAATGTCATTATTTACTCAACAGAAGGAGGTATGGACATCGAGCACGTTGCCGAACACACCCCAGAAAAATTATTCAAAGAATACATCGATCCGCGTGTAGGCCTCCAAGGCTTTCAAGCGCGCAAAATTGCGTTCAATCTTGGTTTGTCAGGCGATGCCTTTAAAAACATGGTCAAGTTTGTTCCATCGCTTTACAAAGCTTACGAAGGAATTGACGCATCTATGTTCGAAATCAACCCCTTATTCAAAACTTCAGATGACAAAATCATCGCTGTTGATGCCAAAGTAACGCTAGATGGTAACGGTTTGTTCCGTCATCCAGATTTAGCTGCATTGCGCGACAAAACCGAAGAAGATCCAACCGAAGTCGAAGCAGACGAAGCAGGCCTTAATTTTGTAAAATTAGACGGTAACGTCGGTTGTATGGTAAACGGAGCAGGTTTGGCTATGGCTACCATGGACATCATTAAATTGTCTGGTGGTAACCCAGCCAACTTCTTGGATGTTGGGGGTACAGCTAACGCAGAACGCGTTGAAAAAGCCTTCCATATCATTCTGAAAGATCCAAACGTAAAAGCAATCCTCATCAATATTTTTGGTGGTATTGTTCGTTGTGATCGCGTTGCTCAAGGAATTGTCGATGCCTACAAAAACATCGGTGAACTTCCAGTTCCATTAATCGTACGCCTTCAAGGTACCAATGCCGAAGAAGCGAAGCGCTTAATCGACGAATCGGGCTTAAATGTACATTCTGCCGTCTTATTGCAAGAAGCTGCAGACAAAGTTAAAGCAGTATTGGCTTAGTCCAATCCAGATACAGTAAAGCCATCTTCGGATGGCTTTTTTTTACTTAAAAAACTTCCTAATGGCACTTCCAAACATTTACCTCCCAGAAACCACGCAGCAACTCCATGCGCGTATTGATGCCTTATCATCTCAAACACAAGCCTTGTGGGGCAAAATGAAAGTGGCCCAAATGTTGTCGCATTGCCAAGTGGCTTACCAGCAAATTCTTGGCGAAAACACCGACAAACCAGGTCCATTTATGGGCTGGATGTTGCGTACATTTTTCAAAACTTCGATGGTCAATGAGGTGCCTTACAAGCCAAACTTACCTACTGGCCCCACTTTTATCCGTGTCGGACAAGACTTTAATTTCGAAGAAGAGCAACAAAAACTCAAAAATTACATCCAACGCATCCAAGAAATGGGCCCAGACCGCTTGGCAAGCATTCCGTCACTATCCTTAAAGAAACTGACTGCTTCGGAATGGAACAACTTCTTATTCAAGCATATAGATCACCATCTCAAGCAATTCGGGGTATAAACTAAATAGGTGAATTTAGGGGAAACACCTTCCTTCGTTTGTAATTTCTCTTGCAAAACAACGTAGGAAGTATTTTTGGGCACTATTGTACTATGCTCAAATTTCTTATTTCATTTACTCTTCTAATAGGGAAAATTGTTTTTGCTCAGCAAGAGTACAAAACAAGTTCTTCCCACGCTATTGGCTTCTACCATCAACAAACGGATCAATTTATGGTCCTTGATGCAGCTGGCTTATTTGCATTGAATGATGCCACTGGCCATTGGGAGGCACAGAAGTTAACACTTCAGCTAGAAGACCCCATTCGAAGTTTTCTCGAAAAATTTGTGCCTGTCACCTCCAAAACAGCAACCTATTTTATTTCTGAAGGCTGTGGCATTGTCTACCAATACCGTAACGATTCTATTTTTAGGATTGATCAAAGCTTTCCGCATCAAAATCAATTTGGTGGCACCTTGTTTATGCACAACAACGAACCCCATATCTATGGAGGCTATGGCTTGTTTTGTTACAAAGATTTCATCACCCACTATAGTTTATCCGATCACGAGTGGTTCCGATTAACTGCACCAGAAAATTTGCCAAAGGCACGAAAAGCTGCGCTAGCTTGTGTTCAATCTAATGTGCTATATATTTTGGGTGGAATTTCAGATTGCGCTGATCATCGGGTTCATTTGCGTGAAGCGTGGGCCTATCATTTTTCGAAAGGGGCATGGGAATACCTTGGTAAATTAAACGAAACAATTCCGTCAAAAATCTTATATGGATTGAAAAACCCATTGTCTTCAAGTGAATTTAACAACCCCTATTACGTCAATTCGGACCACATTTACCATCTAAATGTGAAACGCAATCTGATGGAAGTTTATCAATTACGCTATCTCGATAAAATTCGATCGATCGCTGATTGGAAGGGGCAATTTCTGCTCAAAGAATTTCATCATGAAGACCATTCGTATACTTTTCGCGTGTGCCCACAACAACAAATTCTTTCTGGTTTAATACATAAACAAATCCCACTGATTAAAGCTGTTCAAACCAAAACTTATTTGTATGTCTTGTTGTTAGTGGCTTCCTTATTACTTACCGCAACTGTAAGTTATTTAGCGATCTATCGGAAGCAGAAACCGCGGCAAGCAAGTGAGTTGAATTGTAGTACCATTGAGAAAAAACTGCTTCAGCTGCTGATCGAAACCCATGATCGTGGGCTCGAAATTAACAGCGTCTATGATTTTGTCAATCATGACAACCCGAGCCTTGACACCTTGAAAAAACGCAGAGAGCAATTACTTAAAGAATTGCGATTAAAGCTTTCGAATCACTTCTCTATTGCGCTCGATGAGGTCTTTGCAGAAACCCGATTAGAGACTGATAAACGCATGAAATTAATTTTCTTAAATCCAAAGATTATAATTGAATTGAAGAAAATTGGTTTTTAATGTGCTCTTTTTCTTATATTCGTTTTAGCTAAAACACACATATTCAACTACGTTAAAACGAACAATCTATGGCTACATTTATCCAAACAAGTGGGGGCTACCTCCGCAGTACGCGCGTGACTTACTGGTCAATTTTTGCCGTGCAAACCATTGTTGCACTTTTTGCATTTTTAGTGAATTACCACAAACCGGTTGATTTTGGGAAGTTTCATCCAGACGACATCATGGCTTATTTTATCCCAACAATTGCTTTAGGCGGCTTAATTGCTTCGCAGTTGGTCTTTAAAAGTCGGGTCAAAATCGTTTCTGAGAAAAGCCAGTTCAAGCAAAAACTTGATTGTTACAAAGCGGCACTCATGATTCGGTTTTCCTTATTGGAAGGGCCCAATTTGATGGTGCTGGCGGCCTACTTTTTTACCGATAATCCGCTTTATTTAGGAATGGCGATACTTTCGTTAGTGATTTATTTGTCGGTTATGCCGGGCGTTCATAGTATTTCGAAAGATTTGCATTTGAGCGCCGAAGACAGCGCCAATTTAGCCAATCCGAGTTATCCGTTAGCTTAATTTTAGATCATTGCCGCAATTGAAATGACCTTTGGGGCAGCTAGGGTGCCCATGAAGGCCACAAGGACGGCAAGCGAGGTCTTTGACTTCCAAAATGTTGGAATCGTCGGAGAGCGGCCCAAAACCAAATTCCGGAACCGTCGAACAAAAGAAAGCCGTCACTGGCGCATTCATGGCCGATGCTAAATGCAGTGGTCCTGAATCGTTGACGTAATTGCGTTGCGCTTTTTGCATCAGCGCCGCTGATTGCAATAAACTGAGTTCCCCGGCCAAATTAATTACTTGATCTTGATTTGCTTGCTTTCGCAACTTGTCCAAAAATTCTTTATCTGAAGGCGCACCAAGTAAGTAAACAAAAGCATCTTGTTTGCTAAGTTGCTCGATCAATTGCAACCAAATTTTTTCGGGAGCTTGCTTGGTAAACCAAACACTGGTTGGCGCGAGACAATAATAGGATTTTGTTTGATACGGTTGAACACGATTTAGATCAGGTTGCGTTGGAACCAATCGGGGGCGCCGGGTAGGGCTAGGCACCAAATCAGCAATCAGTTGTAAATTGCGATCGACTTCATGCCACGATGAATGGAGTTGGTGTGGGTAGCGTTTCGAGTAAAAAAACGAAAGCGGATTTTTTTGAAAACCTCGACTTTGCTTTCCGTTTGCCAGAATGGTAAGTAGGCCCGAGCTGGCAAAGCGTTGCAAATTAAGAATCAGGTCATAGTGGTTGGCCCGAAGTGTGTTGCCAAGTCTCCAAAGATTTTTGAGTTTTTGACGTTTGTCAAAAACATAAACATGCTGCAGCAGCGGGTGTTGATCAAGTAAATGCTCATTTCCTTTCTTGACGACCACATCAATTTGGCTGTTGGGGAAGAGGCGCTTTAGGTTTTCCCAAATGGGGGAGGCCAGAATGACGTCGCCCAAAAAAGCCGTTTGAATGATTAAAATGCGCTCTAACTTCATCGAATGAGGGTCACGTAGCCTTGTTTAATGATGGCGTCTGTTTTATTGAGCATAATTTCGATGCGGTATTCAAACACATCGTTGGTTGCTGGTAAGCCCGATCGGGTAATAATTCCATCCCAACCTTGAGCAGGGTCGTGGGTTTCAAAAACTGACTGGCCCCAGCGGTCAATGATGGTAAAGGTATATTTGTCGGGGTCGACATTCTGAATGACAGGTAAGAAAACTGGATTGAGTCCGTCTGGAGTAAATGCATTCGGAACAAAAATAAGTGGTTCGTACGGAATGCAGGCACTCATTGAGATGCTGCTATCGGCAAATCCATATTGATTTTGACCTTCAATGGCAACAATCCGATAACACACTTCGCCTTTATTGCGCATGCTCGAAACGTCGTCAGTGAGTTGATACGTGCCATCCGGAAAACTGGCGAAGGGCGTGCTTTCCCAGGTTCCATAGGTATTTCGGTAGGCTACATAGCTGACAATTGGGCCGTCGAATTGGGTGTAAGGAGTCCAGGTAATGGTATTGATCATGGTGTACTGATCAGCGCTTCCTTCGACAAAAATGGTGCTGTTTTCGTTGGCGTAGGATCCGGGATTGCCGCAAGAGTCGATGTAAATGGTGCGGTAAGTCCAAGAACGTTCCGTGACTTTCACCTCTTCATCAAGAAAACTTGCTAAATTATTGACAAGCGCAGCCTGGCCAATTTCTTGAAAGACGCCATTGGTGTCTTTGCGTTCAAAAATGACTTTTGTAACGCCTACGCTTTGGTCAACCCATGCTTTTAATAGAATGTTATCGTCGTCCACGCTAGCTACTCGGAAGTAATGGAAGGCAGGTGGGTTTGGTTGCGGCATCACAAAACACATCGGATTTGAAAACGACGAATAGCCATTGCCTAGGTTCGCCTTTACATATAGGCAATACGACTCGTTTTTTTGCAAATGAATTAATGCAAACGTGTCAGTGGTATTCGTGAGCATTTGCCATTGATTGTTGTGCTTCATCCAAACTTCATAGCCATTAATCTGTTGCCCGCCATAGGTAGTCCAGGATAAAAGTGCTGTTTGTGGGCACATATCGATGCTGTAATTGGCTTCAATACTTGTATGCATTTCAGCCTTGGCAGAGGTTTGAAAGGTTGGCGGATTGTTACTCGTAAAGCACGAATCGAAGGCCGCTACTGTATAGGTGTAAGGACCGCCTAAGAGCGGTACAGCGTAACTATAAGTTGTTGAGTTTGCACCATAAACGGTGTCAAGTTCGACAATGAAGCCATTGGCATCGAAGGTATAGACGACATAGCCATAGGTGTCAGGCGCTGCATTTTGATTCCAATGAATACTCATGTTTTGGGTACTCGTATCAAACCCTACATTATAGAGTACTGGAATATAGGGCGTCATCATGTCAGTCAGGTTGTCGCCCGGCCGATTTGAATTGAAATTGCAGGTCGTTGTTTTGAGGTTGACGCGGTAACGGATAAATTCATGACACAAATCAATCGTATCGATATATGAAGTGTGGTTGTACGCGACACTATCTAGAAAATTAAAGAAGTTGGTGGGGTATTCGCGGTAAATGTAATAGTAGCCATTGTAGGCAGGGTCTTGGATTGCTTTGGGTTTGTTCCAGGTCAATACTGCGGTTCCGTCGTTAGGGTTATTAAGGTTCAGGTGAATGTTTTGAACGGTGTCGGAACTGCGAAGAGCGGTACCGTTACAACCCGAAACGACCACTAAATAGTAGTCAAGGTTGCTAGCCGTACTTGGGCAGGTGAAGCTGCTTGAGTTGATATCGGTAATGGTGCCTAATAAGCCGTTTTGGATGGAGTAGATGCGGTATTCTACAAAAGTCCCCATCGGGTTTACTGGTACGCTCCAGTTGATGATGGGTTCATCCGCATTACTTGTTTGAATGCAATTAATGTGTGGGGCTGCAATAATACCCGGATTCAAAACATGAATGGCAATAGTGACGTAGCTACTTTGTGGAATTGGGCACACGTCGTCTTGTGCTTTAAAAATAAAATAGTAGGTCTTGACAGGCAGTGCATTTCCTTGCGGATCTTGGACGTGATCGCAGCTTGTTTGCCATTGCACATGTGTACTGGCAAGCGTGGGGACGGTCGTAGGTAAAACGGTGCTAAGTGTCGGGCATGGTGCAATGGCACAGGAATACGATGCACTAAGTGTTACGTTTTGGGCAGCACCATTGAACTGCAAATCGAGGTCGGTCGCCAAGACGTCAAAATCGACAAGGTCGCCTGCATTGACGGTAAGTTCGTAGGAAGTCCCGGCAGCAAAAGGTGGGGCAATGATGGGTGGGAAATTACTCGAGCTACAAGGCTGTACGACCAATTGCATTTCGCGTTCGGTTTCTGAGATCAAGACACCCGCACGATAGGCCTTCACGCTCATTTTAATGGCGAAATTACCAACGGTGTAAGAGTTAAAGCTAAATGCGCCACTCGCAGGATCTAGAACCGAAGGCGTATTGGAAGGGCTGATACTGGTGCCAGGTGTTGGGCTATTTAGGCTGAATCCGGGTTCGTATGGAATTGGCGCCGGATTGCTTGGTGGGTTGTATGCGCCCGTTGGAAAGTAATTCATAGGCTGGCTAAATGAAAAAGCCAGCGAATCGAGGTCGGGGTCTTGAACAGCGCCATTGTATTGGTATGGGGTACCTGCACAGCTTACAAAAAGCGGATCTTGTGTAAATGACGGAGAGCTGTCGGGGCTATCGAGGTGGTATATTTTGGCAGCGAGTGTCATGCCATAGGTGCCCGGGTTGCTCAGGTTGCTAATTGCCGAAGAACGTGAAAAATTTTCGTAGGTGAAGGCCCAGCCTGCCGCTGGAGGGGTGCCACTTAGTGCAACGGGTGCACTTCGGTAAATGACTTTTTCAATGGCACCAATGCCGTTTCCGCCGTTATTTCCAGTCCCACAAAGCAAGGGGCCAGGGCCTCCGGCTACAGCGTTGCAACTTGGTGATAAATCAGTGCGTGAAACAAATAATACCGGGATGTTACTAAGGCTTGGATGGTTCCAGACGCGCAAATTTTCAGAAACCGGATTGACGTCGGCTCCGTTGCAGTCGCGGTAAAAGGTGAGTTCGAATTGGTAGGTGTTTCCGCCAAGATGCACATACGTGATGGCTCCTCCCATGACATGCGAAGCCAAGAGCTGAAAGCTAAGAAATAGGCTGGTCAAGAAGAGGTAAAAACGCGACATCGAAAGTTAAACGTAGTTTAAACGCTTTTCGTATAACGAACAAAGCACTTTAAAGGTTGCTATCCGGCAGAAATGATCAGCATTTCGTCCCAATTTAAATAAGTTTGCGCCAATTCTTGAAGGCGGCGCGGGCTGACGTCCTTAATTTCGTGAATGTAGCGGTCGTAAAATGACAACTCAAGTCCCATCGTTTGGACGCCTTCAAATAGGTCGAGCATCGCATAAGGGCCATCGGCACTTTTGAGCAATTGCCCCAATAAGTAATTTTGCACCAACTGCAACTCTTCTTGGCCGATCAATTCGGTTTTGAGTCGTTCAAATTCGTGTTCAATTTCTCGAAAAGTGGCTTCGCGGGTGTTGACCCCTACTTCTGTACCAATCACGAAATATCCGAATCGTGGATTTTCAACAAGATACGAGCCAATCCCATACGTATAACCTTTGTCTTCGCGGATGTTACTCATGAGTCGGCTTCCAAAATAATCTCCTAAAATGGTGTTAAGCACCGAAAAGGCACAAAAATCGGGATGTGTTTTGTTGAAAAGTGGGCGCCCAATGCGCACCGCGCTTTGAAGGGCACCTTCTTGTTCGATGTGAATGGCCCCTGTTTGATGATTCCATTCAAAAGCAGCGGTTCTTGATTGACCTTTGCCGTATTGACCGAGAAGATCTAGAAGCGTTTGCAAGGGCTTTTGTTCAATATTGCCAATTAGGTATACGCGCAACAAGCCATTTAAATAAGCGGCCTGATGCACTTCTTGCAACCCTTGCTGCGTTACCGTTGCAAAATCGGCGTATTCGATTAATTGTGCGTAAGGCGTGTTGGCAAATAACTGTTGCTGAAACTGTCGTTGGGCAATAAAACTAACTTTCTGTTGCTGTACTAAAATTTTTTGTTGGCGCTCATTGATGAGCTCGCGTATTTCTTTTTCAGGAAAACACGCTTCAAAAAGACAGGTATGGAACCATTGGTATGCGGCTACCAACTGACTCGAAAGCGCATACAAACTCACAATCGCTTCGTCTTGGCTAATACTTACGTCGTAATAGGCGCCTAATGCATCAAAACCACGTTGGATGCGCAAGGCGTTTTTAGTCGGCGTTCCGCTAATGAGCATGCCTGCACACAACGAGCAAACCACCGCCTGATGTGTGGTGGTTCCGGCGGCAAAGTGCAATTCGATTTTACTGGTTTCGTTGGGTAGCTGCTTGCGCCAAAATACAGGCACAAATGAGCAGAGCTGAAACACTTCTGGTTCTATAAATGCAATGTGCTCAATGCGCTGAACTGGAGGTGCTTGTTTTCTATTTAACATGCGCTTTTTGCTTAATTTTAAGTAACGAACACTGTTCTTTTCGGAGAAGATTTTGGGCGTAAAGACGCATGTCTTCGGTGTTTATTTGTGCGTATTTTTCGTTTTCCTGATTGATGCCATCTGCATCGCCCATAAGTTCAAAAAAGCACAGATTCATGGCACGATTCAAAATGCCTTGATCTTGAAAGGCTTTAGCGGTTTGTAACTTGAGCTTCAATTCAGCCAATTCCGCCTTATTCATGGCTTTTTGCCCAACCGTAGTTAAGAGTGGCCAAAGTGCAGCATCGAGGTCCTCGAATTGTACACCCGGATTTAATTTACCACTAATAATAAACAAGCCTTCGTCATGTGCGCCAGTTATGAAGGCAGTAATTTCAGAAACCAGTTTTTTCTTTTTCTTGAGTTCGATATAGAGTTTGCTCGTTTTTTCATTTCCTAATTGATCGCTGAGCAAATCGGCGATGTAGTAGTGCGAGTCCATGCGTGCGCTCATCGGAAAGGCATAATAAAAGGCATCGGCCGGAACCTTGCGCACCAATGTTTTTTCACGAAATTGGCGTTGTTTTGGCTCTTTCGGAAGCTGTCTTTCGTGCTTAGGTTGAGCCGGAATGTTGCCAAAATAATGTGTTACTTTTTCAGTAATGTAGTCGAGGCTAAAATTGCCAACAATGCATAAAATGGCATTGGATGGATGGTAGTGTTTTTTGAAAAAAGCACGCACATCGTCCATTTTGGCCTCTTCAATGTGACTGATTTTTTTGCCGATTGTCGCCCATCGGTAGGGGTGCTTTTTGTAGGCTAGCGGACGCAACTGCAACCAAACATCGCCATACGGCTGGTTCAAGTAGCGTTGTTTAAATTCTTCAATCACTACCTGACGCTGCACCCCCAAACTTTTATCGGTAAATGCCAACGACAACATGCGGTCGCTTTCGAGCCATAAGGCGGTCTCGAGGTTGTGGGCCGGAAGTACGTCGTAATAGTTCGTGATGTCATTGCTCGTAAACGCATTGCTTTCGCCGCCAGCATGCTGCAATGGGGCATCAAAATCAGCAATGTTTACTGATCCGCCAAACATCAAGTGTTCGAACAGGTGTGCAAATCCAGTCTGGTCTGGATCTTCGTCACGGGCCCCGACATCATAAAGGAGATTGACTACAGCCATTGGGCTAGAGGCTTCGTGATGAAACAAAACCCGAAGGCCATTAGTCAGCGTAAAGCGTTCAAATGAAATCATGGGGCTATAGGTGTGAGTTGTTGGAGGCTGGAATTATAGTCCTGAATAAATTCTGCAATGATGTCGGCTGCAGGCAGAATGCGCTCAAAAAGGCCCGCAATTTGCCCAATTTCTAGTTCGCCTTCGATGAGGTCGCCTTCAAACATCCCTTTTTTGGCACGGCCACGACCAAGTAGGGCTTCCAATTGTTCGGCAGAGGCGCCGTCTTTATAGGCGGCTTGTACGCTTTCAAAAAACGGATTACGCAATAAGCGAACAGGCGTCAGTTCTTTGAGTGTTAAAAGTGTATCACCTTCTTGACTTTCAATGATTGCTTGTTTGAATGCGGCATGTGCGCTCGATTCGTTGCTTGCCACAAAACGACTCCCGACTTGTACACCATCGGCTCCGAGGCTCATGGCTGCCAACATGGCTTTTCCGGTGCCAATACCTCCGGCAGCAATTAATGGAATTCGGATAGATTCGCGCAACATTGGAATGAGGCAAAGCGTGGTCGTTTCGTCGCGTCCGTTGTGGCCTCCTGCTTCGAACCCTTCAGCAACAATGGCATCGACTCCTGCTTCTTGGGCTTTTAACGCAAATTTGAGGCTCGAAACCACATGCACGACTTTAATGCCGTGTGCTTGAAGTGTTTTTGTCCAGGTTTTTGGGTTGCCGGCACTTGTAAAAACAATCGGCACTTGGTGCTTAATAATGGTTTGCATGTGTGCTTCTATATTGGGATACAGCAGCGGCACATTGACACCAAAAGGCAGTTGGCACTGTGCTTTAACTTTTTGGATCTGTTCATCGAGTACTTCTGGGTACATGGATCCGGCCCCTAACAGGCCAAGGCCGCCGGCACTTGAAACGGCTGCGGCAAGTTCCCAACCCGAGCACCAAATCATCCCTCCTTGAATAATGGGGTACTTGATTTGAAAGAGTTGGCAAAGTGAGGGTGTGGTAGAATTCATAAGTTGCTTCATACAAAATTAGTCGAAATGCTTAATTTAGCGAGAACGATGCGATCATTCTACAGTTGTTTTCTATTCTTTTTAGGATACTATATGTGTCCACAACTGTCGTGGGCGCAATTTCAAGGTGCTGAATTTGTCGAAAACAAAGGCCAATGGCCTTCTGATGTGCGTTTTATGGCGAAAGAGGGCGCGGCAAAATTATGGCTCGGCGACAGTTCGTTTTTAGTGCAACTGACCGATTACAGCGATCTTGAAGCCGCACACCACCACCAACAAGTCAAAGACAACCCGAGTATCAAGCATGCGCTTATTAAAGTTCAATTTTTAGGCGTGGGGACCGATGTGCTATTTTTTGTAAAGGGGGCAAGTGGTCACCAGTATAATTTCTTTTTAGGTAAAGACCAAACGCGTTGGGCAAAAGGAGTGAAAGGGTACAGCAGTGTGCAGTATGCACATTTTTACCCGGATATTCACCTGAATTGGGCTTATGAAAACGGGCATTACAAATACAGTTTTTTTATCGAGCCTGGTGCTTCTAGTGATCAAATTCGCTGGACCTACGGGCCTACTGATCATGTAAAGCTCTCAAAAGGACGTTTGCTTTTAAAAACAGAATTAGGCGAATGCATTGAAGAAGTACCTTATGCGTATCAAGAAATAAAGGGCCGCCGCGTTGCGATCGATTGCGAATATATCGAGCGAAGCCCCGGGATTTTTACATATAAACTTGGGCATTACGATCCTGACCTTCCACTTGTAATTGATCCGGTGCTGGTTTTTGCCACCTATAACGGGGCAACTTCTGACAATTTTGGCATGAGTGCGACATACGGGCACGACGGCTCGGCTTATGCTGCTGGAATGGTATATGGAAATAACTTTCCCTTGCCAAGTTTGGCGTCTTATGATATTAGCTCGAATTTTACGACGATTGCCGGAAATTATGGCATAACGGATGTGTTTGTTACGCGTTATAACCCGACAGGAAGCACCATGATGTGGTCTACCTTTTTAGGTGGCGGTGATAATTTTCAAGGAACCGAAACGGCACATAGTTTAATCTGTGACTCCCTGAATAACATCTATTTAATGGGTGCTACTTCAAGTATAGATTTCCCAACAAGTGCCGGTGCTTTTCAAGCAACACATGGTGGCGGTACGCCCAATACCAATTTCTATTTTAATGGGGTTTATTTCGGTGCGCAAGGAACCGACTTGTATTTAGCAAAACTCAGCGCCAATGGGCAAAACTTGTTGGGCGCCACGTATGTTGGGGGTGCCGACAACGATGGTGTCAATTACCGTTCGGTGTCTTTACCGTACAATTCAGTAGCTGCATATGATTCATTAACAACAAATTATGGCGATCAATTTAGAGGAGAACTTTATTTAGATCATGCAGGTAGTATTTTGGTGGCGAGTTGTACTCGGTCAGCCAATTTCCCGATGCAAAGTCCATTTCAGGCCGCAAAAGCAGCGGGGCAAGATGCGGTTGTCTTTCGCGTCAATCCTAGTTTTAATGCCTTGCAGTTTTCTTCGTTTTATGGCGGAAATAAGGACGACGCGGCCTATTCGATCAAAACCGATACATTAGGGGCTTTGGTTTTTGCAGGCGGAACCTGCTCGACGAATCTTGCCGGAACGACCGGAGGGTACCAATCGGCCTTTAATGGCGGTAAAACCGATGGCTTTGTCGTGAAACTAAACCCAACAGGCACCATTATCCAAAAAGCTTCTTATGTTGGAGCGACCTATTACGATCAAGCTTTTTTTGTGGAAATCGACCGCAACAACAATATCTATTTATTGGGGCAATCGGTTGGGGCCGTATTTCCGGTCAATAATGCCTTATATAGCAATCCGGGTAGTAGCCAGTTTGTTCTAAAATTAAATCCGAACCTGACTGCCAATTTAGCGTCAACCGTAATCGGCAATGGCTCGTCCGGAATCAATATTTCGCCGGCTGCCTTTTTAGTTGACATTTGTGGAAATATTTACATTTCGGGCTGGGGGGCCAACATTTTGCAGTCCGCACCGCTAGTGAATATGCCCATTTCTGCCAATGCTTTTCAGACCAGCAGCACTGGTTTTGATTTTTACCTCATGGTCTTAAAACAAAATTTTGCTGGATTGTTATATGCAACCTATATGGGCGGGCCAGTTTCGCACGAACACGTCGATGGCGGCACTTCGCGTTTCGATAAAAATGGCGTGGTGTACCAGTCGGTATGTGGGGGCTGTGGAGGGCATTCAGACTTCCCAACGCCACCAGGTGTTTGGTCCAATCAAAATAATAGTAATAATTGCAATAACCTGGTCTTTAAGTTTGATTTTCAGTTAATTCCGACGGCTCAATTTACAAGTTCGAATCTGGTCGGATGTGCCGATTTAAGTGTCACGTTTCAGAATACCTCGACACAAGGCGATGCTTATCTTTGGGATTTTGGAAATGGAGACACCACTAGTACAGTGTTTAATCCCACCGTCACCTACCAAACACCGGGCACTTACGAAGTGAGTCTGCAAGTAACCGATAGTGTCTGTTTGATCACAGATACTGCCCTAATTCAACTTCAAGTCTTAAGTCCGGTACAGCTCAACCTAACAGATACCATTAGTTTGTGCAGCAATAGTCCGTATGTACTCACCGCATTTACCAATGGTACGGCTAGTCAGTTTATATGGTCTGTGCAAGCCAATCTTAGTTCTCCTTTAAATAATCTTTCAGATTCGAGCATCGTTGTCAATCAGGCCCAATGGTATTATTGTCAAGCAAGCAACGGTTATTGTTCGGTACTCGATTCGGTGTATGTCGCTTTTGGCGTCCCGCTTCAAGCCAGTTTCACGCTTCCAGATACCCTTGCTTGTGCACCATTCAGCATCCAGATCGACAACAATTCCAGCACCACTACTTCTTGGCTTTGGGATTTTGGAAATGGCCAACTCGATAGTACGACCTTTAGTCCGAACTTGACTTACACCGTTCCAGGTACCTATACGATTCAGCTTTTCATTCAAGATTCCATTTGTCAGGGTGCTGCCCAAAGTTCGGTACAAGTGCTTGTGGGTCCTGCACTTAACGTGAGCGCTTCGCCCGACATCGTTTTGTGCAGTTCAATAGATACAACGCTTCAAGCGACCATTTCCGGAACGGCTACTTCCTTGATTTGGTCAAGTTCTGCCTCCTTTAATGACACACTCAATGTCGCGAATGCCAGCACCTTAGTGCTTACGGCTCCGCAAACTGGATGGTATTATGTGCAAGCCCTTTCAGCCTATTGCTCCCGTACCGATAGTGTCCTGATCAGTGTGCTCGATGAAAGCATTGCCATAGAAGCGCCTTCGACGGTATGCGCCCAAACGCCGGTGATACTTCAGGTAACAAGTGCAAGCAACATGCAATCGATCACCTGGACGCCTGCTGCCAGTTTTATTGGTAGCAACACAAGCGCCAGCGTGACGGCCCAACTGGCTTCAAGCCAAGAACTATATGTCGAAGTGCAAACACCCGAAGGCTGTGTCTTGACCGATTCTGTGTTTATCAGTACAGTATTCATCGATCCATCTAGTGTCATTGCCAGTGCAACTCCAACTGTCATTTTGCCGAATGCAAGCACCACCTTATTTGGTGCGCCTAGTGGCTACAGTTCGTACAGTTGGTCGCCAAGTGCAACGCTACAAGACCCAACTTCACAAAACACACTTGCAACACCGGAACAAACTACTATTTACACGTTAACAGTTTCAGATGGTATCTGCTTTGCATCCGATACGGTTTTAGTGCGCGTTTTTGATGTTATTTGTGGTGCCCCATATGTATTTGTTCCGAATGCGTTTTCGCCTAATAAAGACGGTCACAACGACAAATTATATGTTCGGGGGCCTTTTATCAAATCGTTTGTTTTTAGAGTCTATGACCGCTGGGGCGAACTTGTTTGGGAAACAAGCGATATCAACGAAGGCTGGGACGGAACCTTCCGAGGGAAATTACTCGACCCTGATGTCTACGATTATTATTTACAAGTCACCTGTTATGGTGAACTCGAATCCATCCTAAAAGGCAATGTGACATTGACGCGTTAATACTTCATTCTATGAAAAAAATAATCACTTCTTCTTCTGAAAAATTTCTTGAAAACTACCTCAATAATGCCAGCCCAACGGGTTTTGAAAGTGCAGGGCAGCAACTTTGGCTCGATTACATAAAGCCCTATATCAATGAGTACATTACCGATGCCTATGGTTCAGTAGCCGGTATCATCAATCCAGGGATGCCTTACAAAGTGGTCATTGAGGCACATGCCGATGAAATCTCTTGGTTTGTCCATTACATTACCAAAGACGGTTTTATTTATTTGCGTCGTAACGGTGGCTCTGATCACATGATAGCGCCATCCAAACGGGTCAATATCCATACCGACAAAGGCTTGGTCAAGGCCGTGTTCGGTTGGCCGGCAATTCATATGCGCCAACAAAAGGAAGAAACGCCGAGCATGAAAAACATTTTCCTTGACTGTGGCTGTAAAAGCAAAGAAGAAGTCGAGGCTTTGGGCGTACATGTGGGTTGTGTCGTCACGTTCGAAGACGAATTTATGGTGCTGAATGGCAACAAATACGTGGGTCGTGCTTTAGATAATCGGGTTGGTGGTTTTATGATCGCAGAGGTTGCGCGCCTATTGCACCAGTCTAAAGCGAAGTTGCCATTTACCTTGTATGTAGTCAATTCGGTGCAAGAAGAAATCGGCTTGCGCGGTGCTGAAATGATGGCCCATCGGATCAAGCCAGATGTCGCTATTATTACCGATGTGTGTCATGATACAGCCACCCCAATGGTCGATAAAATAGAAAATGGCGACCAGCAAGGTGGCTTAGGTCCGGTTCTAACGTATGGCCCTGCGGTTCAAAATAACTTGCTCAAACAACTCATTGATGTTGCACAAGCCAATCAAATCCCATTTCAACGTGCGGCAGTATCGCGCTCGACGGGTACCGATACCGATGCCTTTGCCTACTCGAATGAAGGGGTGACAAGTGCTTTGATTTCGTTGCCACTTCGTTACATGCATACAACGGTCGAGATGGTCCAAAAAGAAGATGTTGAAAATTGCATCCGACTCATTTACCATGCATTGCTGCGCATCGAAGCGGGTCAAGATTTCAGAAGTATTCGTTAACGCCTAACAGAGTTGGATTTGTAAGTCATCGATTTCGATGCGATCGCCAGCAATGAGTTTGGCACGTTTGCGCAATTCGACTTCGCCGTTGCGTAAAATGAGGCCTTCTTCGACAATGGCTTTGGCATGGCCGCCTGTTTCGGCAATTCCCATGGCTTTTAGCAGGCCAATGAGTTCGATGTAATCGCCTTTGATTTCAAAGTGTTCCATTTTACTTTCCTTTGAGTTCCATGGCTTTAAGGGTGTTCATCATGAGCGAAGCGATGGTCATGGGGCCAACTCCACCTGGTACTGGCGAAATGAAACTTGTTTTTTCTGCGACTTCATCAAATTTGACATCACCGACTAAGCGCCATCCACGCTCTCGAGTCGCATCGTCAACGCGGGTCGTGCCGACGTCAATAACAACAGCACCAGGTTTGACCATTTCGGCTGTCACGAAATTTGGTTGGCCAATGGCCGCAATAATGATGTCTGCAGCCTGACATAACTCGGTCAGGTTTTTTGTTTTGGAATGCGCTAAAGTGACGGTGCAATTGCCCGGGTTGCTGTTGCGGCCTAACATGATCGAAAGCGGCGTTCCAACAATGTTACTGCGGCCAATAATAATGCAATTTTTTCCTTCTGTTTTGATGTCATTGCGTCGCATCAATTCGAGAATGCCAGCAGGAGTAGCAGGTAAAAAGCCCGGAAGATTCAAGATCATGTTACCCAAATTGCGCGGATGAAAACCGTCGACGTCTTTTTTCGGGTCAATTGCTTGGGTAATTTTTAGTTCGTCGATATGACTCGGTAAAGGCAATTGTACGATGAATCCATCAATACTGCGGTCTTCATTTAAGGCCTGAACTTTTTCTAATAAGATGTCTTCAGGAACCGATTCGTCGTAGCGAATTAAGGTGCTTTCAAATCCAATTGCTTCGCAGGCACGCACTTTTGAGGTGACATAAGAAACCGAGCCGCCATCGTTACCGACCAATACAGCAGCCAAGTGCGGAATTTTTTTTCCTTCTTGTTTGCGACGTTGAACGGCTTCTTTGAGTTCTTCTTGTATTTGAGCGGCAGTGGCTCGGCCATCGAGGATTTTCATTGGAAACTTTTTGCAAAGATACAAAGAAGCGCGGTGGCTGCAAATCACCTATCTTTGTACAAACTTCAATTCATGAAATCAATACTATTTTACGTACTTATTTTAGTAGCTTTTCGCTCAAATGCTCAATTGCAGTACCAAGGAGGTGAAATTGGCATTGAGCCCTATGTTGGTTTTTCTACCCTAGGTGGTGCCGTTGGTGGCGAGCTCAAGTATGCAGCACGTTTGTCTGAAAATTTATTGGTTGGCCCTTCGTTTCGCCTAATGCGCAATTGGTCCAATAATTTAGGAGTAGAAGCCCATCAAACCAATTGGGGAGGCGGTGCGTTTGCACACTATCGTTACCAAGAACGCGTATTTTTAGGTGCCGAATTTCAATTACTCAAAAGCCCATACAGTTATGTCAACCCGACACAACTTGTTAAACCTTGGTCACCAACTTTATTTTTAGGAGGTGGTTTCTACCTCAAGCTCTCAGATCACTTGCGTCTGAATGCAGCGTTGTTTTACGATGTCATAAATGCGGCAAATAGTCCGTTTCGCAGTACCTACACTTTTAAAATTAAAAACGAATACGGCCAGGTAGTTCGAATTTTACCCATCATTTACCGCCTGACTTTCTTTATTCCTATCGGTAACTAACAGATGAAGATTGGCATTGTATTATATCCCACTTTTGGTGGCAGCGGTGTGGTAGCAACCGAACTCGGAAAAGCACTTGCGCTCAAAGGGCATCAGGTACATTTTATTACCTATTCGCAACCTGTACGCTTGGGTTCGTTCCGTGAAAATATTTTTTACCACGAAGTTTCGATAACCGATTACCCCTTATTCGATTTTCAACCCTACGAAACACAACTTGCCAGTAAAATGGTCGATGTTGTCAAGTATGAAAAATTAGATATTCTGCATGTGCACTATGCCATACCTCATGCCTCTGCTGCCTTCATGGCACAGCAAATCTTAAAAGCCGAAGGAATTCAGATTCCATTTGTTACGACCTTACATGGTACCGACATTACGTTAGTAGGAAAAGACCCTTCGTTTGAGCCAGTTATTACCTTTTGCATACACCAATCGAACGCCGTAACAACTGTTTCAGAAAGCTTAAAGCAAGACACGCTTAGTCATTTTAAGGTCTCACGAGACATTCAGGTTATCCCGAATTTTGTACCGCCTTATCAGACAGCTAGCGATGATCGCCAGTACATTCGAAGTAAATACGCCAAAGACGACGAAGTCATTTTGTGTCATATTTCCAATTTCAGGCCTGTCAAACGGACTGAAGATGTGATTCGCATTTTTGCCAAAATTCGGGCGAAACGCCCTTCAAAGCTAATCCTTGTGGGTGATGGTCCCGACCGCTATTCCTGTGAGCGTTTGTCGCGTGAGTTTCAACTTTGCGATGACGTTATTTTTTTAGGAAAAGTTCGCGATACCGTGCATGTGCTCGAAATCGCAGACCTCTTTTTATTGCCCTCTGAAACCGAAAGTTTTGGCCTTGCCGCGCTTGAAGCGATGGCGTTAGGGGTTCCGGTTGTTTCTTCCGATACTGGCGGAATTCCTGAAGTCAATATCCATGGAGTTTCTGGTTACTTAGCTGCTGTTGGCGATACCGATGCGATGGCCAATTTTGCACTTGAAATTTTAGCGGATTCTAACATTCAGCGCTTTAAACAAGGTGCTTTAAAACAAGCCAAACTGTTTGATATTGAACAGATTGTGCCGAAATATGAAGAATTATACCGACATTTAATCCAAGCTTAATTCTATGAAAGTAGGTGTGTTAATAGCCGGCAGTGGTGTGTACGACGGCGCAGAAATTCAAGAAACGGTCCTGACCTTACTCGAACTCGAGCGCATTGGTGCCGAAGCGGTCTGCATTTCAATCAATGCCGAACAGCACCATGTCATTAACCATGTCACTGGCGAAGTTCAAAACCAATCGCGCAATATGCTTGAAGAAGCGGCCCGAATTTCTCGCGGTAACATATACGAAATCTCAACTATTCAGCCGGCCGATCTTGATGCGCTTGTTATTCCGGGCGGATTCGGAAGCGCCAAAAATTTTAGTGATTGGGCATTCATGGGGCCTCAAGGGCATATTCGTCCAGAAGTAAAGCTTTTGTTGGTCAATATGTACAATGTCGGCAAGCCGATAGTTGCGCTTTGCGTAAGCCCCATATTAATTGCATTAGCCTTTCAAGATCGTCCCATTGATGCCACGCTTACCATTGGTAGTCGCAATGTCGCTTCTCCGTATGTCATCGCCGATTTTCAGGCTGGCCTTCAGGCTGCAAACTGCCAAACCACCGATTGTGACCTCACACAAATTTGCATAGATACCGAAAACCGAATCATTACGGCTCCTTGTTACATGTTAGAAGCCAGTTTATTACAGGTTCAGCACAACATTCAACAAGCCATGCAGGCACTTCAAACCATGCTTTATGCCGAAGCCTGAACAGCTTCAAGATTGGTTCCATGCGCGCAAAGAGCAGCTAGCGAGCCGCAGCGCCGAACGTCTGTTTGATGGGTTGCGTCAACAAGACCGAGCGGCCTTAAGTGCGGCAATTACACTCATCGAAAGCAAGCGTCCGGCAGATCGCAATGAAGCAACAAAACTATTAAAAATGTGTGCCGGTCTCGGTAAAAAATCGTGGCGAATCGGCATTACCGGTGTGCCAGGTGTCGGCAAAAGCACGTTTATAGAAGCCTTCGGTAACTACATTTTATCGGCGAAAAACAAATTGGCCATTCTTGCCATCGATCCCTCTTCCAACCTGACAGGTGGTAGTATTTTGGGCGATAAAACACGCATGGAAACACTTTCCAAATTGGAAAATGTTTTTATTCGACCTACTGCTTCCGACAACACATTAGGAGGAGTGGCGCGCCATACGCGCGAAGCCATTCTGCTTTGCGAAGCGGCAGGCTATGAAATCATTTTTATCGAAACAGTGGGTGTGGGGCAATCCGAAACGATTGTGCATTCGATGGTCGATTTCTTTTTGTTACTAATGCTTGCTGGTGCAGGCGATGAACTGCAAGGAATGAAGCGCGGAATCATGGAAATGGCCGATTCACTGATTATTACAAAGGCTGACGGCGATAATATTCAAAAAGCAAAGTGGGCGAAGCGTGAATATGCGAATGCCTTGCATTTATTTCCGCCGAAAGAAAATAATTGGATCACAAACGTACATACAGCAAGTAGTTTGAACCATGAGGGTTTTGACGCGATTTGGTCGGACATTCAGCAGTTCTTCGTTTCCATGGAAAGCACGGGTTACTTGCAAGAAAATCGCAATCGGCAAGAGGTGGCAGTGCTCGAAGAAATGTTGCGTTCTCTGCTGCAAAGTGAGTTTTTTGCAAATGAAAACTGCCTTTCTCGCTACCACGAAATGCAAGAAAAAATCAAGAAAGGCGAAATTTTGGCCTACCAAGCTGCCGAACAATTGTTCCAGGATTTTCGTGGGAAAAGCAAATAAAAAGCTAAAACCTAAACTTAGTACTTCATCAACTTAAAGTTATTCAGTACTTCATTGTTCTTAGTGATTCGCAAGATATAAACAGCAGATTTTAAATCTGGAAGCGTAATCGTTGTTTCGAGTCCACTTGAATTAATCAATCCAAAAGCAATTTGACGGCCATTTAAATCATAAATCTGGTAGCTGCAACCTAGTGCTTGTGTTTTGTTGTAAAACTTTTTCCAAACAACAACATAGTAACCATGCTTATCATTGCCTTGTATTGCCATAATGAATGACTTTAATTGTAGGATCTGTTGCTACAAATCTGCGCCACTGATCAACTACAATACTGTTAGGAGAGATATCGCAATATAACTGTTGCTTCTTATCAATATCTGCATAGTCATATGTGATTTCAGCACA
>JBDLQL010000023.1:0-35340 GCA_039800565.1 Bacteroidota bacterium | reverse complement strand
TAGGGACTGTTGAAAGAGAATGTGTTAGGTGCAGGCTCATCATATGATAAACCCGTTTTAGGATCCATTAAAGTTTGGGAGAAGTAGTGTAATTTATCATGTGAATCTAGCACAAATACTTGCCCTTTTCCTAGGTTCATCGCAGTTGTCAGACTTTGTGAAAGTCGAACTCGCTCTTCTTTTGAAATAATTAAACGATCTACAACTATTTCTATATCATGAACTTTAAATCGATCCACCTGCATTTTGGAATGTAATTCCAAAATTTCTCCATCTCCTCGTACGTTGGTGTATCCCCATTTGCTAATTTGTACAAAGAGTTCACGATAGTGACCTTTTCTTCCTTTAACAACTGGTGCTAACAAGATGGCTTTTTGATTTTCAGCAACCAACTTCCCTAATTTCGGATGAAAAGAAGCACTTTTTAAAAAGGCAGCAGCACTCCCAGTTTTTGAATAAAAACGCAAACGTGCATAGCGCTTGAATTGAGCCGAAGAGGCATAAAATTCAAGCGATGGTTGCAGGGCGCGTATGGCGTCTTCAAATGCCGCACTTGCCTTTAAAAAATCGAGATTGGCCCCAGCTTTTGGCTCAACACTCCAATAATACCTGAATTTACTTTGTCCGAATAGCGAATCAAAGGTGCGCGCATCATGAAACACCGGATGTTGGCCTGCAGCAAAACCATCAAGACTTCCGGTGAGCTGTAGTCGTGGCAAGTGAATTATTAAAAGCACAACAACACTCAGCAAAAACAATCGACTAATTCCACGCAACTGCAATGGCTTGGCAGCCCCTAAATGGGTATGTTGCAAGGGGCGCAGCTCAGGGTCTGGATGAAGGTCGACATACATTTTTTGAGGTGCGACATGATGCTCGTGGTGTAGCCCGTTATTTAGTGTCAGTAAATTATACCAGTTCCAATGCACACTTGTGGTTGCTGGCTGATTGAGAATTGGTAAATGTTGGCCATAGTTTTGTGCAGAAATCAAAAACCAGCCACCATAGGTCATGAACGCATATGCCAGTGCCCATTCTGGTTGTAAGTAGCCTAAAAACAGATAGAATCCAACTAACAAAAAGACTTCAAAATAAAGCATATAGGTCTGTGACTCTTTCCAATACAGTTGTCGTTTTGCCGAAGCGAGTTGTTGTTTTAGGGAAACGGTCGGAACAAACCAAAAAAGGCAATAGCGCCAAAACGACCGCGCTTTGAGTCCCGTATTTACACGTTTCCATGTGCTCGTGTAATCTTCAGGGGCATTTTCAAATTCATGGTGCTGAAAATGAATCAGTTTGTAATAGTGAAAAGGCAATCCGATAAGTAAACTTGCAGCCAACGCATACAGTACTTGGAAAACCAAAGAAGCATGCGGATGATGGACCCGATGGTGCACACTTACGTGCAGGTTCCAATTCATAAAAAACGCGGCAAGTAACACAAAAATCCATTGAAAAACAGAGCCAGTAGGCAACAGAAAAAATGCAAGTATTGCCCCAAGTTGCAACATAGGAAAAAGCATTAACTGTAGTTTCATCCGACTGTTTTTCATCATCGCATTCGTTCAATTGAATCGCCCGAGTGGCAAAAAGGATTAGCAGCCAACCAAACGGCACCAACTTCTCCTAACAATTCTGCCGGACTTAGTACGCCAACGAGTGTTGGATTATCAATCAATTTTTGAACGGCAAGTACCATTAATGCGGCTGTGATTTCATACATATTGACACCGCGTACGCGTTCAATATAGTCGTGTTGCGCTGTTCGTACATGAACAAAAATCTCAAAGGCTTGGCCATTCCGTTCTTCGGCGGTTGGGCCACTGTGCTGCACCCGCTTGAACCGCTCAACAAGCTGATTGATTTGTTCTTGGGATTGATCGGTTGGTTTGATTTGTAAATTGCCCGCATAGTTCAAAGGACTATCAGTACTAAGTGCAAAATGAGACGCCACCTCGCGGGCTTTTAAACGCCGATGTGTAAAAATTACTTCCGGATACGGCACAATTCGTGCTTCGCTAAATGGCATTCCTGTCGGAATAACAGCTCGTTGCTGTTCAAAAGGAACAAGTTGTTGATCGGTGACGACAAAATTCTGAGCATACGGCGCCAATTTCATGGATAACTTGGTGCCCGGGCTCATCTGATGACTTTTCAAGTCGTAATAGGAAAACACCGCATCTATTGCGGCTGTCCCGACTTTTAACGCCATTTTAGCGAGTATTAAATCAACGAGTGCCGATTCAAAAGCTAGCGAATGTACCACACAGCATTGCGTCGTTATTGCCTGTTCTGAAAGCCTTTCAATGCTTCGTTTTACAATCCATTGCTCACCTGTGATGTCGAGATAGTTTGCACCCATTTCGACACAACGGTCTATTAGTGCCGGAGCTAATTGATTAAAAGGTCCGGCGCAATTGAGTACAATTGAATGGGGTTTAATAAAATTTAAGTCTTCAGCGACAAGGCAATCAGCTTGCAAATAGGCCTGGCAACTTGGATAAGTCTGCAACACTTCGGCAAGTCGTTGCGGATCTTTCCCGACAGCAACAAAGGGTAACTTCGCTGCATCGAGTTTTTCCGCAATTAGTTTTGCGGTGTATCCGTAGGCTCCAACAAGAAAAAGTGTGGGCTGGTCCATTACTCAAATTTTAAGGTAATAAAGTCTGGTGGGTTCAACACGTAGCCATTCGGAACCAAGCGACCTGCTGCGATAATATTGGATCCTCCTATTTTACAAGCATGCCCATAAGCCACTCCTAGCAATAATTGCCCGGAGTCATGAACACCTTGTTCGGTGGGTATTTTAATGGTTTTTAAGTCCAATCGGATGTCCGAATTGATCGTTGCAAAAACCGCTGAATTTTTACCGAAAATACTGTACTGATAAGGGCCATGAATGGTAAATACCGATTCGTAAGTCATGCTATTGACCAAATGATTGCCTGTACTGACAAAGTTTTTTTCGCCTAGAACCGAAAAACTAACTACGGCCGTATCTGCAATAAACGTTCCGGCACCAATCACACTCATCCGGACCACCGCATTGGCACCGATAGTCACGTTGTCGCCTAGAACACAACCCTCAACTACCGCACTTGGATGAATGCGGCAATTTCTACCTTTCTGATTCATGCGGCGCAAGCCAAAAGAGGTCAGTCTGGTAAATGGTTTTGTAATGCGTGTTCGGAGCCATTCGGGTAATTTTTCTTGAAAGGGCAGACTTCGATTTAGGTTGAGAGCCATGTTTGCCCCAAGCAAGTGAAATGGCGATAGTAATAAACTGGCAAAAACGGCATTTTGGTTCAATGAATAACGGCCACTAGGTATGATCTGTGTGGGCATGTCAATTTCCCATTCAAACTCTTTCCCTGACAAATCAATGCGCTCTAGTTTGGAAACCGCGTCTTTTCTACGAAAAAAAAACGGAAAAGTCCGCACTTCTAAATCGGGCTCTGTTGGCAAGGAATGTTGTCGGACAGAAGGTAAAACGTCAAGCCCAAATTGAAAATGACTGCCTTTTTCAATTTGAACGGCTTCTTGAGCGGCACGAAAAAATGCCGCTGTAAATACCAATTTTGCATCAAAATACCACAGCGTTTCTGCCTGTTCAGGGAGTTCATCAATATTGTTAAGGTCAACGATTTGAAAGCCACACTGAGCGCAAACCGCTTTTTGATACTGATCTAGCGTTTGGTTTAAAATAGGCACCTCTAAAATAGGATCTTCAAATCCGAAGAGCTGTGCATTTGCACCATAGCGATAAATAGTGCTGCGCATGAATTATTTTTTAGCCAATTGATGCGTTACCATATTGGCCAAACTTTGAACGGTAATCAGTTTAATTACTTCAAACATCGTCAAGCCCTCGACCAATTTTTCAGGGTCAATTTCTGGCATGCGTCGTCGCAATACCTCGAGTCCTTTTGGCGTCAATTGCTGATTGATTTCAAAAGGTTCATCTCCTAACTCTTGTTTCGATTGTTGTTCGATTTCAGAGATTTTTAATTCAATGTCAAAGTGTCGTTCTAATTGAAAAAGGATGTCCACCATATCAATCGAATCAATGCTCAATTCATCAAATAAAGTTGAATTTGCAGTAATAATAGCTGGGTCAATCCCGCAAGATTGATGAATGATCCGTTTGATTTGTTCAATGATGTCTGCGTTGTTTTCCATGATGTATCGTTCTTGTTTTTGATTGGTCTTTAAATGCCTAAGCCGCCGTCTACTGATAAATTCACTCCTGTAATGTAACTAGCTGCTTTATCAGAAGCTAAAAACAAGACCGCATTTGCGATTTCTTCTGGCCTTCCTGGGCGTGGTGTCGGGCTCATGCCGATTAATTCTGCTGGCATATTTGTCTGAATGTTTTTACTCATTTTTGTGGCGATGAGGCCTGGGTTAATGCTGTTTACACGAATTCCTTTCTTACCAACCTCGAGTGCCAAGGTTTGGGTGTAGCGGTCAAAGGCTGCTTTTGCAGCTGCATACACCGCCACCCCACGGCCAAGTCTTTTTCCGAGTAAACTGGAAATGGACACCACCGCGCCTTTTCGCTGCACCAACATCCGCTTCACGACGTGTTGCGTAAACAGAATCTGATGTGTAAAATTGGTTTCCACTTGCTGAACGATTTCTTCTGCTGACAGTAATAAAAAAGGTTTTTCAAGTGCCGATCCGGCACAATTAACCAACACATCGATGCGCTCAAATTGGGTCGTCAGTTCTTTCAAACAGCGCTGATGACTTTCAAAATCCGCCAAATCTAAATGAAACGCATGCAATCGTGCAGCTTGGTCACTATCAAGTTCGGTTTTTAATTGGGCTAATTTTGAGGCCTGATTTCGATACGTGGCACATACAATAGCACCCTCCTCTAAAAAAGCACGTGCAATGGCTAAACCGATGCCGCCAGAAGCACCTGTAATGCAAACTATCTTTTCGTTTAATTCTAAATTCATCTGTTTAAATTTTGGACAACAAGACTGCAATTGACACCACCAAAGGCAAAATTATTGCTAAGGGCATACCTGATTTTTTTGTGTTCGTTATGTTGATCCAATAAGTGTAATGAGGTTTGTAAAGGAGCCGTTAAACTCAGATTCGCGACGATGAGGTCCTGATTCATGCAGGTGCATAAGACATGAAATTCTTGAATGCCTGCTGCTGCAATGGCATGGCCATGTCGGTCTTTGGTCGAACTTACGGCAACATTCGAGCTATGGGCGCCCAATACACGTTCGATGGCACGCAATTCGGCTTCATCGTTTGAACGCGTTCCGGTACCGTGCGCATTGATGTAATCGAGCTCTTGAAGTGGGAAATTGGCCATTGCAAGTGCTTTTTTCATAGCGCGTTCAACACCCAAACCACTCGGATCTGGAGCTGTAATTTTATAGGCATCCATACTGTTTCCAAAGCCAATTAATGCCAGCGTCGGGTCCAAACCTTGTTCCTGGACAAAACGCTCAGAAGCCAAAATGGTAAAGCCAGCACATTCTCCTGCAATGGTGCCACTTCTGCCGCTATCAAATGGCTTGCATTGATCGAGGCTTAGGACACCTAATTTTCCGAAAGAGATGTACGCAAATTGATTTATAATCGAGTCGGTGCCCCCCGCAATGACCAAATCTGCTTGGCCTGCCATTATTTGTGCTGCACCTAAGGCAATCGCTTGTGTGCTGCTAGAGCACGCGGTCATGAGGTTGCGTTTGTAGCCAATTGGTGCGATCAATTGTTCAAAATAGCAACTGTACAAATCGGCATGATTAAAAATTGAGTTGGCCTGAAAGCCATTGGAATAATTGAGTGCAGCAATGGCTTCATTTAATCCAAAGGCTGAATAATTGGTAACGGCTTTCGCAATGCGATCCACCGGAAAAGCGTTGGCACCTAAACCTAAGAAAAGTGCCGTACGCGCTGGTTCAACCCGACTCAACAACGCTTGAAGAGCTGTTTTTTGACTGAGTAAGGCAAGCGCCCAAAGCGCAAATTTACGGTCGTTATCGGCTACTACCTTCCACGCAGCAGGCAATTGGCTCAAAAGCTGTTCGTGTTCTCTTGATAGCTCACAGGCTTCGGTTTGTTGAAGTCCAGTAGGGTCAAACTGATGAATTGGAGCTTTCGCTTTTACCTGATTGACTAATGCAGCATGTAATTGCTGTGTGCCAAGGCCAAGCGGACTCGCCGTATGGGTATCGAGAATATAGGCTTTAGGGGTACTCATGGCTTGCTCACTTTAAGTCCGGACCAAACGCCATAGACATCTTCTAAATATAAAAAAGCGCTTTGCCCTGCTTGCAACCAATTCATGGCGGCGGCCAACAGCATTCCAAATTCGGCAGCACCTAAATTACCTGTATGGGCAAACCAACTGAAGCTTTTCGTATGACGGACCTGCGCACAGTTGGCATAAATTTCAGCATCATGACTTGGCGTAAAGGCTCCTCCATAAATCAATAAATCGACTGTAATTTCTTCAAATTCTTGACGCTGATCATGCCACGATTCGAGCCACAACCGTGCTTTCGATGCCGAGGCTGCCGAAACGGGTTCTAACATTAAAAAACTGGTCGCGCTTGCTTCTGCATAGCCTGCCGTTTCATTGAGTAAATGACAATTATTAATAAACGAGAATAAATTTGCAAAATGGCAGCCACCAATAAGGGCACTCGATGATTGGCGCAACGCCATCAAATTACAGGCATCTTTTACGGCCTGAACGGTTGCAATTCCCGTACTTCCATAGGTGCTAGAACTTCCGTAAAAATGCAGGTATTGGGCAATAAAACTTTGGGCACCGTTAGTTAAAGTTCTCAATGGTAATAGAGGGGAAATCCCAGCTCCAAATAATTTATTTTCAGTGCTTGGGTCTGATGCTGTTTGTAAGTGTGCAATTGCCTGCGCAATCTGTTCAAAATCGAGCACATTGTCGTCAATGAAGTTACTATTAGCCACCAACAGGGCTCCGTCTTCCGCAAAAGAGGTCTCCCAATTGCCCTGCGCTTGCATTTCTTGGGCCAAAATCAAGGCTGCAACGGTATCACTTCGCAAGATTTTTAAATCGCTCGGTTTCGGGTAATACGGATGCGTCGGCGCTATTTGAATTTGCCTGAAGGCTGCCTCAAGCTGCTCAAATTGCACGGTTAAGGATGCGTCATTTAAGGGCAATGCTTCTTGTTGGCACAAGTGACCCTCTACAGAAAACATCGTGTTTTCCCAAAATCCAATAGAAGTAAGTGCAGCAAGCATCTGTGCTATTTAAGTGAATCCTTCACTTTTAATGACAAATAATATTCATCACGCTGGGCAATAAACGGATTAAACGCCGCTTTTTGCGCATCTAAGATGGTAAAACTCAATTCTGCCTCAGCTCTTAGCTTTCCGTTTACAAACATTTTTGCAGTTCCAGAAGCACGCATGGTATCAAGAGAACTTAAGGTCACATGGATTTTACTTTGGTCGCCCGGAACAATGGGCTCTCTAAATTTTGCTTTATGAACAATACTTAATATGGGATAGCAGCGCTCTTGGTCATCAAATTGTGCGGCATACGAATGCTCGATTAAAATACCCATCAACTGAGCCATTGATTCGATTTGCAAGACTCCGGGTACGATCGGAAAACCTGGGAAATGTTCGTTGAAATAATCTTCAGATAAAGTCCAACATTTAATTCCGCTCGCTTCTTGATTCGGAATAATTTCTTCAATACGATCTAATAAATAAAATCTCATTTTGGTCTGAGGGTTAGCAACTTTTTGGTTTCAAGATACGCGAATCGGGCGTTTTAACAAAACTATTTGATGAAAAGCACAAATTGGAACTGATATTCGCAAGTGTTTTTTGAATCACTTACGATTTTCGCAACTTGTCTTCGGTCCTTTTTGAACGAAATGATATTAAGAATTTGTTAAGTTTTAAGGCAGTGTGGGCCTTTAATGCCCTCTTTTTTTGACATTTTCACGTACTTACTGTTAGAAGGACACTAAATATGCGTTAGGTAAGCTGTTTATCGGTAAAAACGGTTTGGCAAGGGCACAAACTTTTTTTATATTTGGCCTCAATTAAAAAATGAAACTTTAAAAACAATCATTATGGACAAAAAACAAAAGACGGCCGGAGGATTCTCAGCAATCGTTGCGTTCCTGGCTATTGCAATTGCGCTTATCGCAGGTATCTTGATTTACAAGTACATCTTCGGTGACCCCGGAAACTTCGTAGACCGTAACACAGAAAATGAAGCTGTTGAAGGTAACCTTTTAGGAATCATTTACAAAGGTGGTTTCATCGTACCAGGTTTGGTAGCGATTAACATCATCATCTTGATCTTCTCAATTGAGCGTATTGTTACCTTAATGATGGCTAACGGTAAAGGCAAATCAAACAAATTTATCGAAAGCATTAAAGGTTTTATGGCTGCCAAAGATTACGAAGGTGCTATTGCCGCTTGTGATGCACAACGAGGATCTTTAGCAAATGTAGTGCGTGCAGGTGTTGTTAAATACCAATTAATGACCAAAGACAGCCACATGGATAAAGAACAAAAATTAGAGTCTTTGAAAAAAGAACTTGAAGAAGCAACGGCTCTTGAATTGCCAATGTTGTCTAAAAACTTACCCGTATTGTCTACAACTGCATCCATTGCAACCCTTATCGGTCTGATTGGTACCGTACTTGGTATGATCCGTTCATTTGCTGCGATGTCACAAGGTGCTCCTGATACAGCAGAATTATCTTCTGGTATCTCTGAAGCCCTTATTAATACAGCGTTCGGTATTACCGGTTCAACGATTGCGATCATCATGTTCAACTTCTTCTCAACGAAGATTGATGCCATGACTTACAGCATCGACGAAGCTAGCTTTACAATTGTACAAGATTTCGCTTCAAACAATTAATTTCTTGTATTCACCAAGCAAATAACATCAAGCAATGCCAAAAATTAAAATGCCGAAAGGTTCGCCTTCCATAGACATGACGCCTATGGTAGACTTGGCGTTCTTGCTTGTGACTTTCTTCATGTTGACGGCTTCATTTCGTACAAGTGAGCCCGTGACCGTCGAAACACCATCGAGTATCTCTGACAAAATCATTCCAGATAATGTCATTATGGTGACCCTCGATAAAGACGGACGCGTGTTCTTTAACTTGTCCAATCCTGAAGCGCGCAAGGAGATGCTCAACAATATGCTCACGAAATACAAGATCTCGTTAAACGCTGAGCAAATTGAGGAGTTTTCTTTGATGTCAACTTATGGTTGTACGATGCAAGAACTTCCTCAATACATGAATACCAAAGCAGAAGCACGTGCGAAATTCCCGACCAAAGGGATACCGGCTGACTCGCTTCACAATGAACTTAAGGATTGGTTGTCTTTTGCCGCAGGTGCTGCTGCCAACACAGGGCGTACGGCATTCGAAGAAGCCAAACTGAAAGGTGGCGATCCAAAACAAGAGGATTTCAAACCTAAGTTCATTTTGCGTGTCGACTCGAAAACACTCTATAAAGACGCTTCTACGGTCATTGATGTATTTAGAGAATTGAATTTGAATAATTTGAATTTCGTAACATCAGCGGAAGCAATTCCGATTAACTAACTAAGACATGGCAGAAATAGCAGAAAGCGGTGGCGGCGACCACGGCAAAGGCAAAAAGAGAGCAAAGAAAGGCTCAACGCGTGTCGACATGACACCAATGGTGGATTTAGCATTCCTCCTCTTGACTTTCTTTGTCTTGACTTCAACCTTTAGTAAGCCGAAGGTCTTGCCACTCAATTATCCAGCAAAAGTCGAAGACCCAACGAAAAAACCACCAAAGGTCAACAATGCAGCGACCTTCCTTTTAGCAGGCGATAAGGTATACTTTTACCGTGGTGAATTTTACCCTAAAAGCAAGCCAGGGCCAGAAGGTCCAACTGTTTTGGAAGAGGCAAATTTCGGTACAGGCGAAAATAGTGTCCGAAAATTGTTAGCTAAATGGAATTCTTACGTTATAACAAACAAGGCGGTACTTCAGAAGAAGCTAGACAACAAACAAATTGCAGATACCACTTTTGAACGTCTAGTTGATGATTTAACAGTAGACAGAGAAGCTGTTAAAGTACTCATCAAAAACGACGACAAAGCGCTTTGCAAGAGTTTTATTGATTTAGTCGACGAACTGAAAATTGCAAATGTCGGAGTCATTGCTCCAACAGAGCTATCGGCCGGAGAAAAAGAATTGTTAAAAGCTAAAAATTAAGGCCATGTTAGTCATTTATGTCATCGTCGCAATTGTTACCGGTTTTTCCTTGTTTGATTATTATGTTAACAAAAACTGGGAAGCCGTAACTTCATCGAATCGAAACGAAGCCGTTTTCGCACACCGCAACCGTGAATACGGTGCCTATGTGCTCCGTACCGGCTACAACAAACGCATGTCACTCATTATGGGAGGCTTGGTCTTAGTGGCTGGTCTTGCTTTTTTGGCTTCGGTCATTATCAAGAATTTGCCAAAAGAACAAATCAAGAAACCGAAAATCAGTGGTACAAACTTAACTGTCACGACGCCACCAGAAGATGTACCGCCACCGGTAGCTCCACCACCGCCACCACCGCCAATGGTTCAAACAGCTGCATTTATTGCACCTGTTGCCGAAGATGATTACGTGGAAGAAGAATTGCCATCACAAAATCAACTGACCAACCAAAACATTGGTACTGAAAACATTGATGGTGAAGCAGGTTGGGGTGATGCTAGCACAAGTGAAGAGACTGGCCCTTCCATGACACAAAATACGCAAGAGGAAGAGGTCGTAGATGTGGCAGAAGAAGATGCATTATTCCCTGGTGGCGAAGACAAACTTGGTGAATACATCACCAACGCGATCTCTAAAGATTATCCAGAAGAGGCATTAGATTTAGGTGTCAAAGGCAAGGTAGTTGTACGCTTCGTTGTCGAGAAAAATGGCCAAATCTCAAACGCGACTATTGAACGCCCTATTGCAGAGTGTCCATCCTGTAATAAGCTAGCGCTCAAAGTCGTCAGTAACATGCCAAACTGGACTCCCGCCAAAAATGCCGGACGACCAGTTCGTATTTTTGTCCGCATCCCAATTGGTTACTCATCCGAATAACTCATTTAAATCCCCATCACGATGGGGATTTTTTTTGCCCAAACTATGAATCAACTATCTCCAATCTTAGGTGCCTTCGTTGTAATATCGGCACTTATTTTCGCTGGTTTCATCGGATTTACCGATGTCTTTCCGATGGAATCGTGGCGCAAACAAATTTTAGTGAGCGTGCTAATTGCCTATGGCATTTACCGAGGCTATCGGGTCTACTTGCAATTTAAACATCATCAAAAAAAATAAAAATGAAACGTTTGCTGTTCTTTTCTGGCCTACTGTTTTTAGTTGCTGCTTGTGATTCCAATAACAATCCGTTTGTGTATCAAAAAGATGCCCATGGTCGTGGCAAGGCAACCATTTACATTGAAGATGCCTACCGTCCATTGTTTACAACAGCAATTGAAACCTTCATGAGTCAATACCCAGCTGCAACTGTTGTTGGTAAGTACGATGCCGAAAATAACATTGTGGAGGCTTTTTTTAATGGGAAAGCAAAGACGATTGTCATTACACGTGACTTCAACGATGCCGAAAAAAAGTACCTCAAAAACAAGAACATTTCGTACCGTTCCGATAAAATTGCATCCGACGCCGTGGCCATCATTATGCATCCAAGCATGGCTGACTCCATCCTTAGCGTCGAGCAACTCAAAAGCTTACTCACAAAAAATGGAGCAACTTTGCCAATAAGCAAAGTGGCACCCCAGATTGTTTTTGACAATCAGGGCTCGGCAAACTTTAATTTCCTAACCTCCATTTTGAACATTCAAAAACTTGCAACTCAAGTTTCGGCTGTTCATTCCAATGAAGAAGTGATTCAATTTGTCAAAACCCATCCAAATGCCATTGGTATTATTGGTGTCAATTGGGTCTCTGACCAAGAAGATCCGGATGCGATGCATTTCCTAGACGGACTTCAAGTGGCTTCCATTTATCTTTCAGATCCAGAAAGTGCTTGCAAACCCTACAATGGCTTCATCCACACCAAAGAATATCCTTTAATTCGCGATGTTTGGATGATCAACAAAGGCCGACGTTCGGGGCTCAACACCGGTTTTGTACTTTTTATGAAAAAAGATGACAAGGGGCAATTAATCATTCAAAAGTCAGAATTAGCACCTGCCTTAACGCCAGTTCGTCTCGTATTACAATAAACATCCATTTTTCAAGGCCCATTTTTTTGTGAAGCCAAAAAACAAGGTTATTTTTGGCACTCAAATTGATACGCAGTTTTTAAAACCATAACTCATGAAACGCCATCTACTCATCGGCTCGCTTCTTGTAAGCGCACTTTCTTTTGGTCAAACCCTTAAAAGTGCCATTACAAAAACACAAAACGAACGCTTCCGCGATGCAATCGTTGAATTCCATAAACTAACAGTAGCAGATCCTACCAACGGAGAAAACTATTACTATTTAGGGAATTGTTATTTCGAAAAAGAAGAAATCGATTCTGCAAAAATGATGTGGAAAAAAAGCTTTGAAGTGGACAAACTTCGTGCCCTTCCACTTGTAGCGCAAGGCCGCATTCTTTGGGTCGATGGTAAAAGTGTCGAAGCAAAAGCTGAGTTCACAAAAGCACTTGCGCTTGTGAAAAAAGACAAATTAAAGCGTGCCGAAGTCCTTCGTGCCATTGCTGACGTCTACATCAAGTCTCCCGTTAAAAATCTTGACGAAGCCATCATCTTGTTAGATGAAGCCATTCTCAAAGACCCAACGAACGAAGAAAACTACCTTTTAAAAGGAGATGCCTTGTATGCGCGCAATTCTTCTGATGCATCAGAAGCCTTGAAAGCATACAACAAAGTACTCGAAATCAATCCGAAATCTCCTCGTGGAATTGTGAGTAAAGCACTTATTTACCAGCGTGCACGCAACCAAGTTGAGGCGAATAAAATGTACATCCAGGCCAAAGAAATTGACCCTACCTATGCCCCTGCTTACCGTCTGAACGCTGAATTGTGCATGATGTTTAACCGGAATGCAGAAGCCATCGAAAACTGGAAAAAATACCTTGAACTCAATAATAACATGGAATCAAGAATGCGCTATGCCAATGCACTTTACAGTGCCAAAGAATGGTGTGTCTTAATTCCAGAACTTGATGTGCTTGTTGCTGGCGGAATAAACAATTACTTTATTGACCGATTCTATGCCTTCGCTTATTATGGGTGCACGACAGATAGTTTAGGTACTGACAAAGGGATTGCAGCTAGCGACCGTTTCTTTACAAAAGTTCCTCAAGATAAAATCAATTACCAAGATTACAAGTTGCGTGGTCAGCTCTTTGTTAAAAAAGGCAATGACTCGTTAGCCATGATTGCCTACGAACAAGCCATTAACCTCAATGAACTTGGTTACAAAGAAGTTTCTGCTGATTTGATTAAAATGTATGGTAAAAACAAAAAATACGAGAAGTTAATCAGCGCTTACGAACAACGTCGTAAAATCAACGGTAAACTAACCGCTCCTGAAGAATACGATCTCGGAAAAGCGTACTATTCAGGTCGTAACGACTACAAAACAGCCGACAGTATTTTCCAAATTGTCATTAAAAACGACTCGACGTATGTACCAGCCTACATTTACCGTGGTCGCTCGAATTACAAAATGGATACGAATAACGAAAAATGGTTGGCATTTCCGCACTACTTAAAAGTTACAGAGATTGTTAAACCGGAAGAACGTCAAGAAAAATCAAAACGTGCTTTTGTACTCGAAGCCTTGCGTTATGTTGCCGACTACTATTCGAAGTCACCAAGTAAAGACCTCGTTAAGGCAAAATTCTACTTCGAAGAAATCTTGAAAGTGGAACCTACCGATGCAAACGCTAAAAAAGCACTTGGCATCAAAGATCCGGTACCGACGCCTGCGCCAGGTACCCCATCAACGACACCTCGTCATTAATTAATTTCATCTACAAAAAAGGGCGGCCAAATGGCCGCCCTTTTTTGTTGCTTGTAATTTCTTTATTCGTTTGCTTGCAAAGCCAGGTAGCGCGCCACATACTTGCCAATAATATCGAATTCTAGATTGACGGCATCATTCACTTGAAGGGCATGAAAATTAGTATGTTCATAGGTATACGGAATGATGCAAACCGAAAAGTGGCCTTTTTGCGCATCGACAACCGTCAGACTCGTCCCATTGACACTAATTGAACCTTTTTCTACGGTAATGAAGTTGTCAGGGTGCGCAATTGTATAGCGCCAAGAACCATCTTCATCCTGGATCGAAACACAGGTTCCTGTAACATCGACATGTCCTTGAACCATGTGCCCGTCTAAGCGTCCATTCATGGTCATGCAGCGCTCTAAATTTAGTTTGGACCCAACTTGCCATTCGCCAAGATTGGTTTTGATTAATGTTTCATGAATGGCTGTAACGACATGACTAGTTTCGTTTTGTTGAACGACGGTCAGGCAACACCCATTATGTGCGACACTTTGATCTATTTTCAGCGCAGCTGAAAGGGGCGACTCAATTGTAAAATGTATATTGCTGGCCTCGTGTTTGATGGCAACAACGGTTCCTATTGCTTCAATAATTCCTGTAAACATGCAGCTAAGTTAGCCATTTTCAGGCTCAGTAACGCAGGTCTTTCAGTTGTAATTGGACGGTGCTTCGTCCATTAAAGGTATTGGTTTCAAGTTGGTAAGCGATCGCTATCACACTTCCGACTGTTAATTCAGAAGCGTGATGGGCAAATCCGAAAGCGATGGCATCAAAGACAAAAGGGCAATTCGCCTGACTTAACTTTAGCTTGAGGTGTTTTTCTTTTAGAACACGAAAATCATGGACAATCACTTCCTCTGTAAAAAAAACAGGATGACGGTTGCCAGGGCCACATGGTTCAAGCGCCGCAAGCAACTGCATCAATCGGGGCTGATCGCTTGCATGTTTGAGCCCAATTTGCTGAAAATCGAGACGTGCATTGATTTCCAAAGTCGCTTGGAGTTTTTTTGCGTTCAATTCCGATTGTACGGCCTCTTCAAAAGCAGTTGAAAAAGCCTCGAGTTGCGCTGGATGCAACGATAGGCCAGCAGCAAACTGATGCCCACCAAATTGAATGAGCGTCTCTGAAACCGCATCGAGTAGTTTGTAGAGGTTTAGGCCTCCGGCTGAACGCGCAGAACCTACTAATACATCATTTGATTGTGTCAGCACAATGGTGGGGCGGTAATGCGTTTCGATGAGGCGTGAAGCCACGATCCCGATGACACCTTTGTGCCAATCGGGCGAGAATACAACCGTACTAAAACGTTGGTCTGAGGTGGAAGCGGTTGCAAGTTGGTGCAAGGCTTCTTGGGTAATGTCTTGCTCGAGCTGCCTTCTAAGCAAATTATCTTGCTCGATTTGTGTAGCCAACGAAACAATTTCAGATGGGTCTTTTGATAACATCCAGTCGACCGCGCGTTTGCCAGACTGAATGCGACCGGCAGCATTGATGCGTGGGGCAATCGTAAACACCACGTCGGTTAATTGAAGCGGCAATTTTTTGGCAGCCAAGCGCAATAACTCTTGAAAAGCGGGCCTTGGCTGTGCATTTAATTGTTGAAGGCCATGTGCACACAAAATACGATTTTCGCCAAGTAACTCGACAATATCAGCCCCAATAGCTAACGCCACTAAATCGAGGCTCTGAAACAAACGATCTAGCGGGCTTGCGGTTTTGATGTACAGCCCTTGGAGCAGTTTAAATGCCACTGCACATCCTGAAAGTTCTTTATATGGGTAGTGGCAATCGGGGCGTTTTGGGTCGAGAACCAAGCCTGGGGGCAACAAAAGATCGGGTTGGTGATGGTCACAAACAAGGGTGTCAATCCCGGCGTCGTTGGCTTGTTGAAGCAAGGCCGACGACTTGATGCCGCAGTCAAGGGTAATTAGCAATTGGATTCTTTCTTGAATGGCGAAGTCAATCCCTTGTTGGCTAAGTCCGTAGCCTTCTTTATACCGATCGGGGATGTAATAACGTACTTCGAGTCCAAAATGAGCAAGTTGCTCGGCCATGAGCGCGACAGCAGTGGTTCCGTCAACATCGTAGTCACCAAAAAGCAACACGGCTTGCTTTTCTTGAATAGCAAGCCATAAGCGATCGACTGCTTCGGGCAAATCGGCCATTAGGAAAGGATCGTGGAGCTCAGAAAGTGCAGGTTTAAAAAAAGCATGTGCTGTGGCCGAGCTCGTAATCGAACGTTGAGCCAACAAAGTTGCAAACAACGTCGAAATATGGAGCGACTCGGAAAGTTCGGTAAGGAGGTGTTGATCTGGACTTGGGGCCAGGTTCCAAATAAGATGATTCATAGCTTAAAATTAAGCAGGCGCTACTGAAAAAACCACGTTAATCTACGTAGCTAAGCTTTAACATGTTTGATTCGCCTAAATCTTCTAAAGGAATGGATGCAATATTGATTACCGTATCACCTATTTTCATATAGCCGCCCTCTTTCATGAGGTATTTGATGTCAGCAATGGTGTGATCTGTGGAAATGCGCTTGTTGTAATAAAAGGCACGAACACCCCAAACTAAACTAAGCTGCGATAGGATTCGGCGATTACTAGTAAACGCAAAAATTTGCGAATTTGGCCGTTGAGAAGCGACTTTATAAGCTGTATAGCCCGAGAAGGTCATGGTGATGATCGCATCGGCCTCGACGCGCTGTGCCAACCGACACGCATTGAAACAAATGGAATCGGTAATGAACCGCTTGCTTCCTTTTTCGGGGAGTTCTTCTTTATGATACATGGCCGGATGTTGCTCCATTTCAGAAATAATGTTTGCCATGGTTTGAACTACTTGAACCGGGTACTGACCTACCGATGTTTCACCAGAAAGCATGACCGCGTCGGCACCATCTAATACCGCATTTGCCACATCATTGACCTCGGCCCGGCTAGGTGTCAGGCTATTAAGCATCGATTCCATCATTTGCGTTGCCACAATCACCGGCTTGGCTTTGGCAATCGATTTTTGGATGATCATCTTCTGAATTAATGGCACATTTTGGTATGGGATTTCGACACCGAGATCGCCACGCGCCACCATCAACGCATCACTCGATTCGATGATCGCATCGATGTTTTCGAGTGCTTCTGGCTTTTCAATTTTCGCAACCACTTTGGCATGGTGCTTCTTTTTGGCAATGCGTGCTTTTAAATCGGTAATGCACTTTTGGGTGCGAACAAACGAAAGCCCGATCCAATCGACACCATGAGTTAACGCAAAATCGAGGTCTTGAATGTCTTTTTCAGTAAGCGAAGGCATCGAAATTTTGGTGTTCGGAAAATTGACACCTTTTTTAGAGCACAACAAGCCGCCTTGGATCACCTCGCACCGAATTTTAGAAGTTTTATCGGTTTCTTTGACTTCCAATACCAACTTTCCATCGTCCAATAAAATCCGTTCTCCTGGTTTGACATCACGAGGAAGCAAATTGTAATTGATCGAAAATCGCTTGGCATTTCCGAGTACTTTATCCACCAAGATGTCGATCGAAGCGCCTACTTCAATCAGGACACCGTTGTTTTCCATCTCGTGCGTTCGGATTTTAGGCCCTTGCAAGTCGGCTAGAATTGCCACATTGAGTTGCAATTCTTCATTGAGTGCCTGTATCAACTTAATTGCGCCAAGATGATCGTCATAGGAACCATGCGAAAAATTCAGTCGACAGACGTTTAATCCGGACAACATCATGTTTTTTAACACTTCTGGTTTCAAGGACGCAGGGCCCATGGTGGCAACAATCTTGGTTTTTTTCATGCTAACTCGTTAAATAATCGATGACTTCAAAGTCAAGGTAATCAAATTCAAATACGGCAACTACACCGTTGATGGCACGCAAATCGCTCATTAAATTGGCTGCTTCGAACGTAAAGTTGTCTTTGAGCACAATAAAATAATCGATCATGGGGCGATCGGGCATAAACAGTACATTTTCTTGCTTGTTTTTGATCAGATAGATGCGTGTTAAAAGTGCTTCATCGTGATAAAAAAAGTAGCGAAATGTATGAATCTGCTTTGTTTTAGGGGGCTGGATTTCAAAACATGCATCCGATTTGATTAGGTTGAGATCCAACAATTGATTGAGCTCCCAAGTCAGTCTGTAATCGGCAAAAGCACAGGAAATTCCATAAATCTCAAATGCGGCTTCTTCTTCAATAATTAGCTCGTATTTTTTGATTTTTCCCATTCTGTTCAAAGGTAGCTATTCTGTTTGAAAGCGTAATACACAACTGAATGTCAATTCATTCTTTAAAAAGCCGGTTCCTAAGTAAGGAGAATGGTTAATTTTGAACAAAACCCAAGAAAGAGATGCTGCGTTTTCCCCTATTTAGTCTCCTATTTTTACTCGTTTTGCCCCTAAATGGATGGGGGCAGCCCGATAAAATGATTACCAACCGCGATAATTATTTTTGGCAGTTCGGCCTTGCCTGGACAAGCACCGACGACGATGGCCATGAGTTGCAACCTTCGCCATTTGGAAATTTACACAGCAATCCGTTTCCGACACGACTCTATGCCGATCGCTACATTTACAATGGCTGGAGTGCCGAAGGTGTTGTCGGGATGCAATTGTATGACTCGACACGCTACGTGAACGATTCCTTACACGTAACTGGTTCATTGGCCTACTTTGACGCAGCCCTTAAATATTCGTTTTACAAACAACTCGGACGCGGCATGCTTGACCCCTATTTGGGTGCTGGGCTTGGTTTTACAATGCGTACACCTGATGCCCAACAAACGGCACGTGGCCTTACCCCTACACTTAATCTATCTGTCGGATGCACATTTTGGGTAAGTAAACAAATCGGACTTCAGGCACAAGGTGTGTATAAATTTGGCGTTATTGATTTACTTGGCGCAAGTAGCTATAGCCAATATAGTCTTGGTGTGGTTTACCGCATTGAAAAAACAGATGGCTACAAAAGTGATTTTGACAAGACGAAATACCACATCCCTAGAAAACCTTCGCGCATTAAAATCAAGAAGCCAAAAGACGAATCTTAGTTGGCGATTTCCATGCGTTTGGTCGTGTGTTGATGGCTCGTCTGGATTCCATAATAATACACGCCATTTGGTAACGCCGTACTCTCAAAACGAATCAAGTGGCCTCCGGCCTCGAACTGTTCTTTTTTGAGTTCCAAGACTAATTGTTGGTTTTGCCAAATCCCAAAAAGAACTTCGGTGGCTGCAGGGCAAACAAAATAAAAAGTGATTTCGCCAATGGCAACCAGTTCATCAATTGGATACAGTTCACAAAATTGTTGGTGATTGACTTGTCCTTTTTGGAAACGGCGCAACAATGCACGGTAACCAATAATGGCAATCAGAATAAGAAAGGTGACGAATAAAAATTGAACTGCTTTTTCCATTAGAGCGAAATTATACCAGGAATGACGGCTGCTTTTTCGTAAACAGCAATAACGGCTTCGGAAGACAACATGACTTCTTTTGCACTGACACTAACATATTTTCCATTACCGGAAGGATGGTATGAAAGCTCACTGTTGGAATCGAAGAGTGCTGAAACCATTGCTAAATGAGAATTGTCATTGGGGACAATGAATTTAAAGAGATACACGTTTGGCCAATCTTGTTGGTCGAGTTGTGCTTTTAAGTTGTCAAACATTCCCATGCTACAAAATTACGAACTTGCGTTAGACCAAAGCGATCAATTTTTATATTTGTTTATATGCGATTTTATTCATTAGGTATTTTGAGTTTGAGTTTTGTGCTGTTGGCCTTTGCATATTTGCAGCCAGCACCAATGCATGCGCCAACACTTGAATCCCAGCAAAAAAATGAAACCTTCAACCTTCGTGCAGCTGATCCGAGCGTATTTACCAAACTGCTAAATAACCGTTTGGTTGAATACATGGACCGTTCTGTCAAGCAAGGCATCCGGCCAGTTGCCAATACCTCTGGGCTGCGCGCAGCACACAAAGCCAAAAAACTAGTGCTCGTAAAAGCCAACAGTGGGTACATTCTTGACACCTTCCAATACTCATATGCCTTTTTAACACCTTATGCTGCCACTATCTTGGCCGAAATTGGACGGGCTTTTGAGCAACAAATCGAAGCAACGCCATTGGCAGGTACCAAGCTTATTGTCACTTCCATGACGCGCACTCACTATACCGTTTCAAAATTAGTCAAGCGTAATAAAACAGCTGTACGTAAAAGCCCGCATTTAAACGGCAATAGTTTTGACTTTTCCTTTTCTCGATTTCAAGCAAATCAAGAGCTGAAACCAGAAGAAATGCGCTTTTTACAAGAAAAAATAGCAGCCCTTTTGTTTCAATTCAAAAAAGACTTGAAAATATGGGTGACCTACGAAGCCAATGAAGAATGTTTGCACTGCGTGGCACGAAAAGGTCTGTAATAAAACGTATTTTTGTTCATGCGTTATTTCTTGACCCTCGCTTTTTACGCCCTCTCCTTCTCCCTTTTTTCGCAAAAACAGCTCGAGGCAATTTCAATTGACGAAGAAATTACCATTGACGGAAAACTGAACGAAGCCACCTGGGACAAAACCGAAACCGGGCAAAAATGGACGCAGATCAAGCCAAGTCCGGGCGATGCGTCACATGTAAGTACTTCTGTTCAGATGCGCTACGACAAACATGCGATTTACTTCGCTTTTCATTGTTATGACGATCCGACCCAGATGTCAAAAGTGCTTTCATTGCGCGACGACTACAGCCCTAATTGTGATTTGATCGGCATCTTTCTCGACACTTATAATGACAATCAAAACGGTTTCTTTTTTGGTGTCACAAGCCGAGGCGTACAGCTTGACGCCAAAATTGCAGCGAACGATTACAACGACAAACTCAACTTGGTTTGGTACAGTGCCGTTAAAATTGTCGACGATGGTTGGATAGTCGAACTAAAAATACCTTATTCTGCTTTTCGTTTTCCGAAAAAGGAAGTGCAATCTTGGGGCATCAATTTTAGCCGACAAGTTTCAAGATTGCGAGAAGAATCTTCCTGGGAAAAAGTAAATCCTGACCTCGAAAACATGTTACTTGAAAGTGGCGATGTTACGGGTGTTTCACACATAGAGCCACCTTTGCGATTGGCTTTCATGCCTTACATTTCAAGTTATTTCAATAAAAATCCGGGCAGTAATGCGCAACCTGCGCTTTCGGGAGGGCTCGATATCAAATATGGCGTCAATGAAGCGTTTACCCTTGACATGACACTCGTACCTGATTTCCGGCAAGTGGTTTTTGACCAACAAGTCTTAAACCTGACACCATTTGAAGTTCAGTTCAATGAAAACCGGCAATTCTTTACCGAAGGGATGGAGCTTTTTAATAAAGCAGGACTCTTTTACAGCCGGCGCATTGGGATTCAAGCGCCACAGCGTGTCACCCAAACCTTACTCAAGCCCGGTGAATACCTTGAAAACGTACCGCAAAGTTCAAAACTTTATAACGCCTCAAAGTATTCTGGGCGCATGAAAAATGGGCTCGGACTCGGCGTGTTTAATGCCGTCAATGCCGAACAATTTTCTACGGCAATTTCTACAATCGATGGAACCAAACGCGAAGTCATGATTTCGCCACTGACGAATTACAATGTGTTGGTCCTTGATCAAAACCTAAAAAATAATAGTTCGGTCACGTTTACTAATACAAATGTGTGGCGCGCGGGTTCGTTTTATGACGCCAACGTTTCAGGGCTCAATTTTAACATCAACACGAACAATAACGAATTTAATTTTAATGGAAAAGGGGCATTTAGTGCACAATTTGACACGCAAAACAAAACAGGCTACAGCTACAATTTAAATGCCCAAAAACAACGTGGTGCCTTGGTTGGCGGTGTTGGCTACCTCGAAGAATCCGATACCTATGACCCCAATGATTTAGGCTTTAATTACAACAATAACCGTCGGATTATAGAAGTCAGCGCGGCTTACCGTAATTTCAAGCCTGAGAATCCGAAAATCATGAAATGGATTATAAGATCCTCTGTTTCGAGAGCCTACTTGTACAATCCGTCGCATTATGTGGGCACCTATTCCAATACATCGGCCTTTCTTTTATCGAAGCACTTTGATGCATTTGGCATCAGTAATGATAATAGCATTGGTGAAAGCTATGACTTTTTTGAACCGCGTGTTTGGGGTCGTTCATTTATCCGACCTGCCGCTTATGCCATCAATCCGTGGGTTTCTACCAACTACCAAAAACGCTTGGCACTCGATGCGGGTTTTAGTATTAATTTTGTTCAGCGTGAAAATTGGCGTGAATACAACTTCAATTTCAGCCCACGATTTCGACTTTCAAATGGGATTTTTCTCATTTACAGTTTCGAGAAAGAACTGCTCCTTAATGCACAAGGTTTTGCCGTTCCGTTCGGAAGTCCGAGCAATGTGCCTGACGGGATTATTTTTGGTTCAAGAGACCGAAATACGCTTACCCAATCGGTAGCGCTCGATTGCATCATGACCAAGCGAATGGGCTTTAGTTTCCGACTGCGCCATTACCGTTCTGCCATTTCATACACTTCGTTTTATACCTTAGCAGAAGATGGCCGTTTGCAGGCTTTGCCCACTTTTACTGGGCTCGACATTTATGGGAATTCTGCCTACAACCTCAATTACAATGCCTTTACGATTGATTTTACGTACCGATGGGTATTTAAACCAGGAAGTGAAATCAATTTGGTTTGGAAAAATTCGGTGTTTTCAGCAGATCAGGCAGTTCAGGCCGGGTATTGGCAAAACCTCAACACCATCCTTCAACAAGGGCCAACAAATAGCCTCTCGTTTAAATTCATCTATTGGCTCGATGCCCAGCAGTTGAAAGGTCATTAATCCCAACACGAGTACGAACCATCGCTGTCGATGAAGCCATGCGCTTCTTCTTGTTCTAGATTCAGTACTTCTGAAACACGCGGGAAAATTTGTGCCTGGTTTAGCCGCACGTTTTTACCCTCAGGAACCCGAATTTTAATGACTACTTCTTGATCACGCATTTTGTCGGCAAGTGGGTAACTTAAATAAGTCGGCAATTCGAGGTGCTTGTGGCTCCATTTTAACGGATACTGTATATGGCTCGCCCGTTGATTTGCCTTTTCGACTCCGTAGCCATTTGCTTTTTTAATCAGGACGATATGAAAAAGCGAGTCTGAAGAAGCTTCACAAACAATTTCAATTCCATGATTGTAAATGCGGCCATTGCGTACAATTAAGCGCTCAAAATGCGTTTCTTTTGCGGTAAAGCCGTCATAGCTTTTATTCGCGTGGAGCGAAACCGTTTGAAGCTGCAATTCCTCTTGCTGGATGCGTGCAACTTCCTGACTTAATTCGCCTTCATATGCATATGATCTGGCGGTTTTAACACCTGCATAACTGAGCATCACGATACCAATTGCTACACTAAATCCGAGCAGGCTTAAGCTCCATTTGATCCAAAGCGACTGAAATGAAAATAAAAGGCGTAATGCGGCTAAAATACTTGAAAATGCCCATGCAAAACCAAGGATGGCAATCCCGTAAATGAGCAATTGATGGGTGCCGTCGTCTTCAAAGAAGATGGAAAATAACATCCCTAAAGACGTAAATTGTCCGTTGATTTGTGCCGGTACCCAGTTGGGGTCAATGAATAAGAAAAAGCAAAGAACGAGCGTCAATGTGATTCCGAAAAACAGCATGGCGATTCCTAAGAAGCGACGAAAAGCATGAATAAAGCGCTGCAGCCCTTCTTTATTATTGAGCTCAGAACGAACATGCTTCGCCCATTTTTTAGAATTTTGTTGGACACGATCAGCCGCTTCTTTTACTTCCGTTTTAATGCCCTCGACATTCACAGCTTTGCCTCGCATTTGCAGTTTTTCACTTGCTGTTTTTGCCGCTGGTGTAATGATCCAAAAAAGAATGTAAACTGGAATCCCAGAACCGAATGCCATAAAGCAAAGCACAAATAGTGCACGGACGATCACTACATCGACATCAAAGTAAGCAGAGACCCCGCTTGCTACACCCCCAAGTACTGCATTTTCTCGGTCACGAAAAAAGCGCTTGGTGGTTGCCGTTTCCGGATGCGTTGTTTTTTCGGCCTCACTTTCCAGTACGGATTCGCCAAAGTTAGACGCGTCGCCAAGTACCGACATGATGAATTGAATGCGCTCTAATTGAATCACCTGACCTCCCTTTTGTGTCTCTTGCAGCAACTCGACAATGCGCAATTCAATGTCTTGAATAATTTCGTCGACACCTTCTTCGTATTGCAATACCTGCCGCAGCTCGTTTAGGTAATTTTCAAGGACAGTGTAGGCTTGTTCTTCTAAAATAAATGGAAAACCTTGGAGGTGAATGGAAATCGTTTTATTCATAGGTGTTCGTTTTAGTGAGTTGTGTAACTGCTTGTTGGAGTTCTCGCCACGTCCGTTCGAGTGCAAGGTAAAACTGCTGTCCTTTTGGGGTGATGCAATAGTATTTACGGGGTGGGCCTGCATTCGATTCTTCCCAACGGTAAGTCAAGAGCTCTAAATTTTTTAGGCGTGTCAGCAAGGGGTATACCGTTCCTTCAACGACTAACAGTTGTGCCTGTCGCAATTTATCAAGTATTTCAGACGGATAGGCTTCACCTTGATGTAAAATACTAAGAATGCAATATTCTAAAATGCCTTTACGCATCTGAGACTGGGTATTTTCTACATTCATTTCCAACTTTTAGACAAAGATATAGGTTTTGTATTGTATTATGCAATACATAGTACTATAAAAATAAAAAAAGTCCACTCCGGACTTCTTTTTTATTTTAAACATTTAAAGTAATCGAAGGGCTCTAAACACGATTGGCATTGGTAATGCGCTTTACATGCTGTACTGCCAAACAAGCTAATCATTTTGGTCTCTTTACTTCGGCATTTAGGACAAGGCACCACGGGTGCTTCTGCAAAAAGTACGCTCTTATCGGGCTCATTGACAGGCGGTGCAATGCCATATAACTGAAGTTTATGTCGCCCTTCTTCGCTGATCATGTCGGTTGTCCAGGCAGGAGACAAGACCAATGAGACTTGCACATTATCTATCCCTTTTTCATGAAGTTTTGCTCGAATATCTGCCTCAATTTGCTGCATTGCCGGGCAACCTGAATAGGTCGGAATGATGGTAATTTGCCAGTTGCCTGACTCGTAATGAATGTGTTGCAACATGCCGAGGTCACGAATGGTCAATACAGGAATTTCAGGATCAAAGACCTCATCAAGGTATGCCGAAATTTCTGCGATTGTTACCATTCCATGTTCGGATACGTACGTTGCATGTATTGCAAATCGGACAAAATATAGCCCATGTGTTCGGAATGACGGCCAAAACGCCCTCCTTCAAATTTCCAATTCGAATTCGGGATATCAAGCGTAGCATCGGCAAAAACGCGTTCTACGGTTTGTTGCCATGTCTGTTTAATGGATTGAAGCGAAGGCACTAGCCCTTTTGCTTGCAATTGTGCATCGCTTTCGTTTTCGTAAAAAAGCTCGTCAGTATAGCGCCACAAGTGATCAAGAGCTGCTTGCAAACGCATTTTTGATTCTGCTGTGCCATCGCCCATTCGGATCACCCATTCGGATGAATGTTTTAAATGGTAACGCGTTTCTTTAACTGATTTTTCTGCAATTGCAGCCAATTGCTCGACCGGACACGAACATAATGCTTCGTATAACGGCAAGCGGAAGGCATCAAAGAAAAATTGACGCAACATCGTCATGGCGAAATCACCATTTGGCTGTTCGACCAAAAGTGCATTTTTGTAATCGTGTTCGAAGCGTAAAAACGCAAGCTGATCATGATTTCGGCCACTACCGTCAAGCTGACCAGCAAGGTCAAATAAGGACATGGTTTGACCAATTAAATCCAACGAAATATTGGTCATGGCGATGTCTTCTTCGAGGATTGGGCCATGTCCACACCATTCGCCTAAGCGTTGACCTAAAATAAGGCTGTCGTCTCCCATTCGGAGAACGTATTCGTAAAGTGCTAAGTCTTGCATCTTACATGTGTTTTACACCATCAGGTACTTCATAAAAAGTAGGATGGCGGTAAATTTTTGTATCTGAAGGTTCAAAAAATGATGCCGCATCGTCGATATCTGTTGCATGAATATTGGTAGAAGCAACGACCCAAATACTGATGCCCTCTGAACGACGTGTGTAAACGTCACGTGCATTTTCGAGTGCGAGTGTTGCATCAGGAGCGCGAAGGCTGCCGACATGTTTGTGGTTGAGGCCCTGCTTACTGCGGATAAATACCTCCCATAATGGCCATTCTTGGTTTGACATTTTTTTAAAATTTTAGTTGATTATGCCGTTTTTTTAAGTGCTCTTTTCTGTGCAAAAGCCATCGCTGTTTCACGCACCCACATGCCTTCTTGCTTTGCTTTAACACGGGCTTCTAGGCGTTCTTTATTGCAAGGTCCGTTTCCTTTGACAACTTGCCAAAATTCGTCCCAATTGATTTCAGAAAAATCATAATGGCCACGTTCTTCGTTCCATTTTAGGTTCGGATCTGGAATAGTGAGTCCTAAGATTTCAGCTTGTGGTACCGTGGCATCGACAAAATTCTGACGCAATTCGTCGTTGGTAAAGCGCTTAATCTTCCAATTCATGGATTGTTCTGAATGCGTCGATTCAGCATCGCTTGGGCCAAACATCATGAGAGCTGGCCACCAAAAACGATTCATGGCATCTTGAGCCATTGCTTTTTGAGCAGGCGTTCCGTTACACAAAACAGTTAACGCTTCATAGCCTTGTCGTTGGTGAAACGATTCTTCTTTACATATTTTAACCATCGCACGGGCATACGGACCATATGAGGTTCGGCACAACGCCACTTGATTCATGATTGCAGCCCCGTCGACTAACCAACCGATCGTGCCGATATCGGCCCAGTTCAAGGCTGGGTAATTGAAAATAGAAGAGTATTTTGCTTTGCCGGAATGCAAATCGTCGATGGTTTGTTCGCGATCGGCACCAAGGGTTTCGGTCGCACTGTATAAATAAAGTCCGTGGCCAGCTTCATCTTGCACTTTTGCAAGTAAGACTGCTTTGCGGCGCAGATTTGGTGCTCGGGTAATCCAATTGCCTTCTGGCAACATCCCGACAACTTCTGAGTGCGCATGCTGAGAAATCTGCCGAATAAGCGTCTGGCGGTATTCATCAGGCATCCAATCATTGGGCTCAATTTTGATTTCTTTTTCGATTTTAGCTAAGAAATGTTTTTCTTGTTCGGATAGGTTCATCTTATCTTCCTGTTTGCGGTGCAACAAATATAAAAAATAGTTCCCCCTTCAAAACATGATTCTCGTCAGTTTGTTCAATGACAATTGTTGACAGATGTATGCCTATAAATCCGTACTTTTGACCACTTAATTTGAACTATGTCTACACATTTTCATACCCTAAAGGTTAAAGACATTCAAAAAGAAACAGAAGATTGTGTCTCTGTCCTCTTAGATGTTCCAAAAGCCTTACAAGAAGCTTTTCAGTACAAAGCCGGACAATACCTCACCTTTAAACATCCCGAACAGCCTGAAATCAGACGCTCTTACTCGTTGAGTAGTGCCCCTTCAGACAACGAATGGCGGGTGGCTATCAAAGCCATACCGAATGGAGCCTTTTCACAATTCGCCAATTCGCAATTAAAGGTAGGAAGCACCCTAGAAGTCATGGCTCCAATGGGTAATTTTTATTTTGAACCGACGCCATCAGCAACGCATCATTATTTATTGGTGGCTGCCGGAAGTGGCATTACACCTATTTTGGCAATCGCAAAAACCATCTTGACGCAAGAGCCGAATAGTACCGTCACGCTTTATTTTGGAAACAAAGGATTTCTAGACATTATCTACCGTGAAGAACTAGAGCACTTAAAAAATCGATACTTAACACGCTTTAACCTCGTCCATTTATTTTCAAGAGAAAGCATTGGCAATTCGTTACAAAAAGGGCGCATTGACCAAGAAAAATGCACCGCATTAAACAAGGTGTTTTTAGGTCAAATGAAGCCAGCATCTGTTTTTGTATGTGGCCCTGAAGCGTTGATTTTAGGTGTCAAAGAAGCCATGATTGCTTGGGGTTTAACAGCCCAACAAATTCACTTCGAACTTTTCCATGCAGCCCCACCGAGTAAAGCGGCTTCAACCGAAAAAACTGAAACGCCTGTTTTCGATTCGAAAGTCGAGGTCATTATGGATGGCGAAAGTGTTCATTTTCATTTATCCTCGGACGGTAAAACAATTTTAGATGCCGCTTACGAAGCAGGCGCCGATGCCCCATTTGCGTGCAAAGGAGGTGTTTGCTGTACGTGTAAAGCAAAAGTTCTAAGAGGAAAAGTTTCAATGGACATCAATTATGCACTTACACCAGAAGAAGTCGAAAATGGCTATGTCTTGACCTGTCAAGCACATCCACAATCCGATGACGTCTTGGTTTCATTTGACGATTAATCATGGGATTTTTTAGTTTTTTAAAATCGGATGCGCCCAAATTGCCGAAAGGAGCTCATTTATTGCGCATTTCTTCAGTGTCAAAGCTCAGTGCTGACGCGGTAAAAATTGCGTTTGATGTACCCAACGAATTGCAAAAATCGTTTGCCTATGAGCCAGGGCAATACCTCAGTCTAGAAATCGAATGGAAAGGCGAAAAATTGCGCCGTTCGTATTCGATATGCAGTGGCCCTAACGAAACACTTGCTATTGGGGTCAAGAAAATCGAAAATGGTAAAGTCTCGAGTTATTTACAAAGCGTAAAAACAGGCGACGAACTCATCGTCTTTGAACCAACGGGTCAGTTTACCGTCAATCCACAGCAGCAGCAGTTGGTTGCTATCGTGGCTGGCTCAGGAATCACACCGATCATGAGCATGTTGTTACACCGTCAATCGAGTGCCCACTGGACCTTGCTTTATGGAAATAAATCTTCAAAAAGCACCATGTTCCTTGACACCCTTCAGCAACTTGACGGCCTGTCTCTGCACCATTATTGGAGCCAAGAACAAAGCGAACTGGCGCATTTTGGCCGCATCACAGAAGAACATTTAAACGAGGCAATAAAAGGTAATTTGAAATTACTTCAAGCCGATGCATTTTTCTTGTGCGGTCCGCAAGCTCTCGTAGAAATGGCCGAAAAAACGTTAAAATTTTATGGCGTATCCGCAGCAAAAATCAATAAGGAATTGTTTCATGCCGCTCCTACAGAAGCAGCAGAAGAAACGCCTAAATTTAGTGGTGTAAGTCAAGTAAGCGTTCTTCTCGATGGCGAAAGCGCCAAATTTGAGATGAAAGGCTCCGATAAAAGCATCATGGAATTGGCAGAAAAAGCAGGACTTGATGTGCCTTTTTCGTGTCGTGGAGGGGTTTGTTGCTCTTGCCGCGCCAAAGTAATGAAAGGCAGCGCTGCCATGCGCATGAACTATGCGTTAACTGATGCTGAAGTAGCCGATGGTTATATTCTAAGCTGTCAGGCCTATGCCACATCTGATGAACTAATTGTAAGTTTCGATGCTTAAAACAGTTGTAATTCTCGGCGCAAGTCGAGGCATTGGTGCGGCGTTGGTCGAGCGCTTCGCGGCCGATCCCGATACGCAGGTTTATGCCTTGTCGCGCAATGTTGAACAAATGCAACAGCGCTTCACTCAAGCCAACGTAAAGTGCATCGCCATCGATTTAGCCCAACCTCTTCTGGGCCAGTTTTCTTGGATTCCAAGCCAATTTCAAATCGATATACTCATAAACAACGCTGGTTATTTAGTCAATAAACCTTTTGCTAACCTTACCCACGATGACTTCCAGTATTCCTATCAAGTCAATGTGATCGGCATTATGGAAGCGACCCAACAGCTATTACCTTATTTTTCTGCAAACGCACACATTGTAAACATCAGTTCAATTGGTGGTTTTCAAGGGAGCTTAAAATTTGCCGGATTAAGCGCCTATTCCAGTTCAAAAGCTGCGCTGGTTGCTTTTACCGAACTTTTTGCTGAAGAATTTAAAGCGACAAACTACCGAATGAATTGCTTGTGCTTAGGAGCAGTCCAGACAGAAATGCTCGAACAAGCCTTTCCAGGATACCAAGCACCGACACGCCCAGAAGAAATGGCGCGTTTTATCTACACCTTCGCAACCCAAGCCGGCGAATTTATGAATGGGAAGGTCATTCCGGTCTCGACTAGCAATCCATAAAACAACCAAGCTGCTTATTTCGTAACTTCGTTCAGATGAAAGGAGTTCTTGTTTTGGTGTTCAGCTGTGTGGCGCATTGGGCCTTCGCCCAAGACGTGCATTGGACACAATTCAACGACAACCCAATCTATCAAAATCCAGGGCAAGCTGGTCATTTCGACGAAGATTTGCGATTTTGTGCCAATTACCGCACGCAATGGAAATCGGTAAGTGTCCCTTTCCAAACAACCGCCTTATCGTTCGATGGACGTTTCAAAGGTATCGGATTGGCTACCAATCTCTTTCATGACCAAGTGGGCGACGGAAAATTTCAAACGCTTGAATGGCAGTTAAGCGCATCCAAAACACTAGCAATCACCCAACAACACCTCTTGTCGGTGGGTTTGCAAGCCGGTCTTAATTACAGGCAACTTAATAGTGCTGCCCTCACCTTTGATGCGCAATACAATGGCTTTGTGTTTGACCCAACGGCCCCGACAAATGAATACTTCCAGACGGCCTCGATGTGCAAACCAATGTTGGGCTTCGGTTTGATTCATAGGTACCAATTACTACCAGACCTTCAACTCGAAAGTGGCCTTGGCCTTTTTAACCTCACCCGTCCCGACCAAAGTTTCTACGGCAATCCCTTGCACCGCGATGTCCGCGTCAATCTGTACAGTAAACTTAGTATTCCGCTAATTGATGGCTGGAAGTTGCAACCTAGTTTACAGTATGCTGTGCAAGGAAAATACCGCGAACTGCAGCTTGGAGCATTGGCCAATTATTGTTTTAGTCGGCCCGATCACATTTATTTATTTGCTGGGGCTTGGTGGCGCAGTGCTGATGCATTTTGCCTTAATTTTGGCTACCAGCGTGGTTCTATCTATACCGGGATCAGCTACGACATCAATTATTCTTCTTTAGTTCCTGCAAGTCATTCACGAGGAGCATTCGAACTTTCGTTTCGGTATGTCATTCGCCGTTTCCATCCACCAACCTTGATCCATCGCGTATGTCCAGATTATATCTAGTCTTGCTACTCTTTTGCAGCACATCGCTATGGGGCCAAAAACACCTCAAAGAGTTGTTGCAACATGCCTCCGATCAGTACCAAAAAGGTGATTATTACGAAGCAATCGATTTTTTCGAACAGGCCCGCCTTCTCGACCCCGAAAATCCGGACATTTTATGGCAATTAGCCCAAACACACCGGGCTTACAAGAATTATATAGATGCCTCAAAGTACTATGCAAGCGTCTATGCACGTGACGAAGACCGAACAAAGTATCCGGAGGCGCAACTCTATTACGGTCTTATGGAAAAACAACAAGGCCACTACAAAGAAGCACTCACTGTTTTTAAAGAAGTAAAACGCGATTTCTCGGAAGACAAGGCTTCGGCCACTTATAAAAAAGCAACGCAAGAAGTAGAAGCTTGCAATTGGGTGCTAAAGCAACTTAAAAATACAAAAGACACCCTAAACGTTCAGCAACTCGCACTCGGTATCAATTCCACAAATGCCGAATTTGGACACACAGTTTGGCACGACACCCTCTATTTTTCTGCACTGCGTCCTGATTCGATCAATGAAGAACTGCAAGAAGTTTATGACCCGCGTTATTCAACCCAACTTTATGCCGCTCCTTTAACAAGTAGCCCTTCGAGCCAGCCATTACTGAAGCTCCAGAAAGAAGGAAGAAGTATCGGGAATGCCAGCATTTTTTCAGATGGCCAGCAACTTTTTTACAGCGAATGCCAAGACCTCGGGGCAGCTTACCAATGTCAGATTCGAATGGCAATACGTCAAAATGGCCATTGGATCACCGACAGTGCGTTTCAAGCTTTTGGCCAAAAAGGAAAGAATAGCACCATGCCTTGCCTCAGTACATTGAAAGGGCAAAGCGTCCTTTTTTACTGTTCTGACCAAGATGGCGGAAAAGGCGGGCTTGACATTTGGATGCTTCCAATATTGCCCGATGGTAGCTTCGGGTTGGAAACAAACTTAAGTCGACTCAATAGCCCTGAAAACGAAGTCAGCCCGTGGTTTGATACCCTCACGACTAAACTCTATTTTTCAAGTACTTGGCTTTATGGTTACGGCGGACACGATATTTTTATGTCCCAACTTCAAACGAATGGCGAGTTTGGACAGCCTGTCAATTTAGGAATGCCATTTAACAGCCCGGCCAACGACATCTATTATTTTCAGGCTGGCGATACCACGTATTTTACATCCAATCGCTTAGGCTCTCAGTATGCAAAAAATCCGACGTGTTGCAGCGATATCTACTGGGTTTCGATTGTACGTCCGAAACCCAAAGTAATAAGCACTGTATCACCTGAAATAAGTTGTGTTAAGTTACCGATTCAGTTGTACTTTGAAAATGACCAACCGGATGCCAAAACCACTGCTGACATTACGCCATTGAATTACGAAGAAACCTACAGCAAGTACAAAGCCCAGTTTCCGCTTTACCTCGAAAAGGTAAGTGCGCTAAGCGACACCAGTTTTGCAGCAAAAGCACAATCAGATTTGGCCTCTTTTTTTAGTACAGAAGTTGATGCCGGAATGGCCGATTTGCATGCCTTCACCGATCAGGTTTGGAAGGCGTTAGAAGAAGGACTAGAAGTCACGCTTATGGTGCAAGGATTCGCAAGTCCACTTGCCAAAACCGACTACAATGTTCACCTCACACGCAGAAGAATCGATTCGATAAAAAATTACTTTGAAGAACTTGACAATGGGAAGTTTGCGCCTTACATGAATAGCGAACACCCTATGTTGCGCTTTGAGGAAGTGCCAATGGGTGAATTCAAAGCCGATAAAACAGTCAGTGATAACTACTACGACCAACGCAATTCAGTCTATTCGAAAGCAGCCTCTTATGAAAGACGCATTGAAATCATCGAAATGCGTACCACAAAAAAAAACCAACACTAAATGCAACAGCAACGTATTCACTTTTTAGATTTCAGTCGAAGTATTGCCATATTAATGATGTTGCAAGGGCATTTCATTTCCATGACCTACGTAGGCTATGAATTTCATATGGATGAAGTTCGGCAAGTGGGGGCCTCTTCAAGTTACATTTTCAATGTTTGGGGGTTTTTTAGAGGATTAACAGCGCCTTTATTCTTTACCATTTCAGGGAGCGTATTTAGTTATTTATTGCACCGCGAATGGAATAAAGGCGAAGCGGCTTATTGGAAATTGGTGCGTGTTAAAAAAGGCATCAAGCGTGCCTTAAGCCTCATTCTAATTGGCTATCTCTTACAAATTAACTTAAGTTACCTCCCCTATTATTTATCAGGCCACCTCAATTCGCGACTTTTCGGCTTTCACATTTTGCAATGTATTGGCTTAAGTCTTCTTTGCTTACTCCTACTAAGTTCATTGCTAAAAAAGATTCGGAAATGGGGTTGGGTACTGTATTTATGCATCGGCTTTTGCATCTTCGTGACGACCATTTGGGTGCGCCAACAATCAGGCTATTTACCCGGATTTGCACCAAGCGTGTTACAGAACCTCATTCAAGGACCAGAAACCTCTTTTTCTATTTTCCCATGGATGGGCTATGTATTTATGGGTGCTGCCTTTGGACATTGGCTTAGTACACGCAAGCAACCCAATGATTTAAAAGCAAATGCGCGCTTTTTATTAGTCATCGCTTGCCTCTTTTATGCCCTCGGCTGGTTGATTTCTTTTTGGATAGAACCGACCGCTAGTGCCGCACATTTTCATTATTGTTGGTTTTTTGACCGCGTCTTATTTGTCCATTTATTGATCGTCTTTTTTAGTTACTTAAGTCAGTTCGAACGCTTAAGACATCCTGACTTTATGCGTGTAGGACAAGAAACGTTTTTTATTTACAATGTGCATGCTGTCTTGTTATATGGAGCCGTTACTGGTATCAGTTTGCGCACTTTTCTTGCTTCGAAATTAAGTGGGCCCGTTGCATTTAGTGGTGCCATTCTCTTTTTAGCCTTCTTTATTTACCTCGTCAAAAAGCGCGAGGCCATTCGTCAATTCTTTCGTAACTTGCGCCCCAATTTCCGTTCATGAAAACTCGTCTTTACTTCATCGATATTGCACGTACAATTGCCATCATGCTCATGCTTGAAGGTCATTTCGTACACGATTCATTGGCACCTGAATGGTGTAATGAAGCCTATACTCCTTACACGGTTTGGAAATTTATTCGCGGATTTACTTCACCAATTTTCTTGACGGTCACAGGTATCGTATTTACCTATTTAATGCTCGGGAACGAAACAAGTGCTTTTTTGAAAAATATCCGGATTCGAAAAGGATTTAAACGCGTTGTTGAATTGCTCTTCTGGGGCTATCTGTTGCAATATTATGCCTTTCATGTCTTGCAATGCATCGGAATCGGAATCTTTTGTATCATTAGCTTATATGGCTTGTCGCGACTTCTTAAAGTCATCCCGCTCTGGAGCTTTTATTTGGTAGCAGGTACGGCATTGTTTTTCTCGTATTTGTTCTTTGGTAACCTCGGAACAAGCTATTGGCCTCAGCAAGCTCCGGCATTTATCCAAAATATTTTCCATGGCAAGTATTCGTTATTTCCGATTACACCACACATGGGTTACACGATGTATGGTGCCATGATTGGCGTCTTTTTATACCACCACAAAGAAAAAGTGAAGACCTTACCATACATTCTTGGTGGATTCGCAATAGGACTTTCTTTATTTTTCGGCATCAAGCCCCTCTTACTGCTTTTGCAACAAGTCCCGGGCTGGGAAGCAATTACATTCTACCAAATGGATTGGCTCTATGAAAAATTAGGCATGGTGTTTATTGTTCTGTCCTTGCTTATTGCACTCGAAACGTATTTGCTAAACATCCAAAAAAACAACCTCTTTTTAAAAATCGGACAAAATACACTAAGTATTTACATTGTCCATATGATTGTGCTCTATGGCAGTATTACCCGTATTGGTCTCACTGACTTCCTTCATCACCGCTTAAGTCCTTACGAAATCATTCCGTATACGTTGGGCTTTTGGTTGGTATTTATTG
>JBDLQL010000022.1:0-35668 GCA_039800565.1 Bacteroidota bacterium | reverse complement strand
GCAGTTTGCCGATTTAGCGCCTACGGAAAGAAACTCAAGGCAGTTGCGTAGTGATGGCGAGTTGGCATTATTGCAACAAGCGTATAATTTTCAGGAAGCATCGAATTCTAACCGCAAAGGCGCAAATAGCATCGGTGAAGCCAATTGGGTTTGTTTCGATTACAATCGCGGATACAGCCCGGATTTAGAAGCATCTGGTATTTATGACATTACACGCATCCCCAAATACGCTGTCGATTTCTATAAAAGTCAAGGCCTGCCCTTTTCAAAACAACCCTATGTTTCTATTGCCTCACGTTGGGATGCGAGCTCAAGCACTACGCTTACCATTTATTCAAACTGCCCTAGCGTTTCCTTGTTTTTAAATGACAAACAAATCGCATTGCAAAAGCAAACCCGAACCCTAGCCTCGAGCCATTTAGTGGCTCCGCCCTATTCGTTTACGATTCCCGCTTTTGAAGCCGGTACACTTGCGGCTTATGGGCTTGATCAGCGTCAGCTCCGCACAACGGCCTGCACCGTTAAAACGCCAGGAAAACCCACGCGTATTGAACTTATGCTCGACACCATGGCTTTCGGAATCGATACAAGCAAAGCCGATCTTATTTTTGTGCGTGCTTGTTTACGCGACCAAAACGGTACACTTGTACCGAGTAATTCCTATAAAGCTACGTTTAGCTGCCTGGCCGAAGACGCTGGTTTGGTTTCGCCAGCCATTCTGCCACTTGAAGCCGGAATTGCCAGTGCTTTGCTCCGAACAGAAGCGCCAAAGCACCCGATACAGATTCAGGTGAGCATTCCAGAACTTGGTTTAAAAGAAACACTTTTATGGAAACCAGCGCCTTAAAAACGTTGCGCATTCAGGCGCCGGGTCGCATCAATTTAATTGGCGAACACCTCGATTACAATGATGGAATCGTGTTACCTGCCGCCATTGATCGCTTTATCGAATTTACGTTTCAACCGACGACCGACGCTTCTGTTTGTGTCGATGCACTCGACTTAAATGAGCATTGGGAATTTACATGGGGCGAATTAACAAGCGTTTATGTCACAGGCTGGAAAAAGTACGTGCAAGGCGTATTTTGCTTACTGAAGCTACCGGCATCGAAACAAACGGGTTTGCAGATTTCGTTTCAGAGCACCATCCCGATTGGAGCTGGACTTTCGTCATCGGCTGCGCTTTGTTGTGGCTTGGCATTTGGGCTCAATGAGTGGTTTAGTTTGGGCTATAATCGACTCGAATTGGCAAAGATTGCCCAACAAACCGAGCATGAATTTGCTGGCGTACAGTGTGGCCTCATGGATCAGATTGCTTCGCTATTTGGTTGGCAGCAGCAATTCATTGCATTTGATTGCCTTAATCAGACCATTGAAGCCTTTTCGATTTCGCTACCAGACTGCCATTTTTTCTTAATTGATTCAAACGTCAAACACAATTTGGCCACATCTGCCTATAATGAGCGAGTAGCGCAACTAAATCAGGCTAAAAAAATCGCTGCAGCGCAATTTGAGGATTTTGAAAATTGGCGCTCACTTTCAACCAATCAGCTCCACCAATTGTTGCCCTTGCTCGATGAAAAGACCCAACTGCGCGTGCGTTATGTACACGACGAACTGCAACGCGTCCAGGATTTTATGGAGGCTGCATTGCACCAGCACACACAAAAATTAGGACAGCTTCTCAATGAGTGCCACGCTGGCCTAGCAACACTTTATGAAGTTAGCTGTGCTGAACTTGATTTCTTGCAAGAAAATTGCCTGCATCTAAATGGCGTGCTCGGTGCACGCATGATGGGCGGTGGTTTTGGCGGTTGCTTGCTGGTTTTGGCTCGGTCTGTGTTTGATAAAGACGGATTGGAAACACTGCTTCACTCGTATCAAAATCGTTTTGGCATTGAGGCCAACTGGTTACCGATTGAACTAAAAAATGGAGTTGAAATTTGCAAGTAGCTTATTTTTTTAGTAACTTAAGGGAAAATAACAGACTATGTTTAAGCATCGTTTTATTGTATTTCTTACCCTATTTTTTTTGCTTTTGGATTTAATTTTTTATTTAACTACCGAAGCAAGTACATTTGGTTTTACCCACTTTTTACCTAGTTTTTTAGTGCTGCTTGTGGCCTACAACCTGTGCATGATTACCGATGAAGACCTACAGTCCGATTGCCATTTCTTCCCCTTGCCACTTACGGCGCTTACGGCGCTCTTTTTTTCACAATTGGTGGTATCATTTTTAGGGGTAGTTGTCATGGTATTACTTCCCGAGCCTTTATCAGAACTTAGTCTTTGGTCTCAGTTCTTTTTATTTGGTTCTCCGGCGCTTTTTTATGTGTTCAGGACTTACTTCTTGCGCATACAAGAAATCGAGAAGCGTCTAAAAAAAGAAAAGTGATCAATCGACATCGATCAGGCGCACATCGTCGGCAAACGGTAATTTATGCTGCTGCTCGACTTCTAAGCTAAAATAGTCGTAAGACACACTCAGTTTGCCAATAATGCGGTAAACACCTTTACCGTAAAACGGATAAGCTTTTGCTGCAGAAGGGAAATGCACGGTGTCAAGCGTATCCCCATTCACATCGATAAATGTCCCGAAATACATGAGTTCTCCTTTTCGGGTACGCGAAAATTTGATGCTCACCAAATACGCATACACTTCAATTTGGCGCGTGATAGAGGTGCTAAAATCGCGTACGGTGAGTTGTGCTTGTGGTAAGGGTTCTCGAAGCAACTCAAAAGGACTGCACAATGGAAAACCCAAGAGTTCGAATTGTTCAAAAGCTAATTCGAGCGGATGCTCATAAAGTTCGGGAAGTTGGTAGCTTTTTTTCGAAACCGCAAACAACTCGTTCGGGTTTTTCGGTACGCTTTTATTCAGTAAGAAATGTGCCTGCCACAGCAACTCTTTTCGGCTCAATGAAAAATCGCGCAGGGCACCAATTCGGATGAGCAAGCTGAGTTGTTCGAGCGGTACATGCACCCGACGCAAGAGGTCTTCGAGTTCGCGAAAAGGACCGCGTCGCTGCCGCTCTTCTAAAATACGCGCAACCAGACTTTCTTCAATTCCGTGAACCAAATTAAAGCCCAAAATCAGGCGCTGCTGGCGCAAGACGCATTCGTAAGCACCTTCGTTAAGTGAGGGTGCTTCGATACAGGCACCATAGTGCCGCGCCTCGTGCACGTAAATCTCGGTGCGGTAATACCCGCCAAAATTATTGATGCATGCCGTTAAATAAGCCAATGGGTAATGTGCTTTTAAGTACAAGCTTTGGTAGCTTTCTACCGCATACGAAGCTGAATGCCCTTTTGAAAACGCATAACCAGCAAAGCTTTCGATTTGACGCCAGAGATCTTCGCTAAAGACCTTGTCGTGACCTCTTGTTTGACAATTTTCAAAAAAGCGTTTTTGGACTTGTTGAAACTCGGCACGTGAGCGAAATTTGCCCGACATTCCTCGGCGCAATACGTCGGCTTCGGCAAGACTTAAACCGGCAAAAAAATGCGCTACTTTAATCACATCTTCTTGATACACCATAACGCCATACGTTTCAGGCATGAGTTCGAGCAACAGCGGATGGATTTGTTGCCGCTGCTCAGGATGGTGATGCCGTAAAATGTATTGATTCATCATGCCTGATTGCGAAACGCCAGGCCGAATAATGGAGCTAGCTGCCACAAGTTCGAGGTAGCTTTGCACCTTGAGTTTAATCAAGAGCATGCGCATGGCCGGCGATTCGACATAAAAACAACCCAGCGCACGTCCTTGAATCAAGAGTGCTTTAATTTTAGGATCGGCCTTTAGCGCTTGAATGTCATGAATATCAGGGATTTCATCGGTATTGGTGTTGCGGCGAATGTAATCAAAGCAATCTTTGATTTTTCCGAGCCCACGCTGGCTCAGGATGTCAAATTTGTACAAGCCTACCGCTTCGGCTTCGCGCATCGAAAATTGGGTTGTTGGGTAACCTTTTGGTGGTAAAAAGCGCCCCGAAAACCAATCCATTGGTTTTTCACTAATGACAATACCGCCGGAATGCACACTCAGGTGCGATGGCAAACCTTCAATGAGCTGACTGTAGCGCAGCACTAATTGCCCTAATTGATCGCGTGCTTGTGCGTGCTTCCCAGCTTTGCAAAGTGCATCAATTTCGGTTTTGGGCAAACCAAAGACTTTTCCGATTTCGCGGACCGCCGCCCGAAACTGAAAGGTATTGTAAGTACACAGCCATGCGGTATTCGGGTAGCGCTCAAACAAGTAGCGTACGATGTCGTCGCGCTCACGCCAGGAGAAATCGATGTCGAAATCGGGCGGGTTTTTGCGGTACAAATTAATGAAGCGCTCAAAGTACAAATCGAGTTCGAGCGGATCGACATCGGTAATGCGCAGCAAATACGCCACAATGCTATTGGCACCGCTTCCGCGTCCGACATAGAAATACTGCTTTGAACGGGCATAAGAGGTGAAGTCCCAGGTGATTAAAAAATACGAGAGGTAGTTTTTTTCTGCGATGACCTCGATTTCCATTTCGATGCGCGCAATGATTTCGTCGGTAATTGTTGAATAGCGATACGAAAGCCCTTCGGCACAGAGTTCTTTGAGCAATTCGATGTCGCCTTCTTTAGACCCTGTAAAGGTTGCCGGATTTTGTGGGCTGGCCGCTTCTTCAAATGCAAAGTGTAGCTGACAAGTTCGGAGGAGGTTCTCGCTGCGTTCGAGCAGTTCAGGCGCATGCTCAAATGCTTTTTTGTAGGCCTCGGCAGATTGAAAACGCTCTTGAGCAGAGGCTTCTTCTGATTTGGGCAGCATCGAAAGCAAGCAATTTTGGTCGATGGCCCGCAGCAGCCGGTGCGCATTGAAATCGCGCTGGTTTAAAAAGCTCATGGGCGCAACGGCCACGCATTTTTCGGGCCGAATATGCTTGTAGTTTAACTTTAATTGGATAATTTCATGTGCTTGTATTTCAATGTATTCGTTTGGTTTTAGTTTGCGAGGTGCGTTCGCCAACGGGTACCACGTGTAACAGGCCGAAAAATGCGGGAGTTCGGACAGAACTTGCTGCGGGCCAGCCTCCAAAAAACGCGTCAAAAAAGCATTGAGTTCTTGAAAACCCCGATTGTTGCGGGCAATAATGCTAGCAACGTAGCGCATCCCAAGCCGAAGCTCTACCCCCACAACCGGACGAATCCCTTTTTGTTGGGCTGCCTCCACAAAACGCAGGGCCGATCCGGTATGGTTGATGTCTGTCAATATCGCGTAGTTGTATCCGGCTAAGTGAGCCCAATCGATCAGTGCTTCGGGGCTATGAATTCCGTAGCGCAAACTAAAGTGCGAATGCAATCTCATCGGAGTTTGTTTTTGCGTACCTCAAGGCCCGCTGCCCGAATGACCGACTGGGCGCCAAAACGCGTGCGAATTTGGTCGAGCGCTTGGTAAAGTGCTGCGTATTGTAAGTCGTCTTCGAAGAGCTTAAGCTGGTGCGCACCCCCGACCAATGCGCTAAAACGCACGCCAATAAGCCTGACCAACATGCGGCGGGTATAAAGCCGCTCAAACAAGTGGAGCGCCACCGGAATGAGTTCGTGATCGGCGGCTGTGTACGAAATGTGTTGCTGTAAGGTGCTGGTCTGGAAGTCTGCGTAACGCACCTTTACCGTGACACAAGCACTTAGCTTATTGCTGTGCCGCAACTGAAATGCTAGGTTTTCTGTCAGGGCGGTCAAGACTGCTTTTAATTTCTGCACATCAATACTATCGGCCTCAAACGTACGCTCGGTCGAGATGGACTTGCGTTCGTTGTAGGGCTCTACAGGTGAAAAATCAATGCCTTGTGCTTTTTTCCAGATGCTGCGGCCGTTTTCACCGAGCGCACTTTCAATTAATTCGAGTGGCATTTCTTGAATGCTTTTGATTTTTCGGATGCCCAGACTACCAAGTACCTGATAGGTTTTGGGGCCAACCATCGGGATTTTTTGAACCGACAACGGTGCTAAGAATTCTTTTTCATGGCCTTTTACAACGTGTAGTTGGTTGTTGGGCTTAGCCTCACCTGTTGCAATCTTGGAAACGGTTTTGTTTTGCGAAAGACCAAATGAAATCGGTAAGCCGGTTTCGCGAATGATGCGCTGCCGGAGTTCTGAAGCGTATTTCCAAACCCCAAAAAAGCGGTCCATTCCTGTAAAATCCATGTAAAATTCATCGATCGACATTTTTTCAAAAACAGGCACCGACTCGCGCACAATTTCAGTGATGTCTTTCGAAAATTGACTATAAGCCTGCCCATTGCCTTTGATGCAAATCGCTTCTGGGCAGCGCTCTTTGGCCATTTTCATGGACATCCCTGAATGCACCCCGAATTTTCGGGCCTCATAACTACACGATGCCACGACCCCTCGCTCACTGGTGCCACCAATTAAAATAGGTTTTCCGAAAAGACGCGCATCGAGCAGGCGTTCACACGAAACAAAAAAGGTATCAAGGTCCATGTGGACAATCGAACGTTGTATAGGCATACAATAAGCACTAAAAATGAGTAAAAAAGTTCGATTGGTTGGGACTTCAAAAATAGAAAAAAGATGAATAACTAAACATAAAAATGATTAATATATAATCAATAAGTTTTCAACAAAAGAAAAAGGAACTGCAGCAATTGCATCCTGACATTGTGTCATTTTTGTAATATTGGAACACGAATTGCAATGGTCACGCACAACCAATAAAAAAACATGAACACATGAAACCAATTTATGTCATCCTTGCCGCTATCGGCGCACTACTCCTCTTTGTCTTTTTAGGCTATTACAATATGTATAACAAAGCTGTCGGGCTCCAAGAAGGTCTCGGTGAAAAATTTTCCAACGTGCAATCTGCTTACCAACGCAGAGCAGACCTCATTCCGAATTTATTAGAAACCGTTAAAGGAGCTGCCAAAAATGAAAAAGACATCCTGACACAAGTGACACAAGCACGTGCTGGAATTGTCAATGCGCAAAGCCCAGAAGACCTCGAAGTTATGGGGCGCAAAATCAATACTGCAATCAACTTGGCTTATGAAGCCTATCCGCAAATTCGATCGACCGAAAACTTTAGAGATTTTCAGACGCAACTCGAAGGAACTGAAAACCGCATTAAACTTGAGCGCGATCGTTATAACGAATCGGTCAAAGAATACAACACGCATATTCGCGGCTTTTTTGCGCGCTTCTTCTTGAACGGTGAAGAATTCCCACGCAAAGACGGATTTAAAGCCAATGGAGGGGCTGAAAACGCCCCTAAAGTGCAATTTTAATGCTGACAAAATCCGAACAACACGAAGTAGCGAAGGCCATTGAAGCCGCCGAACTCCAGACATCTGGTGAAATTCGCGTGCACCTCGAAGCGAAATGCGCTTCAGATCCTACGGCCCGTGCCATTGCCTTGTTTTCAAAATTAAAGATGCAAAAAACGGCCGCCCGAAATGGCGTGCTGATTTACATTGCTTACCAAGACAAAAAATTTGCAATTATTGGTGATCAAGGAATCCATGAAAAAGTAACTGACCAATTTTGGAACAGCACCCGCGATGCCATGCTGCAAGCCTTTCAACAAAAAGGAGTATTAGCGGGCATATTAGCAGCGGTTCACGAAAGTGGCCAACAACTCAAAACCCATTTTCCGCACCAGCGAAATGACCAAAACGAATTGTCTAACGAAATTAGTATCGGATGAAGCAGCGTCTCGCCTACCTCATGGCCTTCCTAATTTGTGCCACATTTGTTTTCGGTCAATACCCCGAACCCCTTAATCCGCCTCGTTTTTTAAACAACTTTTCAGCCACCAACTTCCTCACGAAAGAAGAAAGCCTGCAAATTGAGCAACTGCTTGATCGGTTTGAACAAGAAACCAGCAACGAAATTTGCATCGTCGTTGTTGACGACATCAACAACGACGAACCCTGGCATTACGCAGCTGAATTAGCCGAAAAATGGGGAGTTGGCAAACCAGACAAAGACAACGGGATTCTGTTTTTAATCAAGCCAACCCAAGAAAATGGCGGCCATCAGGTCTACATTGAAGTGGGGCGCGGGCTCGAAGGCGCCATTCCAGATATCACCTGCCAAGAAATCATCGACAACGAAGTACTTCCGCAATTCAAAGAAGGTCAATATGCAAAAGGCATCGCGCAAGCCTGTCAGGTTTTAATCAAACTAGCAAAAGGAGAATACAACAAAAAAAGCTACCGCAAGCAGCACCAAAACAATCCCGCCTCAGGACTCATTGGTTTGGTAATCATTCTTGTTATTCTTTACATTCTGATCAAGCGTGGCGGTGGCGGCACCACTATTGGTCGTACTGGCGGGTCTAGTTTCTTTTATTTTGGCGGCTACCGTGGAGGTGGCTTTGGAGGTGGCGGCTTTGGAAGTGGCGGCTTTGGCGGCGGAAGCAGCGGTGGCGGCTTTGGCGGATTTGGTGGCGGTAGTTTTGGTGGCGGCGGCGCTGGCGGTAGTTGGTAACCTATAATTAATTGACAATGAAATCTATTTTTACGATTATCTTTTTGGCGAGCTTCGGCTTTTATCAAGCACAGCAACTCGAAACAATTGCCTTTTACAATGTCGAAAATTTATTTGACACACTCGATGGCAGTAACGACGATGCGGAATTTTTACCTTCTGCCAAATCGGCATGGAATGCCACCCGCTACAACGAAAAACTGACACACATCCGCCAAGTTATGAGCGAATTGGGTATGCCTGTTATTATGGGGTTTTGCGAAGTCGAGAACCGACAAGTGTTGGTTGATTTGTTAGGAAAAGCGCAAAAAAACTATGGCATTGTACATTACGAAAGTCCCGATGCCCGCGGAATTGATGTGGCCATGATCTACCGCAAAGACCTTTTTAAGTTAAAAGATTCAGGCATTTTACGCTTTACGCTACCTGGCGACAGCATTCCGACTACGCGAGACATCTTGTGGGCCAAATACAGCTGCAAAGGCGAAACTTGGTTCGTATTAGTCAACCATTGGCCAAGCCGACGCTCGGGCACCGATACCTCGGAGCCTCGACGCATATGCGCTGCTGAACACGCCGTCTCTTTTATCGATTCCGTTCAAAAAGCAGACCCTGCAGCTAAAATTGTATTTATGGGCGACCTCAACGACCACCCTCAAGACAAAGCACCACAACTAATTTCACAGCGCCTGACACCACTGATTACCAAGAGTAGCGGTGAATTTGGAGGCAGCCACAATTACAAAAGTGAATGGGATGTACTTGACCACATGATGGTTAGTAAAAATGCGGCAGATGGCAAGGTAAAAGCACAAATGCAATCTGGCCAGATTCAGTCTTATCCGTTTTTAATTACCACTTATAAAGGCGAAAAAGTGCCGAATCGGACGTATGCAGGTACGAATTATTTAGGCGGCTATTCCGATCATTTACCGGTATCGTTTAAAATCTTGGTTCCATAACTTGACGGAATCAGGGGTAAATTGAACGGAATGCGCTCTTTGTATAAAAACTTCTTTTGCGTCGATTCGAACGGACGGTAAATGTAATACGCTTGGTTGTTGTGCACCCTTATTTTATCGACGTAGCGAAAGCCAAGTTTGTATTGTGCGCTTACCGCTCCGGTTTGGCAATTCACCAAGCCTAAAAAACACGAGCCTTCACGCTGATAAACCGCATAAATACCGCCAGTTTTTCGATCTTGAATCAATTGACGTTGAAATCCGGTTTCTTTCGCTTGGTAATGATGATGAATGGGCACTTCCGTTAACAAAAGCCCATTTGCATTGTAAATACGCAATAGGTCTTTAGGGTAATCAAAAATAAAGATGCTGTCGTTGCGCTGAAACATTGGCGCGTACACTTCTTTGTAATACAAAGACTGTGTAAAAAATTTGGCACCAATAATGACTTCCGCATCAAGCCCGATTTCTTGAGCTTTGTTTTTTGCCCATAATTTAGTCCGAACATCGACCCATTTTATTTCAGAGCGGTACAATTCCATCATGAAATCGTCTTTAATTTGAAGGATGGTTTTGTAGCTTGAGTCGCTGCGGTTGAAAATGTAATAATCGAAGGCCGGATAATAGGCGTTGTAGTTCGAAAAATAAACCTTTAAGGCATTGGTATCTATGATTGGCGCAATGTATTTAAAAAAGTAATCTTTTGGAATTTCGCCGAGTTCAAGGCTTGCACTATCGACACGAACCCCCCATACATGCGCTTGACACACCACATGAACATTGCCTTGGTAGTCTCGCACTAAGTAATTAGCTTGTTCAGGCAATTCCTTGGCTGCACACACTTTTTCGGTATCAAACAACTGAAGTTGGGCGCCTTTCTGCAATTGTTTATCATAGGTAAGCAGCAAGAGTTGGTCATTTTCGAGCAGTTCAAAATCTGCCACACTATAGATTTTCGATTCAAAAACGGTGTCTGGTTTGGATACTGCGCTTACGGTAATTTCTTTAATTTCTTGGATGCGTTCGCGCTTGAGCAAGATTTCTGCCTGAACCGTATCTTGCCCTACAGGATAAAGAAATGACCTGTTTCCTTTCTGATAAATCGCATGCAGATAGGTAATATGAAGCGTTTCACCAGGTTTGTAAAAGGGAGTTAAATCAAAAAGGACGCGGCCATTAGCGTCAGAAACCCGACTAAATACGGTGTCACCAATATGGGAAAGAAAACAATTGGCATTCGGAACCGGCTCACCACTTTTTGAATCGACAAAACGGATGCTCAACACCTGACCAATCGACTGAAAAGCGACAAAAAAACCGATACAAAGTAGGAATGGCTTCATGACAGAAGGATGCACGAAAGCCGTACAATCCACAAAAGAGTACTACACCTTGACTACCCAGCCAAACTCGTCGGCAATGGTACCCGCTTTCACGGCGTCAAGGTGCGCTTTGATGTTGTTCGAAAGCGTCCGTGTTTCAAATGCCGGTAATTCTAAGATTTCGTCACGGTAACCAATGACAATTATTTGAGCAATGGTGGCAGCGGTACCTGCACCGAACGCATCTTGAAGGGTGCCTGCACGTGCAGCATCGATGATTTCTTGAACCAACACCTGACGCTCTTCGATTTCGACGCCCCATGATTTCGCTAATTCAAGTACGGTGCGCTTAGTGGTACCACGCAATATCGTATCTGATTCTTCGGATGGAGTAATCAATTTTCCGTCAATTTGGAAAACGATGTTCATGGTGCCTGATTCTTCGATGTATTTGTGTTCTTTGGCGTCGGTCCAGAGCAATTGGTGAAAACCTTGCAATTGACATTGTTTGGCAGGATACAATGAAGCACCGTAATTTCCGGCTGCTTTGGCACGGCCTACGCCTCCTTTAGCAGCACGGGTATAGTGTTCTTCAATTTTGACACGAACTGGCTCGGCATAATAAGCGCCCACCGGCGAATTGATAATCATAAACTTGTACGTATCGGAAGGTTTGATCCCGACGAGTTCGTCAGTGGCAAACATAAATGGTCTGATGTACAAGGAATAGCCTTCGCGGTCGGTCACCCAGTCGGCATCGACAGCCGTTAATTGACGGACAGCCTCTAAAAATAATTCTTGAGGAACTTCAGGCATGCACATGCGAGCAGCAGATTCAGCAAAGCGTTGGGCATTGAGTTCTGGACGAAACAACACCACCTCACCAGCGGCATTGCGATACGCCTTCATGCCTTCAAAAATTGATTGCCCATAATGAATGGCAGACATCGCCGGATGCATGGCAATCGGGGCAAAAGGCACAATCTGACCTTGTTTCCATTCGCCGTCGGCATATTCCATAATGAACATGTGATCGGTAAAGATTTTTCCGAAAGGCAAGTGATCCCAATCCACTTGAGCAAGCGTACTCGTTGATGCTTTTTGAATCGGGAAGGTAAAATTTGCAACTGACATAAGCGTTGATTCAGGTGGCGAATATACGGCTATTTGACCGATGCGCCAAGGATTGTAAAGATTTAATCGCAATGTGTAACTTTGCGAACCAAGCACACATGACCGAAGCACAATTACTTCTGCAAAAATACTGGAATTTCCCGTCGTTTCGACCGGGTCAAGAAGCAATTGTAGCCGATGCAGCAGCAGGACACGACGTTTTGGCTTTACTTCCTACAGGTGGTGGAAAATCGATTTGTTTTCAGGTGCCTGGTTTGTTGCGTGAAGGATTGTGTGTTGTGGTTTCGCCCCTAATCGCCTTAATGCAAGACCAGGTCGATGCGCTGCAAGCAAAAGGTTTGCGCGCGAAGGCATTGACATCAGAACTGAGCTACCGTGAAATTGATCACGTTCTAGACAACGCACGCTTTGGCGGCCTCGATTTCTTGTATACATCGCCCGAACGCCTGCAATCTTCCCTTTTTATTGAGCGCTTCAAACGCATGAAGGTGTCCTTGCTTGTAGTCGATGAAGCGCATTGCATCTCCGAATGGGGGCATGATTTTCGGCCTTCGTTTCGTCAAATTGCCAACCTGCGCCAATACCATCCGACTACGCCTGTTTTGGCTTTGACAGCCACAGCAACCAAGCAAGTACAAGCCGATATTTGTTCGTTATTAGCGCTTCAAAACGTCCGGATTCATGAAGCCTCTTTTGTACGTACCAATTTGGCTTATCAGGTGCGACAATCAGCACACAAACTCGAAGACATCATCACTTATTGTCGCCGACACGAGCAGGTCGGAATCGTCTACTGTCAAACCCGCAAGTCAGTTAAAGAGGTGGCTACACAGTTGCATGCCAATGGCATTTCTTGTGGAATTTATCATGGAGGCATGAGTGCCAATGAACGCAGTACGATGTTGCGCGAATGGCTCGACGAAAAGCGTCGAGTAATGGTGGCGACGAATGCTTTTGGTATGGGAATTGACAAACCCAATGTGCGTTTTGTTTTGCATTACGAAATACCCGCTTCTCCAGAAGCTTATTTTCAAGAGGCAGGTCGGGGTGGCCGTGATGGCGCGCCGGCAAGCGCCCTTCTATTCTGGAACGACAACGAACTCGACAAACTCGTTTCCCAAACCGAAAAACGCTTTCCACCTAAAGAAAAGGTCTACGAAACGTACCGGGCAGTTGCTAATTTTTTAAAATTAGCCATTGGTTCAGGAAAAGACGAATCATTTCCATTTGATATCAATCAATTGTGTAAAGCTTTTCAACTCGATTACGAAAGCGTTTATTATTCGTTAAAAATATTAGAACAAAACGACAACATTAGTTTGTCTGAACAGTTTTTTCAACCAACGCGCATTCAGCTCATTGTCGGCAAGCGCGAATTGTATAATTTTCAAGTCCAGCACGAATCCTATCAAGCACTTTGCACCTTGCTCCTTCGTTCCTATCCAGGCATTTTCGAACACATGACGCGCATTCATGAAGCACCTATTTTAAAAAGACTAAATTGTGATCAAGCGCGTTTGTACCAACAACTTGATTACATGCAACAATTAGGAATTATCGACTACAGCAAGCAAAGTCAGTTACCAAGCCTCACCTTTCGGACCGAGCGCTTGCCTGAATCGTATTTGCAACTCAATCCGAGTATTTACAAAGAACGCAAAGAAGCTGCCTTTGCAAAATTAAAAGCCATGCAAGCCTTTTGCCGTTCCGAGCAATGCCGCGCCCAGCAACTGATCGCGTATTTTGGTCAAGAAAGTGAGCCCTGTGGACAATGCGATGTGTGTTTGCGCAAACCCTTTGATCAATCGCACTTTCAAGCGCTTTTGCAAGCCGGTGCGACAAGTGACGAATTATGCCACGCATTTTCCTGGACTGTTGCCGAACTTGAAGCCCAACTCCGCCCCCTTTTACAAACAGAAAAAATCAGCTACCGCGCGAAAAAATTCTACCTGAACTAAGCGCTTATGCCCTCTTTTTTGTCGCCCGTACAACTTTCTGTGCGCTGGACTTTCTTTTTCATTTGTTGCGCATTTGGAATCGGAATCTGGCTTGCCGACACCCGTACTTTTACCGATGTTGCTTCGTATTTGCACGTTTTATTTATGCTGCTGACCTTGCTATTTGGCAGCTTTAGAAAACTTCGGTCTTGGCTCGAGCCACTCGTCTTGGCTAGTTTGTTTGGGCTTTTAGGTTTTTGGAGTGTCCATGAACAGTACAGGCGTTCCGATTGGTCGCGCTTTCATTTTGACAACACACCTCGAATGGGCGTCTTGCACATCAACGAACTTTCAAAAGGGCCAATTTACAGCCATTTTTACGCGGTGTTTTATACAAGACAAGGTCATCAAAAACTCCAATTAGCATTAAGTGGCCTTGTGAAAAATGACAGCTTACTAAAAATAGGAAGTCGCATGTTGGTTCGTACTAAAATTGAACCCATAACTAACAGCTTGTTTCCAGGAAGTTTTGATCACGTTCATTTTTATAAAATTCAAGGAATTTACGGCAGTTGTTTTTTAGATGCGCAGCACTACTCTTTGTTAGATAAACCACACCAATCGTCAATGCAAGCGCTTTATGTCAATGGTCGAGGTTTCTTGAGTCGGCAATTTGAACGCTATTTAAAGGGTCGCGCCAAAGCGGTAGCTATTGCGCTGATTGTGGGTGATAAAAGTGGCATCGACGCGGCGACAAAAACTGCTTTTAGCGCCACTGGTTCGATGCATATTTTAGCCGTTTCTGGTATGCATATTGGTGTCTTGATTCAGGTGCTGCTTTGGTGTCTCTCATGGTTTTCAGCAATGATTAGTAGAAAACAAAGCTTGATTATTTGCTTGTTAATCGTTTGGTATTACGCCTTTTTAAGCGGGCTATCCGCTTCAGTCCTGCGCAGTGTTTTTATGTTTAGTGTGTTGTTAATTCGGCAATTGCAAGGTCGGCAATTGAGCGACTTGAATGCGCTCTTTTTTTCGGCCTTTTGTCTCCTACTCTACAACCCGATGTATTTATTCGATATCGGTTTCGAACTTTCGTACCTTGCCATGGCGGGTATTTTTTTGTTCTATAAGCCGATCTCAAAAGCCCTCAATTTTCAACATGCTTTCTTGCGTTATTTCTGGGATGGTACAGCCATGGCACTAGCCGCTACGATAAGTACCGCACCCATGACATTGTATTATTTTCATCAGTTTCCGAATTATTTTTTACTCGCTAACCTTGCCCTGCTTTTTATTTCAACATTTGTGTTGGCTTTGGGTATGTTTTTTCCGGTCTTGGCTTTTATCCCGTTGTTGGCTACGTTTCTTGGGTTTTTGTTAGAAAAAAGCATCGTACTGATGCTCTGGATCATGGACTTCTTTGCCAAACTGCCAGGTGCAATAGCCTCCGGTTTTAGCCCTTCTTTTGGCAGTGTTTTGCTCCTGTACCTTTTGTTTTACTTGCTCTTTTTTGCCAAACGAACCCATAAACTGGTTTCAGCACTACTTTTCGTGCTATTATGCTTCATTTTTGAACACGCACGCTACGAACAACACCAATGCGCGGGGTATTGGAAAGATGCAAAAGGCCGTTTGCTCATTTTAAAATCAGGGCCTCAGGCACTTTGTTTCAGCGCTTACAGCGAATCGAAAACCAATCAGATGCTGCAAGCGTGGGCAAGCATTTATCCGTGTGCGAAGCAACTTATTGTGCGGCAGAGGGGGCGTTATCGTGTTCATTTTCAATCAAAGCACAAGAAAAGCCGTGTGCAATTTCAAATTGTGTTAGGCAAGCGTGTATCTTTGCTTAAAAAAGTCGCATGCAGTTCCTTTCAGTCCAATCGCTAAAAGCATCCCTTCTATCAAAAGAGCCTTTGTTTTTGCTCGACATTCGTGAACATTACGAATACGAAGAACGCCATATTGAAGGGCATCACATGCCGATGGCAGAAGTCAGTAGTCAACTTGAACACCTCCCCAAAAACCAACAAATCGTTTTGATGTGCCAATCAGGACGTCGGGCCGAAGCTTTAGCAAATTTTCTAGAAACTGAATACCAGCTGAGCAATCTAAGTGTGCTTGAAGGCGGATTAACCGCCTGGTTTGAAGCTAATTCTAACTAATTCATACGGATGCAAACCCTCCACTACTTGCTCGATTTTATCTTGCACCTTGACACCTATTTATTTGTCTTGATTCAAGAATACGGAACCACTGTCTACCTCATTTTATTCGCCATCATTTTTATTGAAACAGGCTTGGTCTTGATGCCTATTTTACCGGGCGATTCGTTGTTATTTGCTGCCGGCACCTTTTGTGCAGGCGTCTCGAATGCAGAAGGGCAACTCACGCAACTTAACCTCGGTTTGGTTTTAGTTTTGTTAATTGTTGCTGCCATTTTAGGCGATGCGCTTAATTACGTGATTGGAAAAAAATTAGGGCAGCCTCTTAGCCAACTTCAGTTCAATAAGCGCCGTCTGATCCAAGAAAAACACCTTGATCAGACACATGCCTTTTTTGAAAAACACGGCCCAAAAACGATCATCTTGGCTCGCTTCGTTCCTATTATCAGGACCTTTGCGCCCTTTGTAGCAGGTCTCGGCCAAATGTCATACCGAAGCTTCTTGAAATACAATGTGATTGGCGCTGTTGCCTGGGTACTTTTACTGACCCTCAGTGGTTATTTTTTCGGAAATATCCCCTTGGTTCGTGAAAATTTTGAGCTTGTCGTATTTGGCATTATTGGACTCTCGTTGTTACCCATGTTGTGGGCCTACCTCAAGAACCGATTACGCAAGTAAAAACTGAAATTCTTCTTTGAGTTTAGCCGCCGCAATTTCTGTAGGTGCCTGCCCTATTTGCGCTTGTAATTCTAAAATCTTTGCTCCTAACTCACTCGCGGTGGCTTGATTTCCGACAGCCGTTGCGGCTAAATTAATTAAGCGTGTGCTTTCTTCTTTCGCGACCCGCATCATTTCCCAGCTAGATGCCGAAATAAAAAGTTGTTGGGCCACATTATGATCCATTTCTTCACGGATACTTTTAAGAAACAACGCTTGTTGTGCTGTCGCATTGACAGCTGGGTTTAAATTGCGCAAGACCAAATTAGCGGGGTGCATGCGATCCATGAGTAAAACACATCGTTGGTAGGCTTCGAGTCGGGCTGGCAAAAAATACTCTTGTCGTTGCAGTTTCAATTCTTTTTGCAAGGCAATGACTTGCACGTCTTGCTGACGCTTTAAAAACAAGTAAACCAAAGTGACAAGCGCAGCCGCAGTCAGTAAAAAAACGAGGAACAACACCCAAATCTCCATAAAAGCAATTTTTAGGCAAAGATAATTGTATTTTTACATCATGAATTCAATCCTGATTGCTGGTATTTTAGTGGCCTATTTTAGCCTTTTGCTGGGCATAGCCTACCTAACCTCACGCCAGGCCAGTTCACACAGTTTTTTTACAGGCGATAAAAAAAGTCCGTGGTATTTAGTTGCCTTTGGCATGATTGGCACGTCGCTTTCTGGGGTCACATTTGTTTCAGTCCCCGGTACTGTTTCGGCAAATGCCTGGCATTATTACCAATTAGTTCTTGGTTTTTTCCTCGGTTATTTCGTAGTGGCGTATGTTTTACTCCCACTTTATTACAAGCACAACCTGACCTCCATTTACCGCTACCTTGAGCTGCGTCTTGGGCTAACCTCCTATAAATGGGGAGCTGCTTATTTTATTTTGTCGCGAACCCTTGGTGCAACCGTTCGTTTGTATTTAGTCATTAATGTGCTTCAGCTTTTTGTGTTCGACGAACTTGGCTTGGCCTTTTGGCAGTCGACTCTTCTTATTATCAGTATGATTGTGGCTTACACTTTAAAAGGAGGTGTCAAGACAATCGTCTGGACAGACACCCTACAAACGGTTTTTATGCTTTTGGCGTTGGTGGTTTGTATCTGGAGCATTCAAGGTCAGTTGCATTGGTCGTGGCCTGAAATTTGGTCACAGTTGCAGCAAAAACACCTGACGCACATCTGGAGTCTTGATTTCCAAAAAAGCGATTACTTCTTAAAACATCTAATTGGCGGCGCATTTATTACCATCGCCATGACCGGACTTGATCAAGAAATGATGCAAAAAAACATCAGTGTTAAAAGCTTAGTTGATGCCCAAAAAAACATGGTTGTTTTCAGCCTCACGCTTTTGCTAGTGAACGCCTTGTTTTTACTATTGGGTGGGGTGTTAAGTTTGTATGCGCAGCAATTGGGTCTTGAACTCGCCCCCGACGACTTATTCCCGACAATTGTCCGCGACTACTTACCTGCTGGGGTATTTATCATTTTTATTATTGGCCTGATCAGTGCCTTGTTTCCGTCGGTAGATGGCGCCATAACTGCGCTTACTGCTTCTTTTTGCATTGACATCATTGGCTTTGAACGCCATCAATTACCCGAAACGGAGCGCCAACGCATCCGAAAAATGGTTCATATTAGCTTTGCAGCGCTATTTACCCTTTTGGTTTTCTTCTTTAAATGGTACAACGAAAAGAGTATCGTCGATCTGATTTTCTTGATTGCTGGCTATACCTATGGCCCCCTGCTTGGCTTATTTGCATTTGGAATCTTAACCAAACGGATGGTTCCGAGTTGGAGCATTGCACTCGTCTGCATCGCATCTCCTTTGACATGTTACTTCTTAAGTCATCAAGGCTTGAATTGGCTCGGAGGTTATACCTTTGGAAACGAATTGTTAGTAATCAATGGAAGCATTACTTTCTTATTGCTCTTCCTCAGTAGTTTGCGCTATAAAACCGAACTCGCATGAATCTGATTTTAGCTGACCTACAGCAACACCTTGAATTCGCACCTTTAAGCCTGACACGTCCGCTCGGTGAGTTGCGTGTAGGCATTCTAACCAATACACAACGTTGGCAATTCCTACTCCCAGATGCTGCCATCTATTTTCGAACAGAAGCGTATTTGCAAGAAAAGTTTCCGGATGCAACCGACGGGATATTAATCAATGCCTGTATCATTGCCAACCCCGATTTTGCAGCCATCGTTTCGGCACTCGAACCTGGCCAAGCTCTTTACTGTGGTAGTCAATGGATGGCAAGTTATGGTCAAGAAAATGAACGCTTAAACTACAGCGGCGAGCACTTAATTATTCTTGAGAAACGCTGGGATATGTACGTGAAAAATGCGCAAATTTTGAGCGCAGATTTCGAAATGGTATGTGCAGGTCGCCGCAGTGCAGCGCTTTCAAAAAGCAACACCCTTATTGGTCCTCTCGACAAGCTATTTATTGAAGAAGGTGCCAAAGTAGAAGCCAGTGTACTCAATACCTCTACCGGACCTATTTACATTGGAAAAGATGCCGAAATCATGGAAGGCTGTCTTGTCAGAGGCGCCTTGGCCTTGCTCGATGGTGCAGTCTTGAAAATGGGCGCTAAACTATATGGCGCCACCACCATTGGCCCTGAATGTCGGGTTGGTGGTGAAGTGTCTAATTGTGTCTTTCAAGGCTATGCCAACAAAGGACACGACGGCTTTCTAGGAAATGCCCTAATTGGCGAATGGTGTAATCTCGGCGCCGACACCAATTGTTCCAATTTGAAAAACAATTACAGCAGCGTCCGCACCTATAGTTACGCAACCCAAACTGAAGTTGAAAGCGCGCAACAATTTATGGGCATTAGCATGGGTGATCATTCCAAAACAGCCATCAATACGATGTTTAATACAGCCAGTGTCATTGGTGTGTCGGTCAATGTTGTCAGCAGTGGGTTTCCGGCCAAATACCTTCCTTCATTTACCTGGTTGCAAAATGACGAATGCAGGCCTTTTGAATTGTCAAAAGCAATCGAAGCTGCTAAGGCAATGATGCAGCGCCGTCATGTCAGCTTTACCGAAGCTGAGCTCCATATTTTTGAACACCTCGCCAAAGACTGACAAAATTTCAGCCTTCGGTACTTGGCACGTATCTTGACAATCCCAGGCCATGAGTGAATTATTTGACCACGGCTTTTTTGGTTTTTCAGGCGAAGACAACAACGCCGAATTTATCCCATTGATCACTTCTGAAGAAGAAGAACATATGAACAATCAGGAATTCCCCGACGAACTCCCGATTTTGCCTTTACGCAACAACGTGCTTTTTCCTGGAGTCGTCATCCCAATTACTGTAGGTCGTGACAAAAGCATTAAACTCATTCAAGAAGCCAACAAAGGCGCTAAAATCATTGGGGTCATTTCGCAAAAAAATCAAGATGTCGAAGCTCCTGATTTTTCCGATTTACACACAATTGGTACAGTTGCACAAATTGTACGTTTACTAAAAATGCCCGATGGCAGCTCGACGGTCATCATTCAAGGAAAGCGCCGCTTTGAACTCATGAGTCCAGTCCAAAGCGAACCGTACATGAAAGCAAAAATCAGTGTCATTTCTGAAATGCCGCTTGACAAAGACAATAAAGAGCTCGAAGTGATGTTTGGAACCATCAAAGATTTGGCGCTTCAAATCATTCGCGAAAGCCCTAATATCCCTTCCGAAGCACAATTTGCAATTGGAAATATCGACAGCCCGACCTTCCTAGTCAACTTCATTTCTTCAAACATGAATGCCGATGTGGCTAAAAAACAAGAAATGTTAGAAGAGATGGACATGAAAAAACGTGTCTTGATGGTCTTGGAGCACCTCACAACAGAAGTGCAGTTGCTCGAAATGAAAAATGAAATCCAAAACAAAGTCCGAAAAGACCTTGATCGCCAGCAACGCGAGTACTTTTTGCACCAGCAAATGCGCACCATTCAAGATGAATTAGGCGACAACCCTCAACTTCAAGATGTGCGCGAACTCGAAGAACGCGCTAAAAAGAAAAGCTGGACCGCACCTGTTGCCAAACTTTTCCAAAAAGAGCTCGAAAAACTCCAACGCATGAATCCGCAAGGTGCCGAGTACACCGTTCAGCTCAACTACCTCGATTTGTTACTCGAATTGCCTTGGAATGTTTATTCCAAAGACAACCTCGATTTAAATCGTGCGCGCAAAATTCTCGATCGCGACCATTTCGGAATGGAGAAAGTTAAAGAACGTATTTTAGAATACTTAGCGGTATTGAAATTAAAAGGCAACATGAAATCGCCCATTTTGTGTTTTTACGGCCCTCCCGGAGTTGGTAAAACCTCTTTAGGGAAATCTATTGCCGAAGCACTTGGCCGCAAATATGTACGCATGTCTTTGGGTGGTTTACATGACGAAGCAGAAATCCGTGGCCACCGCAAAACCTACATTGGCGCCATGCCAGGGCGTGTCATGCAAAACCTGAAAAAGACCGAAACCGCCAACCCTGTCTTTGTTTTAGATGAAATCGACAAATTGGGCAGAAGCAATCATGGCGATCCGTCATCGGCCTTGCTTGAAGTGCTCGACCCCGAACAAAATTCGGCCTTTTATGACAATTATGTCGAGACCGAATTTGACCTTTCAAAGGTGCTCTTTATCGCTACTGCCAATAGTTTAGCAAGTATTCAATCGCCTCTACTTGACCGTATGGAAATCATTGAAGTCAATGGCTATACACTTGAAGAGAAAATTGAAATTGGCAAGCGCCACCTTTTACCTAAGCAATTAGAAGCACACGGCATACAAAAAACCGAGTTGCAAATGAACACTAAAATCTGGGCCAAACTCATTGAGTCGTACACCTTTGAATCAGGAGTTCGTGGCCTCGATAAAGTAGTCGCAAAATTGGTGCGCAACCGTGCTCGGCAAATTGCGATGGAAGAAAGCTATGAAACCGTAATTACCGAAGAACAGCTCTTTCAATTTTTAGGCGCCGGTCGCAGCCGTACCAAATACGACAACAACGATACTGCAGGCGTAGTTACAGGCCTTGCCTGGACTGCCATGGGCGGCGATATCTTATTTATCGAAAGTTCCATTACCTCCGGAAAAGGTCAATTGACCTTAACCGGAAACTTAGGTGATGTCATGAAAGAATCGGCCGTTATTGCGCTCGAATATTTGAAAAGCCACGCCGACTTCATTGCACTCGACCCGGGTGTATTTGCACATTACAATGTCCATGTCCATGTGCCTGAAGGCGCCACGCCAAAAGATGGTCCGAGCGCAGGAATTACCATGCTAACGGCACTTGCCTCGTTGTTTAGCCAACGAAAAGTGCGCAAAAATTTGGCTATGACTGGCGAAATTACGTTACGCGGCGATGTACTACCTGTAGGCGGCATCAAAGAGAAGATTTTGGCGGCCAAACGCGCTGGTATCAAAGACATCATTTTGTGCGAAAAAAACAGACAAGATGTCGAAGAGATTGAAGCGCAGTACCTCAAAGGACTCCAATTTCATTATGTTCAAAAAATGAAGGAGGTGCTCGAGTTGGCTTTATTGGATCAAAAAGTTGCAGATGCAAAAACCATCCAGCTCCCTGCCTAATTTTGTTGTTGTCTTCGATGGCGAATGCCTTTTATGTAATCGTTTTGTTCAGTATTTATTAGCGAACAAAAATGGCAAGCATCTTTTCTTTGCAACGAATCAAGCGCTAAAGCCATCGCTTCCCTTAACACTACAAAATACAGTCCAGCAAACGATACTTGTTTACCAAAACGGCATCTGGAAGCAAAAAAGCAACGCCATTTTAGCGATTGCAAAAGAACTAAAAGGATGGCATCTTATCCTACTCATAGGCTATGTGCTTCCACGTTTTTTACGAGATTTCCTCTATGATTTAGTAGCTAAGAATCGCAAAAAGTGGTTTGGAACTTCACAAACCTGCTACATCCCTTCTTCTGAACAAACCATGCGCTTCTTGAATACACAAGATTCTACTTTTTAAATTGTAGGATTTGGCATAATTTCTGATATTTGCACTGAAATTTAATTTTATGCGCCTTTTTATTTTTAGCCTCCTGTTAGTAGTTTCGGGTTCTAGTTTTGCCCAAGATGCCAAAGCACAAGGAATCCTTGACAAATTATCTACAAAAATGAAAGGCATGAAGTCCTTTTACATTGAATTCAATGCGAGTGTTAAAAATAGCACCACAGGAACCAATGAAAACGAAACGGGTAAAGGTTGGGTAAAAGGCAATAAATTTTACGCCTCATATGGCGAAAACACCATTATTTGCAATGGCATCAAAACCTGGACAATTGTCAAAGACGAGCGTTCGGTTTACGAATCAGACGCTAGTGGCGACGACGAAGAATCGATCAATCCAAAGCGCCTCATGACCATTTGGGAAACCGGCTTTAAAAACAAATACGACCACGAAGACAAAATCAATGGTGAAGCCGTTCACGTCATAAATTTATACCCAAAGGTTCCTGCCAAAGCCGAATACCACACCATTGTTTTGTACATCTCAAAGGCCGGAAACGAATTGGTTAAAGCAAGCATGAAAGCGAAAGATGGTACCGTCATGACTTACGTCGTGACAAAATTTACGGCAAACCCGGACATCGACGACACCAAGTTTGTTTTCGACAAAAAGAAGTATCCTGGTTATCCGGTCATTAAAGACTAAGCTTAGCGCTTTAGCATCCGATCCATTTCGCGCTTGTCATCTTTCTCTTTTAAGTCCTGACGTTTGTCATGGAGCTTTTTACCTGTGGCACAGGCAATCTCGAGTTTGATCCAACCTTTGTCGGATAAAAACAAACGCAGCGGAATCAGGGTGTGCCCTTTGACTTTCAGAAATTTCTCGATTCGGCTTATTTCTTTCCGGTTTAATAAAAGTTTGCGGTCAGCTCGTGGCTTGTGATTGTAAAACGAGCCATTTTCGTATTCAGAAACATGCATATTACGGAGCCAAACTTCACCTTTGTCATAAAGACCGTAGGCCTCTAGAACACTTGCTTTTCCGTTTCGGATACTTTTAATTTCAGTTCCACTCAACACCATACCTGCCTCAAAGACTTCTTCGAGGTGGTATTCAAAGCGTGCACGCTTGTTGCGGATATTGAGTTCCTTCACAGCCATGTGGCAAAGTTAGTGAAATGTGCCGCTGTTCACCTGAAAACTTTGCTTAATTTTGAAGCAATGAACATTCCATCCAAGCACTTCGAAAAAGCAGTCGATCAACTGGCTAGTTTACCTGGCGTTGGCCGGCGCAGTGCCTTGCGATTGGCGCTCGATTTGTTCAAGCGCTCTGAAATCGAATTACATGATTTTTCAGATGCCATCCTGGCGTTAAAATCAAAGGTATTGCGTTGCAGCACCTGTGGTAATTTATCGGACGAAACAAAATGCCTAATTTGTGCCAATCCAAAGCGTGATACCCGCACAATTTGTGTCGTCGAAGACATCCGTGACCTCATGGCCATTGAAGCAACAGCAGCCTATCAGGGCGTTTACCACGTGCTTGGTGGGCTTATTTCACCGATGGACGGCATTGGACCTCAAGACCTAAACATTATGCCACTACTCCAACGTGCGCAAGCTACTGACGTGCAAGAAGTGATTTTTGCATTAAGCCCTACAATGGAAGGTGATACCACCAATTTTTATTTGTACAAAAAGCTTCAGGAAGCCAACTGTCTCATTACCAGTATTTCGAGAGGCGTTGCAGTCGGCTCAGAGCTGCAATATGCCGATGAACTCACATTGGGCAGGTCTTTGCAGCAACGCCAAGCATTTCAATTGCACTAGTCCATTTCATAAAACACCGTGGTGTATTTTTTTAAGCCCTTAAAAGTCAGGCCAAAGGCTGTAATGACTAGCGCCCAATAAACAATTAAGTGCCCGTTTTCAGACCAATGCCAAAGCCCTCTTTTTAAAGTCAGCACCACCGCAAACATCCAGGCAGTTGCAAAGCTTGAAATCCAACCAGGATACTCGTTTTTCACGACAATGCGCCACGAAAAGTTTCCGGCTGCTTTTTTGTATTTCCAAAAAGCAAGCCCTACAATTGGCGTTTTGTTTTTCCAAATCGAATATTCTTCTTTAAACTTCCGGCTCAAAAAGGCTTCTTCGGCATGCATGATGAAGGCGTAATAAAAGCTAAACACCCCGAAAAACAAGAACCACAACACATTAGATTGCAACAAACTAGCCCATCCCAACCAGATCAACAAATTGGCAGCATATAATGGGTGGCGCATGATTGAATACATTCCGCTTGTGTTAAGCTGTTCAGCAACTTGATGGCTGCGATTACGTCCCGAACTTTGAAAGGCCCTAACCCCCACCGTTGCCATTCGTAAGCCATGGCCCGCCAAAACAAGTAATGTCGTTTTAAATATGGTCCAAGGACTTAATTCAAAATCAGTAGGCGTTTTGAAATAGAGGAAAAGAAGGGCACCAACCATAAAGAGCAAAGGTATGTGTCCACGGTACCTAAAAAGTTGGTTTCCTAGTATTTCGCGCTTACTAATCTGCTCCATATTGGTAAAATGTTGTATATTTCGGACAACCAAATTTACGAATTACCTAGCCGCTACTACTCCATGAAAGAAATTTACCAAATCGAGGTCTTGCTAAAAACTTCGCCAAGGGTCTTAGATAAATTGATCAGCACCCCTGACGGTCTTTCCGAGTGGTTTGCCGACGACGTCACGGTCCACGATGATATTTACACGTTTGAATGGGACGGAAATGAAGAGCCGGCACGCCTTCTTCAACTGAAATTCAATTCAAAAATTCGTTTTCAATGGCTCGCTGACGAAGAAGATGGTATCGATACCTATTTTGAAATTAGCTATGTTGTCGATCCCATGACAAGCTCGGTCATTTTAACAATCACCGATTTTGCGAGTCCATCAGACAAAGAAAGCAATGTGGCAATCTGGCAACAAGCCATTGCCGATTTGCGCCGTTTAATTGGCGCGTAACAATCCTGCCAGACATTTGCCGTTTAATGCCTAACTTTGCATAAATTTTCTAGGATTTGAAACGCCTTGTTGTCTTTAGTATTCGTGCCTTTGCTGGGCCTTTTCTGATTACGCTTACCATCGCGATTTTCATCTTGATTTTGCAATTTTTTTGGGTCTACATCGACGACCTAATGGGTAAAGGACTGAGTGTTTGGCTCATTTTAGAATTGCTCTTTTATGTGTCGGCTAGCATCATTCCGCTTGCCCTTCCGCTTTCAATCTTACTCTCCTCCCTCATGACTTTCGGAAATATGTCTGAAAACAATGAGCTTACCGCACTTAAATCCAGTGGTTTGTCGTTAGTGCGCATCATGCGCCCACTCAGTATGGTTGTTGTCTGTATTGCCATTGGAACCTTTTTCTTTTACAATTATGTCATTCCGGCAGCCAACCTCAAATGGCACACCCTTATTTACGATATCCAAAACAAGAAAATTTCGGCCATTTTAACTCCGGGGGTCTACTCTACTTATTTTGAGGGATTTGCAATAAAGGTCGATACCCTCGATGGCAAAACCTATAAAGGAATTACGATCAACGATTACAGCCACCCGAGTCAGTTGCGCACCGTTCGGGCCAAAAGCGCCAAGATTTACAAATCCATTAATGGACGCTTTTTATTTTTAGACCTGCATGAAGGGCGTATTTTAGAAGAGATGGACATCCAAAACCCAATGTACCTTCCAAACGGCCAACTTAGCACGCCCTCCAAACGCCCGTCGCGCATTTCAACATTTGAGCAAGGTACCTACAAACTTAATTTAAATGGCCTCGAATTAAACCGTTCAAAGGAAGATTTATTTACCGACAAATACGAAATGCTGAATGTCTTTCAGATCCATACAGCACTCGATTCCTTGCAGCAACAAAAAGCCAAACTCAAACATACGTTTGCAACGAATAGCGTCAATGAATACTTAAGTTTGCATGCAAAAGCACCAAAAGCTCGTATTCAGATGGCCGCAACAGACCCTTCCCTCCAGACTCACGTCGAGGTGCCAGTTCTTGGGGTCCGTCAACTCCCTACAGCGCAGGTTCAAAATGCTCGGAATTTGGCCATTTCGCGTGTCAGACGCAACCAACAACAACTCGAAAGTCAACAACAGTATTTCACCACGCTCGACCGCGAAAACGACCTCTATTGGATCGAGTTTCACCGCAAATTTGCACTCAGCTATTCGATTTTGGTGTTGTTTTTCGTGGGTGCTCCGCTCGGGGCCATTATCCGTAAAGGCGGGTTTGGGGCACCGGCTGTAGCGGCTATTCTGATTTTCTTGTTCTACTTCATTCTTATTACAATCGGTGATAATTTGGCCGACACCGGATCTTTGAGCCCACTAGTGGGGATGTGGATGGCTGCGTGGGTATTTACACCAGTCGCCATTTTTATCACAAGAAGTGCCCTACTTGACAGGCAAGTATTTCAAACAAACTTTCTGCTGCGCATGCGTCAGTTCATTCGTAAAAAAGACGCATGAAAATCCTGGTCGTTAGTCATAAAGCCCCTTTCCCTATAGTCGATGGCGGTTGCAAAGCAATGGCGCGGATGCTACTTGATTTATTGCAAACCCCAGGGCTCGAATGCCTCGATTATTTTGTTTTTAGCACGGCAAAACACCCGTTTGATGCGGCAGCATTTCCGTCCGATCCGCGCTTGCACTTGCATTCTTTTGAACTCGACACTTCGTTGGTTTGGCACCAGGCCTTGCGACATCTTTTGAAAGGACGCTCGTACAATTTAGTGCGTTTTCAAAACAACCGCATTCTACAAAATTTGCAACGAATGCTGAGCCACAATGGCTACGACTTCGTTGTCTTTGAAAGCTTATTTGCAGCTATCTACGCTGCTCCGTTGCGCAGTTATAGCACTGCGGCATTTTTATACCGTGCACACAACATCGAATACCGAATTTGGAAAGACCTCGCCAAAAACGAAAAAAATCCATTAAAAAAATGGTATCTAAGGCAGTTGGCACATACCTTAAAATGGGAAGAACGACGCATCTGGAGCGAAGAACAAGGAGCGCTCAATTTAATTGTTCCGATTTCGTTACAAGACACCCAAGACATGGAGGCGCAAACACTTACGCCATTAGCATTTATTCCAGCCTCGATCCCGACTTCCCAATTTTCGAGTACACTCAATACCAAGCGTTTGTGTTTTATTGGCGCTTTCGATTGGAAACCAAATATTGAAGCGGTCGAGTGGTTTTTAAACGATGTCTTTCCGGCTTTGCTAAAACAAGACCCAACACTTGAATTTCATATTGCTGGCCGAGATTCAAAAAAACAAAATTGGCAACAACTGCCACAAGTAGTAGTTCATGGATTTGTACCCGATTCTGACCAATTCATCGCGACACATGGGCTTTTTGTCGGAGCCATGCAATCGGGTTCTGGCGTAAAAATGAAAATACTTGAAGCCTTTAGTGTAGGTGCTCCGCTTGTGTTAAGCCCAAAAGCCGCCGACGGATTACAAGACATTCCAGCAGCCTACCTGCAGCAAGACGCGGCGCAATTTACAGAAGAAATTAGCCGCCTTTTACGCGACAAATCAGCACTGGAAGAACGTGCCAATTGGGGAAAAACCTATTTACAAACACATTTTTCGCCAAGTGCAATACAGACTGATTTGCAACGTATCATGGCTGAACTCCAAAATAATGGCTAATATTGTGCTACCATGATGTCTATCATTTTTTGGATCGCGATTTTAGGCTTTCTGCACAGTTACATTTTGTATCCTTATTTGCTGCGCAAATTACAGCCTCAGAAACAAGTTTCAAGCCCACAGCTTTCAGCTGCTCCCTTTTTAAGCATCATCATTCCGGCACATAATGAGGATGCTGTTTTGCGTCAAAAATTAGAATCTATTTTAGCTTCCGACTACCCACCCGACCGCATCGAATTGCTCATTGGACTCGACTGCAGCACCGATTTAAGCCGTTTAATTGCAGAAGAATACCAATCAAAGTTTCAGCAGTGCCGCATTTTTAATTATGCGCAACGTCAAGGTAAAATCAAAATTGTCAATGATCTAGTCCCAGCGTGTCAGTCCGAAATTATTGTACTTAGCGACGCCAATGTATTATTTACAGAACACAGTTTAAGTGCATTAATGGCTCATTTTCAACATCCTAAAATAGGGCTGGTCGATAGCCGCATGCAACATTATGGCAAAAAGAAAAGCGGCATTTCTTTTCCAGAAAGTGATTACATCAGCAACGAAGTGCGGATCAAGCAAGACGAAAGTCGTTTGTGGGGAAGCATGATGGGGCCATTCGGCGGTTGCTTTGCCTTTCGGAAAGCCTGTTTTCAGCCCATCCCTTCAAACTTTTTAGTGGATGATTTTTACATCAATATGTGTTGCCTTGAACAAGGTTACCAGTGCATTACGGAAGAAAAAGCCTTGGTTTATGAAGACGTCTCCAACGAACTTTTGATCGAATTTAAACGCAAAATCAGAATTTCGGCAGGCAATTTTCAAAACCTGAAACGCTTTTGGAAGCTTTTATTTCGCTTCAATGGCCTTTCGTTTGCCTTCTTTTCACACAAGTTTTTACGTTGGGTACTGCCGCTCTTTTTTGTTGGTGCCCTTTTACACGTGTTTCAGCAACAAGACCAGCAATTGTTTTATGCGATTTGTTACTACCTGATACTCTTGATACCTATTACATTTATTGTCGATGCGCTTGCAAGAAGACAAGGCCAACACATCATTGCCTTTCGTTACATCATCCATTTTGTCAGTATGAATGTGGCGTTATTAGCTGGTTTTTTCAAATTTATTGGCGGGATTCGCTCTTCTGTTTGGCAACCAACGAAGCGTCATCAATAACTTTTGTATCTTTGCATCCTATTTGCCAAGGTAATTGTAAGTCGCCCATCTCCTTCCTACTTTTTTCAACGGCACACTTTACATTTAATTCATTCAATGGCAAAATCAAAAGAGACCTACTCCAAAAAGGAAAAAGAAAAACTCAAAGCAAAAAAGAAAAAAGACAAATTGGCACGTTCTGAAGAGCGCAAAGCCAATGCAGGCGGAAACAGCCTCGAAAGCATGATGGCTTACGTCGACGAATTCGGTCGCATTGTAGATGCACCAATTGACCCAAGTACACGTGTCGAAATTGAAGCCGAAGACATCGAAATTGGCATTCCACGTCAAGTAGAAGGCGACGACGAAGAGGATTTCGATACCGGAACAGTCATCTTTTTTAACGATTCGAAAGGCTACGGCTTTATCAAAGATGCCGCAAGTGGCGAAAATATTTTTGTGCACAGCGCCAACTTAAGCGCCCCAATTGCCGAACGTGATCAAGTGCAATTCGAAAAAAGCAAAGGCCAAAAAGGCTGGATCGCTTTAAATGTAAAATTGATTCCAAAAGGCGCCTAAGCCCCTTCTCTTTTTTTGTACTTTTATAAAAAAGTACGACATGATCGATCCGAAAAGTATTCAAATTGAAATTGATGCAAGTTACCTCTATGGCTTGCTTGCTCAACACGAAGAAGACCCAGTAGTTGCCCACGTTTTTAAGGAAATGTCGGAAATTGAAATGAGTCATGCGCAGGCTTTTGCCAGCAAAAATGGGCTCGAAGCTTCGGCCTTACCTGGCCCATCCAAACGCGCTCGTATTTTGGCACGCATCGGGCGCACCTTCGGTTGGGACTACATTTTAGGCGTCTTGCTCGACACCGAAAAAAGCGTGTCTTCATCAGTCTTAAATGCCCGACGTCAAACACAAACCAAACAAAGCATTTCAGATACTGCGCACGTCAGCATTTTGCGCAATATCATGAACCAACACCAAGATATTTCAGGTGCACAATTGGCGCGCTTCGAAAAGCGACACCGCTCTGTAGGTGGCAATGCCTTAAGAGCTGCCGTGTTAGGTGGCAATGACGGCTTGGTCTCGAACTTTAGCCTCGTTATGGGAATTGCCGGTGCGGCCAGCGGCCAACAAGAAGTGTTACTGACCGGTATTGCAGGGTTGCTCGCTGGCGCCCTTTCAATGGCATTAGGCGAATGGATTTCAGTCAAAAGCTCGCAAGAGTTATTTGAAAACCAAATGCAACTCGAAATGGACGAACTGGAGGCCAACCCCGAAGGCGAAGAGCGCGAACTGGCCCTCATTTACATTTCAAAAGGCATTCCAGAAGCCCAAGCACGCCAAATGGCCCACGACATCATGCAAAACAAAGAACACGCGCACGAAGTCTTAATCAAAGAAGAATTGGGCATTAATGCCGAAGACCTCAAAGGATCAGCCATGGAAGCAGCGCTCACTTCGTTCTTTTTATTTGCAATCGGTGCCATTATTCCGGTATTGCCTTTCTTTTTTATCCATGGCTTTCAAGCCGTAATCTGGAGTGCTGCTGCTAGCGCCATTGGTTTATTTATCATTGGTGCAGCCATTACACTTTTTACCGGTAAAAGCGTACTCTATTCGGGCTTGCGCCAAGTTGTATTTGGGTTAATCGCCGCGGCCATTACTTATGGCATTGGTTACCTCATTGGCGTCAGCGTTTCATGAAGTTAGCCTCTAAAACAGTCATTATAACCGGTGCCGGTTCGGGCATGGGGCGCGAGCTCGCCTTGCAATGTTTAAAAAAAGGCGCAAGCGTACTTGCCCTCGATTTGCATTCCGAGGCGTTGGCACAAACCAAAGAACTGGCCGGGATTTTAAGTAGCGCTATTCATTGCTATGTGCTCAATGTTGCGGATCGAAAGGCGGTCGAAGCGTTTGTGCAGCAAGCCATTGAACAGCACCATGCCATCGATGGCGTATTTAATAATGCAGGCATCATTCAGCCGTTCGAAAAGGTCGAACACTTGAGTTACGAAGCGATTGAACGCGTCATGAATGTCAATTTTTACGGCCCACTTTACCTCACCAAAGCGGTATTGCCACACCTCAAATCCCGACCAGAGGCGCACATTATCAATACCAGCAGCATGGGTGGTTTTTTACCGGTGCCCGGCCAAAGTATTTACGGCGCCTCTAAAGCCGCCGTAAAATTGTTTACCGAAGCACTATATGCCGAACTGAAAAACAGCAACGTAAAAGTAACCGTTGTGTTTCCGGGAGCTATCGCTACAAATATTACACAAAATTCAGGCATCGAAAGCCCTAGTTCTGATCAGGCGGCGGGCAATTTCAAGATGCTTTCTGCCCAAGAGGCCGCACACCAAATTATTGTTGCTGTCGAAAAAGATGCGTATCGGGTATGTGTAGGGCAAGACGCTCAATTTCTTGATAAATTGGTGCGTTTTGCACCGCGCTTTGCCACCAACTTTATTGCCAAGAAAATGGCCAGTTTGCTCAGGCCCGATTAAGGTTTCTGGTAGTTTTGCAGCAAGCCAAAGCCAAAACGCGGCAAATTGGCATCGGTTAGCAAAACAATAACGACATCGAACTGATTTACAGCCGCTTTGTAATTTGGCAAGTCACTCACCAATTTTGTCGGCATTCCGGGTTCTAAAATCTCGTTGTTGTAATACCAAAACTGTCCGCCCGCAAAGACATCGCGGGTCATTCCCCAATTGTACATCCCATAAAAGAAGCTGTCGCCAATCACTAATACGCGCGGCCCTTTTGCTTGTGTTCTTTTCGTGATTTTAAATTGCGGGTAGCCCATTTCCCAATCGGGTAAATTGCGCAACAAATTCATACCCAACTCAATGTCTTCATCGCGCTCGCGCATTTGCTTACTTTTATCAATGCGCGTCAACGACAAGCTCGGATACGGAAAGTGCGCAAGCGCATTGGTGCGTTTGATGAGTGAATCGGCCACCAAATATTCGCCATACGAACTCCAGTGGATCCCATTTTTAGGAAACAACGGATAGCGTGCTGTTGATTTTTGGCTTAAAAACCAACGTTGAATATCAAAGAGCTCAATACCTGCTTGTTGGATGGCTTTTACAAAATACGGATGGTTGCGCTGCTGGGCTTCCCACCGATAAGGCGCGGGAATTTTGTCCGGAAAAAATGTAGCTTTACCTGGCGCCAAACACACGAGTAAGTGCTTGTGTTGGGCCGCCAATTCCAAGTGCAAGGCTTGCAACTGCCCTACCAATAGCCGAATCGAATCTTGACCTAAAAAGTCGTTGCCACTTGCGGCGAGTAAATAGTTTTCTTCAAATAAATAGCCGTCTTTACCCCGAATGACGCCGTTGGCCTTAAACTCGCCAAACAAACGGTCATTGAGTTCGTTGTAAAAGCGAATAAAAAACGGTCGCGCACCAAAATGATCGCGCACATACGCTTCTTGCCCTTCCTGAAAGCTTCCTTTTTTCCAATTGTTTATCGAAAATTTGGGGTTTTCGGCCAATTGTTGTGCGCCACCAAGCGGCGCTAAGGTCAGCCAGTGTTCGTTTTGCTCGAGCCACGGAAAGAGCAATAAGCCCATTGCCAGTGCAAACAATACTTGCTTAAGTCGTTGGGTTGTGCGTGGTTCGGGCATTAGAAACGGTAATAAATAAAGGGGTTAAAATTAGAGGCCGCTAAAAAACTGACACTCAGAAAAAGCAACAGCACACTTACAAAGCAAATGATGAGCGCGTTGGAAAGACGCAAATGGGTAGCGGGGTTTTGCATAAAAGACTGAACGGAAGCCCCTATTTTGCTGCGACCAATTCCTGAAAACACAAGGGCTACGATTAAAATACTATAAAAGCTATTGTTTAATTCAATAAATTTAAAGTTATGAATATCAAATAGTTTGAAATAATATATCAACGCCTGATCGAGGTGTTCGAGTCGAAACAAAACCCAAGCCATTGCCACCACAAAAAAAGTAAATAGCAAGGCCACGACGCGTCCACTTTTTTGCAAAACCCGCAGTAAAAAGAGGCGATCTAGGATGAGAAAAAAGCCGTGAAAGGCGCCCCACAACACAAAATTCCACGATGCACCGTGCCACAAGCCCGAGACGAGAAAAACAAACCATAAATTGAAATACAAACGTGTTTTTGACGCAACCCGATTGCCGCCCAACGGAATGTACAAGAAATCGCGCATGAAAGCACCCAAGGTGATGTGCCAACGCCGCCAAAACTCACTAATACTTAACGAAGTATACGGCGAGTCAAAATTTTCAGGAAACTGAAAGCCCATCATGCGCGCCAGGCCTATGGCCATATCCGAATACCCAGAAAAATCGAAGTAAATTTGAAAGGTATACGCAATGATGCCAACCCAAGCTTGTGTCGTATTTAAGGCGGCCAAATCACCGCCCATAAATAGATCAGCTTGCTTAGCCAACACATTGGCGATCAGTACTTTTTTGGCCAATCCGATACTAAATCGAAACAAGCCAATTAGCCGATCATCCGGACCTTCATGCCGATCGACAACTTGTGCCGCCACCGACTGGTAGCGGATGATAGGGCCCGCAATGGCATGCGGAAAAATCAATTTATACAATAAATAATGCTGAGGTTTTTCAAAGGGCGCATGATCGTTTCGGTAGACTTCGATGGCGTAGGTCAGGGTCTGAAAAGTGAAAAATGAAATACCTATTGGCAAGGCCACATGGGTCCAGGCTAGCAACTCAACACCGATTCCTTTTAGCACAGCATTGACATTTTCAATAAAGAAGTTGGCGTATTTAAAGTAAGCCAGCAGACCTAAATTAAGCGTGAGCGAAGTTGTTAAAAATAGTTTTTTACGCGTTTGATTTTCAGCAGTGTAAAGCGCTTTTACCAAATAGAAGTCGAGCAAACTTGTGGCTAAAACCACATAAATGAAGTTCGGGGCTCCCCACGCATAAAACAACAAACTAACCAGCAAGGCCCATCCATTGCGCCAGGCTTTTGGCAACAGCACATACACCAGCATAAAAGCGGGCAAGACATACAACAGAAAGAGGATACTGCTAAATACCATGGTTCGAAATGCACTGCAAGATACGAATTCATTTGTGCATTTCGAGTATCATGGCGGTAAGTCGGGCAGGCTATTCGATGTAAATCGTTTGGGTCTGGGTTTGTATCGGTGTTTGCAGTTGCAAGCTATACGTCCCGTTGGTCAGTGCATGCACATCAAGCACAATCAGTTCTTCAGAAGAATAGTCTTCATAGAGCAGCGTGCCTTGCAAGGAAAAGATTCGAATCAGGGTGGGCAAATGACTTGCATTGGCCACATAAAACAAGCCATTGCTTGGATTTGGGTAAATGACAAGCGCTTCGGCAACACTGCTTGTATCTTGAGGCGCTTCTTGTTGTGTACTACCACAGTGAATCGGATGAAACGCCGTGCTCGTTTGGTTGTAGTAACTGAAATAAGACTGGCCATCGAGGGTCATTAATTGGTACCGCGAAGCCCAATCTGGAAGCAGCATGGAGTCGATGCACAGCACATTAAAGTCATAATCGTAATAGTAAATGCGACGTGCATATTCTGAAGTTTGACTCGAGCTCGATTCATAAGCGTAAACTAAAATTTGACGATGCAGTGTGTCTAAGATTGCTTCGGAATACCCACTTCGGTACGTATTTCCGTAATCGAGTTGATTGGTATACGTATCGGTGTTCATGTATTTTTGACGAATGAGTGCATTAGGCGATTTCCACCATTCAAATTCCCATTGAAAATTGCGCGTGAGCCAATCTTCGTGCTGGCGTATAATTAATACACTGTCGGCATTTAAACGCTGATGAAGCATGAGGCTGTAAAAGTTAAGCGAATTCGTCTGCGCCTCTTCTGTAGTGACCAAACTAAAGTATTCATTATAGGTTTCGGTGCGGTACAAACCGTCATAAATACGGGTCAATAGAACCATACGGTCGCCATCGGACTCAATCATCGCATCTTCAAGCATGTAATAAGGCGATGATTCTGAAATGGTGTTGAGGTAAGTACGCTGCCCAGTTAGGTCAAAACTGTAAAAATCGAGCACCTCA
>JBDLQL010000021.1:0-38128 GCA_039800565.1 Bacteroidota bacterium | reverse complement strand
GAATTGTATTCTAAATAAACCTAAGCGATAGAAAATGGCAATATTGGATTTTCAAAAACCTGACAAGGTTATCATGCTCAACTCCGATGAGTTCAACGGAGAATTTGAGTTCCGTCCGTTAGAACCTGGATACGGAATTACGATTGGTAACTCTTTGCGTCGAATTTTGCTTTCTTCCTTAGAAGGTTTTGCAATTTCGTCGATTAAAATTCAAGGTGCTGACCACGAATTTACTACACTTAAAGGTGTTGTTGAAGACGTTACCGAAATCGTTTTGAACTTGAAACAAGTTCGTTTCAAGCGTCAAATCGAAGGTACCGATACAGAAACAGTCATCATTTCAGTGAGTGGACAAAATCAATTGACTGCAGGAGACATCGGTAAATTTACCAGTGCCTTCCAAGTACTCAATCCAGATTTAGTGATCTGCAACATGGAATCTTCTGTTAAAATCGAACTTGAATTAACGATCATCAAAGGTCGTGGTTATGTTCCGGCAGAAGAAAACAAAACAGCAAACGCGCCGTTTGGTACCATCTTCATTGATTCAATCTTTACCCCGATTGTCAATGTTCAGTACAGCATCGAAAACTACCGTGTAGAGCAAAAGACCGATTACGAAAAATTAGTCTTCCACATCAAAACGGACGGTTCAATTCATCCAAAAGATGCGTTAAAAGAAGCTGCGAAAATTTTGATTCACCACTTTATGTTGTTCTCTGACGAGCGTATTACGCTAGACAGCGAAATCAAAGCTGAATCAGAAGAATTTGACGAAACATCATTGCACATGCGCCAGTTGTTGAAAACAAAATTGGTAGATATGGATCTTTCCGTACGTGCTTTGAACTGCTTGAAAGCTGCTGATGTGGAAACACTCGGTGACCTCGTTTCTTATGCAAAATCTGACTTATTGAAATTCAGAAACTTTGGTAAGAAGTCGTTGACAGAACTTGAAGATCTTGTCGACAACAAAGGCTTGACTTTCGGCATGAACGTCGCGAAATATAAATTAGACAGAGATTAAGAATTTAAGTCATGAGACACGGAAATAAAGTAAATCACTTAGGTAGAAAAACAGGTCACCGCAAAGCAATGCTTTCGAACATGGCTTGTTCATTGATCGAGCACAAGCGTATTTCAACAACAATTGCGAAAGCAAAAACGTTGCGCGTGTTCATCGAGCCACTTTTAACGAAATCAAAAACCGATTCTACACATTCACGTCGCGTTGTTTTCTCTTACTTACAAAGTAAAGAAGCCGTCACTGAATTGTTCCGCGAAATCGCGCCTAAAATCGCTAACCGCGACGGAGGATACACCCGTATTATTCGTACAGGTTACCGTGTAGGTGATAACGCCGAAATGTGTATGATCGAAATCGTTGACTTCAACGATCTATACAACAACAATGCTGGCAAGAAAACAACACGTCGTTCACGTCGTGGTGGTAAAGCTGCTGCAGAAACGGTAGAAGCAACACCAGTTGCAGAAGTTGTTGAAGAAACACCAGTAGCTGAAGCGCCAGTTGCAGAAGTTGTAGAAGAAGCACCAGCAGCCGAAGTTGCTGAAGAAACTCCTGCAACCGAAGAAGCAGCTCCTGAAGCTCCTGCTGACGAAACATCAGAAGAAAGCGCAGAAAGCGCAGAATAATATTGACACTTGTTGATAAAAAAAGGCGGACTTGTTCCGCCTTTTTTCGTTTTAAGTCTGCTCATTTCAGCCGAAGTGAGTAATTTTGACGAAAATTCATTCATGTTGTCAAACCAACCTGCTGTTTTACTCCTAGAAGACGGCACTATCTTTCACGGTCATGCGATCGGAAAAATCGGTACTACCGGCGGAGAAATTGCTTTTAATACCGGAATGACCGGCTACCAAGAAGTCTTTACAGACCCCTCCTATTTAGGTCAAATTCTGATCATGAACACTGCCCATATTGGTAACTACGGTGTTCATTCAGAAGAAATCGAGTCTGATTCCATTAAAATTGCAGGCTTAGTTACGAAAAAATTCTCGAACGGATTTTCACGTCCATCTGCAAGTGGTTCATTGCAAGCACTCATGGAAGAAAATCAAACGGTTGGTATTTCTGATATTGATACGCGCGCACTCGTCCGTCACATCCGACACAAAGGAGCCATGAATGCCATCATTTCGTCAGAAATTCTTGCAATCGATCAACTCAAAGAAAAACTCAAGACTGTTCCCTCTATGGATGGGCTTGAATTGTCTTCACGTGTGAGCACAAAAGAAGCATACGAAGTAAGCGCAGAAACTGCCGCTCACCGGGTTGCACTTCTTGATTTTGGCGTTAAAAAGAACATCATTCGCTGCTTAGTTGAGCGTGGATGTCATGTAAAAGTATTTCCAATGCATGCCAGCCTCGACGACATGCTTGCCTTTCAGCCAGACGGATTTATGCTTTCAAATGGCCCAGGTGATCCTGGCGTCATGAGCAGCAGTATCGAATTGGTTCGTTCGATTGTGGCAACTGGCAAGCCCATTTTTGGAATTTGCTTAGGGCATCAAATTTTAGGATTAAGCCAAGGCCTCCGTACCGAAAAAATGTTCAACGGACACCGCGGCATTAACCATCCCATCAAAAACCTTCAAACAGGAAAAGGAGAAATCACTTCTCAGAATCATGGCTTTGTCATTTCGAAAGAAAGTATCGAAGCACAAGATGCGATTGAAGTCACCCACGTGCACCTCAATGACCACACCATTGCTGGCATTGCCCTTAAAAACAAACCGGTGTTTTCAGTCCAATACCACCCCGAAGCGTCGGCAGGGCCGCACGATTCGCGCTACCTATTTGATCAGTTCATCTCAAACATGCAACACGCAAAAAATTAAGCTATGAGCCTTATTGCCTCTATCCATGCCCGCCAAATTTTAGATTCACGCGGTAATCCTACAATTGAAGTCGATGTCATTACCGAAAATGGCGTGCTTGGGCGCGCAGCAGTGCCTTCCGGCGCCTCTACGGGCATTCACGAAGCGGTCGAGTTGCGTGATGGCGACACATCCATGTATATGGGTAAAGGTGTCTTAAAAGCGGTTGAAAATGTAAACACCGTCATTGAAAATGCCTTGTTAGGCATGGATGTTTTTGAGCAAAAAAAAATCGACTATTTACTTTTAGCCTTAGACGACAGTCCAAACAAATCTAATTTAGGCGCCAATGCGATATTAGGAACTTCACTTGCAGTCGCAAAAGCAGCTGCTGAAGAAGCTGGTCTGAGCTTGTTTCAATACATCGGTGGCGTTGGTGCAGTTACAATGCCTGTACCCATGATGAATATTTTGAATGGCGGATCGCATGCCGACAACGCCATCGATATTCAAGAATTTATGGTCATGCCATTTGGCGCAAGTAGTTTTTCAGAAGGCTTGCGTTGGGGAACCGAAGTGTTTCATCACCTTAAATCAGTACTTAAAGCAAAAGGCTTGTCGACCAATGTCGGTGACGAAGGCGGTTTTGCTCCAAATCTCGGATCCAACGAAGAAGCCATTCAGGTTGTTCTCGAAGCCATTGAAAAAGCGGGCTTCAAGCCAGGTGTCGATATGTATATTGCGCTCGACGCCGCTTCTTCTGAATTTTACAATGCTGAAAAAGGCAAGTATGTATTTGAATCAACAGGCGAAGAACGCAGTTCGGCTGAAATGGTCGATTTTTGGGCCGATTGGTGTGAAAAATATCCAATTATTTCGATAGAAGATGGTCTTGCCGAAGACGACTGGGCAGGCTGGAAATTGGCTACCGAAAAACTCGGAAACAAAATTCAATTGGTTGGAGATGATTTGTTTGTTACCAACACCAAACGCCTTCAACAAGGAATCGACCAAGGTGTCGCCAATTCCATTTTAGTCAAAGTGAATCAAATTGGTACACTTACCGAAACAATCGAAGCCGTGAATTTAGCAACACGCAACGGCTATACATCAGTTATGAGTCATCGCAGTGGCGAAACCGAAGACAACACCATCGCTGATCTTGCAGTGGCACTCAATTGTGGGCAAATTAAAACAGGTTCTGCCTCGCGTTCGGATCGCATGTCTAAATACAATCAGCTATTACGCATTGAAGAAGAACTTGAAGAAGCAGCGGTTTACCCAGGTAAAAACTTTAAGTTCATCCGTTAATTGACGCGCTTTAACCTTCGTGTTTACGCCTTAATTGTCAATGAATTCAACGAGATTCTTATTTCTGATGAATGTCGTTTTGGTCAGTTTTTTAGCAAGTTCCCTGGAGGAGGTGTCGAAAAAAACGAAGGTATTAAAGCCGCTCTTTTTCGCGAATTGAACGAAGAACTCGGTCTCCGAATTCAAGATGCATCCTTTTTTTACTTCAATGAATTTCATCAGGCATCGGCCTTTGACCAAAGTGACTTAGTCGCTTTTTATTACCTGATTCGAACACAAAAAGCCCAATTTTTGGCAGAAGAAACCTATTCGATTCCTTTTTCAGAAGAAATTGAAAAACAACGTTGGGTGAGCATTCAATCTTTGCATATTGAAGCGCTCACCTTTCCAATTGATCAAATCGTATTGGGGAAGTTAAAGCAAGTGCTGCTTTCTTAATTACAAACGAATTGAAGACTGTCCGAACTTATTTCTTGAAATTTGGAGCTACCACAAGATCTTTGGTGCCGTGTGTCCAGGAATAAAATCCTTCACCTGATTTGACGCCCTTTTTGCCAGCCATGACCATATTGACCAACAAGGGGCACGGCGCGTATTTCGGATTTCCAAAACCATCGTGCAAGACTTCTAAGATTGCTAAACAAACATCGAGACCAATAAAATCGGCCAATTGCAATGGGCCCATTGGGTGCGCCATTCCTAATTTCATGACTGTATCGATTTCCTCGACACCCGCAACGCCTTCAAACAAGGTGTAGATGGCTTCGTTAATCATTGGCATTAAAATACGATTGGCCACAAAGCCAGGATAGTCATTGACTTCGACCGGTACCTTTGACAAACTTCGCGAAGTTTCCATAATGAGTTGCGTCACTTCATCGGAGGTCGAATAGCCACGAATAATCTCGACTAATTTCATGACAGGAACCGGATTCATGAAGTGCATTCCAATCACTTTTTCTGGACGCGTGGTAACCGCTGCAATTTTCGTAATTGAAATAGAAGAGGTATTACTTGCCAAAATTACTTCTGGAGCCGTTAACGCATCTAGTTCTTTGAATATCTTGAGTTTGAGGTCTACATTTTCAGTAGCCGCCTCGACGACCAATTCTACACCTTTCACCCCTTCTGCCATTGAAGTATAGGTACTAAGGTTGGCTAGCGTTGCTGCTTTTTGATCTTCACTTAAACTTCCTTTGCTTACCTGACGGTCAAGATTTTTAGTAATCGTTCCAATAGCGCGTTCGAGTGCGGCATCAGAAACATCGATTAAATTGACGGTGTAACCAAATTGAGCAAAGACGTGAGCGATGCCATTTCCCATGGTGCCTGCACCAATAACTGCGACGTTTTTCATGTGTGTAGAATTTTCACAAATATACGCTACCTCTCTCACTTGAAGGTAAAAATCGCAGCATTTTGATTTGATTATCTTTGTAACACGAGCCCACTTATGATTTCAACTTTTCTTCAACGCTTAAAACAATCCGATTTACTCCGAAATTCGAGTACGCTCATACTCGGTACTGTCTTTGCGCAACTCATTCCAATCCTTTTTCAGCCTTTGCTCAGAAGAATGTTCAGCGCCGAAGCATTTGGAACTGCTGCTTTATATATTACCGCCGTTGGTATGCTGGTAGCCATTGCCAATCTGAAGTACGAAAGTGCGGTGGTATTGCCTGAAAAAGATCAAGAAGCGCGCTCCATTGTCAGCGGAGCTGTCTGGATTAGTGCAGTCTTCTCCATTGTTTGTTTCGCTTTTATTTTTTTCAATAAAGGACGAATAGGTTCTTACTTTGAATTGAATGCAACTGAAAGTTGGTACTTGCATTTTTTACCTATTAGTGTTTTTTTTGTTAGTAGTTTTCAGTGTTTCAATTATTACCTCATCCGAAAAAAAGCGTATAAAGCATCGGCGCGCAACAAAGTTTACAGACGAGGTGCCGAAGCTCTTGTGCAAAGTAGTACCGGCCTTGGCAAGTATTCGAGTGGCTTGCTACTTGGAAACCTCATGGGCGATGTTGTCAATTTCTTTGGCGGCTATCGGCAAGCCAAGCACGAAGGATTTCGCTTCAGTTGGAACTTCACTGAAATCAAACAATCATTGCAGTCGCATTGGCAATTTCCGGTTTTTCATGCCCTTCCCTCTTTTTTAAATACCATTAGCCTGACCCTTCCGGTATTTATTGTCAATGCCGTTTTCGGAAAAGCCGAAACAGGGCAATTTGACCTCAGCAGAATGGTGCTTTCATTGCCCATGGCGCTTATTTCGATTGCGCTCTCACAAGTGTATTTACAGCACCAAGCAGAAAAAATTCGTGCCAAAGCTTCCATTATTTCTGACTTAAAAAAAGTGAGTTTTGGTTTACTCGCCCTGAGTTTGCCGCTTGCCACCATTTTGTATTTTTTTGCCGGACCACTTTTTCAATTTGCATTTGGCCAACAATGGGAACTTGCAGGTCAACTGACCGCCATTTTGGTTTTTGGTCAGAGTCTTAAATTTGTCGTTTCGCCCTTAAGTTCGACACTTGTCGCACTAAAAGAAGTCCGTTTTAGTGCCTTTTGGCAAATCTTGTATTTTGGCGCCATGCTTTATTTGTATCTGCATCCTGGAAAGGACATGTTTGAATTTGTTGGGCGCTATTGTGTGATCGATTTGATCGCCTATGCCGTTTATTACGGACTAATTTATGCGGTTGTTTGGCAGTACGAAAACAAAAGAGGATGATGCACGCACTAAAAAAAGTTATACTGAATCACGCTTATTTTAGCACCTACTTACTAGTCTATGGCCTAATACAAATCGGCCTCATTCATGAAAGTGGCCGCACATACGCACTTCCGCTTTTCTTTCTCTTTTTTGTGCCTTTTGTTTGCCTGTATGTTATCAGTTTTCGGCAATTCAAGAACATCGCGTTACCAACGCTTCCGCAGAAAAACTTAAGTCCTTACCTACTGATTTTTTCAGGCCTAACAATCGTCTTACACCTTTATTTTTTAAAGCAAATCCCGTTTGTCGAAGCTTGGCAAAGCATGCGCTTATCAGAAGCCAATCAACTTCGCAAGGCAATTGGTGCCAATAGCCCACGCTGGATGACTTACATGAGTACCTGGACCATCCGTTGTATGCTTCCGTTTAGCTTGGTCTATTTTGCCCATCAAAAAGCCTACAAAAAAGTAATCGTGATCGGAATCGTTGCCGCATTTTATGCCTTGTGTTTGTTGCAAAAAAGCCTCATTCTTTGGATCGGTTTTCCATTATTGATTTATAGCCTTTTGCAGCGAAGAGTTGGCGCTGCTGCATTAAGCTTTGGCGCCATGTGTTTGGTTTTTGGGCTTTCTTTGGTGGCCAATAACCCACAATTACATGGCGGAATAAATGATTTGAATACCGATAAACCAGCAAAAAGTACTTCGCATCAGGTATCGGAAGGTTTGGCACAGCGAATTGCCATTATACCGGGTAAAATGGTCAGTGAGTGGTTTAAACATGTGCCTAAAGACAAACCCTACTTATGGGGTACCGACATGAACCTTTATTGCAAAATTAGCCAGCAAAAACAACACGATTACGCACTCGAACTGTACCCGGTTTTTTATCCTGAATATGCCAAAAAAGGAATTCAAGGAAGTGTGAATGTGGCGCATTTTATGCGCGGCTACGCCAATTTTGGCTATCTCGGTCTTTTTATTTCAGCGGCATTTTTGGCGCTTTTTTTGGTGTTTATCAACAAAGTTCAGGTGGTAAGCGATGCCAAAATGGCCTTTTCATTGCAACTATTTCCGATATTTTTGTTGAGTTCAGGATCTTTACTGACCCTTCTCATGAGTGGCGGATGGTCCTTAATTGTACTTTTGTTAGTCCTGAACAAACCAACCGAAATCGTACATGAATAAATCCATACGTATTTGCCACCTCACGAGCGTGCACCGTCCCGATGACATTCGCATTTTTCACAAAATGGCGTGCGGTTTAGCCCCTGATTTTGACATGCATTTGGTGGTGCCAAATGGAAATACAGGTCAACTCAACGGTGTTCATGTTCATAGTTTTAAAGCAGAAACACAAAACAGACGCATCCGCATGAAACAAACCGTGGATCGCGTGTTAAAAGAAGCACTTGCCCTTAAAGCCGATCTCTACCACCTGCACGATCCTGAGCTGCTGCGCATCGTCCCGGCCTTGAGGCAGACGGGTGCTAAGGTCGTATTTGATTCTCATGAAGATGTGCCCAAGCAAATCATGGACAAGCACTGGATCCCGTGGGTCTTTCGCAAAAGCATTTCGCTAGCCTACACGTGGTACGAAAAGAGAAAAGCCCGACAATTAGACGGCATTATTTCGGTAACTCCTGGCATCTGCGCACGTTTTGAAACCTACCATTCGGCCGTTTGTTTGGTCGCTAACTTTCCCTTGCCCTCCGAGTTCAAAGAAGTTGACTGGAGCTCAAAAAAACCAACTCATTTTTGTTACATTGGTGGCTTGTATGCTTCAAGAGGAATCCGTGAGGTGGTCATGGCCATGAAATATGTCAATGGCACCTTGCATTTGGCTGGTTCATTCGACGATCCATTACTTCAGGCCGAACTCGAATCTTCAAGCGCTTGGAAAAAAGTTGTTTTTCATGGACACGTAGACCGGCAACACATCCAACAAATTTTGGCGCAATGTAGCGTTGGTCTTGTCACGTTGCATCCCACACCAAGCTACATGGAAGCCTATCCGATTAAATTATTCGAATACATGGCGGGCGGATGCGCCGTCATTGCGAGTGACTTTCCGCTATACCGCCAATTGATCGAAAATAGCCAGTGTGCCCGCTTTGTAGATCCCGAAAATGAAGCTGAAATTGCGCACGAACTCAATGCGTTTGTCAACGATCCTGAACGCTGCCTAACTGCTGCAAAAGCAGCACGTAGCACGTTTGAAAATGCATTCAATTGGGACCACGAAGCCGCCAAACTCAGTGCTTTTTACTTGCAAATCCTACGCCCATGAAAAGTGAAAAGTACTTTAAATGGACACTCGTTGCCTTTTGCGGATCTTGGCTCTTGCTCAAAGAATTGGCTGGTCCCTTTCTCATTGTTCTTTTAGTGCTTGCACTTATCGGACGTATTCAGAAACAAAATCAGTTTGTCGTTTCCAAACAACTGATCGCTTGGTCATCTTTCTTTTTTCTGTATGTACTTTCGTTAACCTGGGCTCAGGAGCCAGACCCTGCTGCCATCGAACGAAAATTAGCCCTTTTGGCATTTCCGCTTTTGTTTGCTTTTCGCTGGAAAAATCCACTACCCATTGCTCAAATGTGGCTGAGTCATTTGCTGGCTTGCATTGTCTTAATTGGCATTGCTTTTTACGATGCCATCCAGTGTCAGCTCAGTCTCGGGACAAGTGTGCGTTGCTTTAGCACTACCTATTTTTCGCAGGTACACCACCCCAGTTATTTCTCCGCCTTTTTGTTGTTTGCCATCATTGGCTTACTTTATAAAAAAATAGCGTGGTTCGAATCTAAACCCCGATGGATTTCATGGGGCTTGATTGCGCTCTTTGCCTACATTCATCTTCATTTAGGTAGTTTGGCCGGAATACTTGGGCTACTTTGCATCTTTTTTGTGTTCGCCACCCAACGACTCCTTAAAAAAATAGGTCTCCTAAAAAGCATGGTAATAGCATTCGGAATGGGCGTTTTCGGTATGCTTGGCATTGGGCAAAGTTCAGAAATTCGGGCCGATGCAAGCAATGCAGCTCAATTTACGCGCACTTTTTTAAACAATCCTGCTTTTTTTGTGCGCCACCGTCAAGAGCCCCTTCAAGGAAATGAAGTCCGATTAATATTATGGACTGCCGCTACAGAAATCGGATGGCAACAACCTTTTGGAACAGGTGTTGGAGGCCTCGAACCCGCATTTACAAAAAAACTGACCCAATGGGGGTATCCCGAACAGGCTAAAAAAGAATTCAATCCCCACAATCAGTACTTGCAAGTTTGGAACGAAATCGGGTGGCTCGGTTTGGCGCTGTTTTTAACACTTCTTGGCCAACTTGTTGTGAATTACCGCCGTCAAGTAGCGTCACATTCGCTACTTTTTTTAGCCATTTTTGGGCTCTTTTGCAGTTTCGAAAGTATGCTCTACCGCGAATCCGGAATCGTCTTTTTTAGTTGTTGGTTACTTGCCTTGTCTACCCCTATTTTAGCGCCTGAAGAATGAAACTCCTGATTTTAACACAGTATTATCCACCAGAGATTGGCGCACCTCAAAATCGCTTGCATGAGCTTGCCGTTCGCCTGCAAGACAAAGGTGTACAAGTCGAGGTACTGACCGCGCTTCCAAATTACCCGAAAATGGAAATTATGGATGCGTATCGAAATGGCAAAGGTCGAGAAGAACATATTGATGGCATTGCGGTGCACCGCTCTTGGATTTATGTTTCAAAATCAAAAGGCATTTTCGCCCGACTGCTCACTTATTTTAGTTTTGTCTGGAGTTCGTATTGGCGAGGTCGAACGTTAAAAGATGTCGATTTTTTACTTGTTGAAAGTCCGCCCCTTTTTTTAGGCTACAGTGCCATGGCATTGGCCAAAAAATTGAACGCCAAACTTATTTTTAATGTCAGTGATTTGTGGCCAGAAAGTGCCGAAAAATTGGGCATTGTTCAGAACAGACTATTTTTAAATCTTGCGTATCGGCTCGAGGCACGTTGTTATCAAAAGGCCGCATTTGTTAGTGGCCAGACACAAGGCATCGTCGCTGATATTCAGAGACGCTTTCCAACAAAGGCTGTTTATTGGTTACCAAATGGCGTCAATTGTACGTATTACGATCCCGCTCAAATTGATGCCGGTGATTGGCGCGAATCGAAAGGTTTTGCGCAAGAAGAGCTCTTGTTTTTTTATGGAGGCATCTTAGGTTATGCCCAAGGACTCGATGTCATATTACATGCTGCAAAGCAACTCGAAAACACACCAAAAGTACAGTTTATACTGCAAGGCGCTGGCCCAGAAAAAGATCGTTTACTTCAGCTAAAAGCTGATTTGAAACTGACGAATGTTCATTTTCTTGAGCCAGTCCAGAAAGATCAAATGCCAACAATTTTAAAGGCAATAGATGTTGCCCTCGTGCCACTCCGAAAACTCCCTTTATTTGAAGGTGCGATTCCCTCAAAAGTTTTTGAGGCACTCTCTATGGAAGTTCCTTTGTTATTAGGAGTCGATGGCGAAGCACGCATGCATTTTATCGAACGTGCTCAAGCAGGCTGGTATTTTGAACCCGAAAACGTGAGTGCCTTAGTGCAATGCATTGAATCGATGCTCGCTGAGCCCGAACAAGTGGCTCTGTACGGAAAAAATGCGCGCCAATATGTGCGTCAGCACTTTAACCGAGATGTGATTGCAGCCCAATTTTATGAGCAGCTTTCGAGCATGCTTTGTAAGTGATGGAGTGTTTTTAAATTGCGTGTACTCGCTTTACACGCTAATTTTCGTTCAATCCACTCGTTTGTCACTTTGCAATTACTGTAACCATCAGGGCAATACAAATAAATCACACCCGCTTTTTGAATGACTTTGTTTTGCCTTAAATCCAAGGTGTCGAGCGGCAATTTCACTGCAGTTTCTTTAGCCAATAAAGTAAGGTGAACATGTACAAGTTCTGTGGTTCCAAAAGGTTGTTCGGAAAGTACTTTTTCGAAATCGATTTTTGAAAAAGTTATTACCGGTACCTCGAAGTCAAATGCTTGTAAAATTGCCTGTTCTAACAAGACCGAACATTCGTTTGCGCTAAGGGCAGATTGAAAAACGAGATTGCCAGATTGAATATAGGTTTGAGCCTTAAATAAACCCAATTGTTGACATAATTCACGCAAAGCAGCCATCGGGATCTTGCGGTGGCCACCGACATTGATTCCGCGCAAAAATGAAACATAGGCGTGTGGTTGTGTCGATGCATGCATGCACAAAAATACTAACTTCGTAACATGATTCCATTTTCACCCCCTCGAATTGATCAACGTGTTATTGATGAAGTGAGCGAAGCGCTCAAAAGCGGCTGGATTACAACCGGGCCACGCACCAAACGCTTCGAACAAGAAATCAGTGCCTATTGCGGGTGTCAGCGTACCGTTGCGGTTAGTTCCTGGACCGCAGGAATGGAAGTCGTGTTGCGCTGGTGGGGAATCGGACCCGGCGACGAAGTCATTTTGCCCGCCTATACTTACTGTGCTAGTGCCAATGTGGTGTTACATACCGGCGCAACTCCAGTGCTCGTTGATTGCGATCCCTGCACGTTTAATGTCTCAATCGACGCCATCGCAAAAGCCATTACACCACGCACAAAAGTCATTATGCCGGTAGACATCGGGGGTTTTCCTTGTGATTACGAAGCACTTATGGCACTTGTCGAAGCCAACAAAACGCAATTTCAAGCAACAAACGAACTCCAGAAACAATTGGGCCGTATTTTAATTGCTGCCGATGCCGCTCATAGTTTTGGTGCGACATTAAACGGCAAACGTGTCGGTAGTTTAGCCGATATCACGGTATTTTCCTTTCATGCGGTCAAAAATTTAACCACAGCAGAAGGCGGCGCCATCTGTTTTCAATTACCAGAACCCTTTGATGCCGATGCCATTTATGCAGAATTTTGCATAAAGATTTTGCACGGACAATCAAAAGATGCCTTAGCAAAAACACAAAAAGGGGCCTGGCGCTACGATGTAATTGAACCGGGTTTTAAATGCAACATGACCGATATTCAGGCAGCTATCGGACTCATCGAATTGGAACGGTATGCCGAAAATTTGAACCGCAGAAAAGCGATTTATGCGCAATACGATGCTGCTTTTGGCACTACAAAATGGGCCATTTTACCGCTTTCAAAAACAACCTCAACAGAAAGCTCATACCATTTGTATCAATTGCGTATTGCCAACTGTACCGAAGCCCAACGCGATGCAATTATGCATGAAATTTTTGAGCAAGAGGTTTCCGTTAATGTGCATTTTCAGCCCTTGCCATTACTGACAGCCTACAAAAGTATGGGCTACCGGATCGAAGATGTTCCGAATGCATATGCACATTACGCAGCAGAAATTTCTTTACCGATTTACTTTAACCTTTCAGATGACGACGTTTCAAAAGTGATTGCCTCGGTTTGTGCTTCCGTTGAAAAGATTTTGGGAAACTAATAGCATAGATGAATTGAAATGAAAAAGCTATTCCTTTTTTTAATGCTCTCTTTATCAATAATTACCCAAGCGCAAGATTGGCCTATTAAAAATACAAACGACACCACAGTTTGGCTTAGTTGCATCGATTCTTCGCAAATTGATGTTTCGATTTGTTGCCTAACAGTTCTTGACCCGGTTTGCGGTTGTGATTCTGTGACGTATCAAAATGCATGCATCGCTCAATTTTATTATGGAGTAAGTGCTTATTATGCGGGCTCTTGCGTAACTGCAGCACTGCAGCAATATGAAATAAATTCGATGGGCGTTTATCCAAATCCATTTCAGGAATCGATCCAAATTCGAGGTGTTGTAAATGAAATTCAAGTCTATAATTTAGAAGGACGGCGTGTTGCTGAAGCACACTTTGCAGATCAAGAATGCACGCATCAGGTCGATTTAAATTCGTTGCCACAAGGAATTTACTTATTGCAAATAGACGGTCATCAAGTGACTCGACTCGTGAAGAACTAATTAATAGATAATCTGACCATCGCCCATATTAATGATACGGTCAGTCTTACGGGCAAAATCATCGTCGTGGGTCACGATCAATAAAGACATCTGAAAACTAGTGGCTAATTCTCTAAAAATAGAGAATACCAAATCGGCATTGCGGCTGTCTAAATTACCGGTTGGCTCATCGCCCATAATGATACTGGGTTGATTGATCAGGGCGCGTGCAATAGCTACGCGCTGCTTTTGACCTCCAGAAAGCTGCGTCGATAATTTGAGCGCTTGGTCTTGGATGCCTAGTAACTTTAATTTTTCATAAGCATCGTGTTCGATTTCTTGCAAACTTTTACGAGCCAGTTTTTTGGCTGGAAGCATCACATTTTCGATGACAGAAAATTCGGGTAATAAGTAGTGGAACTGAAAAACAAAACCAATTTTCTCATTGCGAATATGCGCCAAATGCGTGTGATCTTGACCTGTAACCAACTGATTGTCAATAAAGAGCTCGCCAGTATAATCGGTGTCCATGGTCGACAAAATATAAAGGAGTGTCGATTTACCACAACCTGACTTTCCTTGGATGGAAACAAATTCACCTTTATCGACCGAAAAGCTGATGCCTTTTAGCACTTGAATTTCGTCGGGAGAGCGAAAAACTTTTGTAATCTGTTTGGCTTCGAGTACTGGCTGCATATTATTGACCTCTGATGATATCTACTGGATCCATTTTCTCTGCTTTACGCGATGGAAAATAACCCGCAAAAAACGTAGCAATTAACGAAAAACTGACGCCAATTATATAATAGATCGGACGGTATACAATTGGGAAGGTTTTAATGGTTGGTAATGCTGCTGTTTCAAATGGCGTGTTGTCAATGATCACCGAAACTGAAAAACCCAACAACAAACCAATGATACCTCCTACAAAACCAATAAGCATCGCCTGGCTAATGAAAATGTACTTCACATCCTTTCCAGAAAATCCAACTGCTTTTAAAATGGCGATATCGTTCATTTTTTCAAAAATCAGCATGTTAAGAATGTTATAAATTCCGAAACCTGCAACAATAAGTAAAGTAATAGATACCGCATAAGAAATCATGGTGCGAATTGAAGATCCTGTTTCGAATTGCGCATTGGCGGTCTGAATATCTGTTGCGGTTATGTGGTACTGAGCAGCCATTCGTTTGGCTAGCGCAGGCGCCTTTTGCATGTCGAATAACTTGACATTGATGTCGCTAATGAAATCTTCACTGACATTTAAAATCCGTTGGGCCAATTGGATATTGACATAACTCTGAACGTTGTCAATTTCTGCCATTCCACTTTGGTACAAACCCACAATTTTTAAATTCAGAATATCGCCTGTTTTGGTACTAATTTGTACAAAATCGCCCACTTGCAAGGCGAGTTTTTGGGCCACTCCAGCTCCCAATAAAATTCCATTAGCAGTTCGGCTCAGGTCGATGACACTGCCCTGCACAATATACTGATCAATGTCGTAAAGTGCTTGCTCTTTTAAAATATCGACCCCCATTAATAAGCCCGTCAATTGCGTCGCTCCACCCAAATAGAAACTTTGTGCTTTTACCTGAGGCGTAACACCCTTTACTTCTGGCAAACGCATCAAATGTTGCATCAGTGGTAACGCATTATGAATGTTCAATTGCACGTTTTTTGGCTTCACACTATGAATCATGATTTGCTGACCTTTATAAGCTGGATCAATCAATAGCGCCTGATTTTCATTGGGTTTGATCTCGTTGTATAAATGGATGTGTGGCGTGCGGTTTAAAATGAGGTTATCGAGCAGGCCATTGAGTCCATTCATAAAACTCATCATGATGATATAGGTACCAATACCAAACATCACACCCATTGCGGCAATGATGCTTTGTTTTTTGCGCGTTAAGAGGTGCGCTTTTGCAATCTGAAAGATGAGGCGAAACGACATGTTATTCAGGCTTAACCAATCGTGATTTTTCGGTAAGTCCATCTAGGATTTCGACGTATTCCCAGTTAGAAAGCCCTGTTCGTACATGTACTTTTCCGTTGGTGGTTTGTACATAATTACCCGGCAATAAATAAGCAATCGGAACCAACAAAGCGTTTTTCTTTTCTTCAATGACAATATTTGCTTCTCCAGACAAGCCCATATATAACTGACCTGGTTGCTTTAAAAACTGGGCTTCAATTTCAAAAGTCTGCGAACGCTCATCCATTTTAGGAGCAATCTTTGTAACCTTTGCATGAAATACTTGATTTGGAAAGGCTTCTAAATGCACACTCACTTTCTGACCCAATTCAATTTTAGAAATATCGACTTCATCAACCAAAAGCTTCAGAACAAAAACCTTGGCATCGCCAATTATGGCAATCGGTTCTTGCATCGAAACCAATTCGCCGCGTTCTTTGGTAAGTTGATATATTTTTCCATTCTGATTTGAACGGATTTCAAAATCAGCACTCCGAGAAGCCGAAGCACTTAAGTTATTTCGTGTTTGGGCCACTTGATTGCGTAACTCTTTTATGCGACGTGCCAACTGATTTTGCAAACTCAGTACGTTGTTTCTACTTGTCTGAAATTGCAACGATGCGGCTTCGAATTCAGAGGCCGAACACGCTTGCTGATTATAAAGTGCTTTCATGCGTTTGGCATTCAGCGAATCGAGGCGCATTTTTGCACGGGCAGACCCCAAACTCAATTGCAATTCTTCTAACAAATTGTTTTTGCCATCTAATTGATCTTGCGCAGATTCTAAACCAAGAGCTGCGTTTCGTTGGGCCAATAGCACCGGTTGATTCGACAAAACTGCCAACAACTGACCGCTCTTTACAAGCGTACCTTCTTGGATCAATAACTGCTCCAAATAACCGCCGATCGAGGCATTGACTTTATACGCATTAAGTGGCTCTACCCGAGCACTGGCATAGACAGACTCGACGATTTGGGCACGTTTAATCGCGATACTTTGTTGCTGTTCAGAGCAAGCAAACAAAAAGAGAGTGGAACTGAAAAATAGGATGTATTTCATGGCGCTATAACTGCATCAAATGTAAGGCCTTCCATTTAGTTAATTAGTGACTTTCATCACCTTTTTTCAATTTTTATTGAGGCGTTAAATCCGTGTATTCCCTGATTCAAATTGCCGATTAAATGAGGAATTTTGAATTTTTAATAGTCTATTATGCTCGTCAAAACCTATTCTAGTGCTGTTGTTGGAATTAGCGCTACCACCATTCAAATCGAAGTCAATGTCGATACTGGAATCAACTTTCATTTAGTCGGCTTGCCCGATAGTGCCGTGCGTGAAAGCCATCAACGCATAAAAGCAGCGTTTCGCAACAATAAATTGCACTTTCCGGGCAAAGAAATCACCATCAATTTAGCCCCTGCCGACATCCGAAAAGAAGGTTCCGTTTTCGATTTACCCATAGCTATTGGTATTTTAGGAGTATCAAATCAAGTAAACCCAGCGCGTTTGTCAAAGTTTCAATTGCTTGGCGAACTCTCTTTAGATGGCAGCTTGCAAGCCACCAAAGGGATACTTGCAATTGCGTTACAAGCCAAAGAAGAAGGGTTTAATGGCCTGATTGTCCCGAAAGCAAATGAAGAAGAAGCTGCGGTCGTAGAAGGCTTGGACGTTTATGGCTTTGAAAATATCTTGGAAGTCATCGACTTTTTAAATGGGAAAAGTAAGCGTGAGCCCGCACATGTGGCCGCATTAGCCGATTTTGAAGCATTATCGGCAGAAACACAACATGATTTTCAAGATGTAAAAGGGCAAATTCATGTCAAACGTGCCCTTGAAATTGCGGCGGCAGGTTCGCACAACATCATTTTGATTGGAGCCCCTGGATCCGGAAAATCGATGTTGGCCAAACGCTTAGCTAGTATTTTACCACCGCTAAACCTGCACGAAGCGCTCGAAACGACAAAAATCCACAGTGTTGCGGGCAAAATTCGAGAAAAATCGGGGCTCGTGACCCAACGGCCATTCCGAAAACCGCATCACACCATTTCTGATATTGGCTTGATCGGAGGGGGGGCATATCCCCAACCCGGTGAAATCTCATTGGCCCATAATGGTGTCTTGTTTCTTGATGAATTGCCTGAGTACAAACGTCATGTTTTAGAAGTCATGCGCCAACCGCTTGAAGATCGCATGGTAAACATTTCCAGAGCGCGATTTTCGGTTGATTTTCCGGCCAGTTTTATGTTAGTTGCAGCCATGAATCCTTGTCCCTGCGGCTATTTTAATCACCCCGAAAAAAACTGCAATTGCCATCCAAATGCCATCCAGCGCTACCACAATCGGATTTCAGGTCCTCTGCTCGATCGCATCGATATGCATATTGAAGTGACACCCGTCAAGTTTAGCGAGCTTAATCAAAACCAACAGGCTGAAAGTAGCAAAAGTATTCGAGAGCGCATTATTGCCGCACGTTGCCTTCAGCAACAACGCTATCAAACACACAGCGGTGTTTATGCAAATGCACAAATGAGCCGTAAATTAGTCCAGACCCATTGCCAACTTGATACAAAAAGTCAAGACCTCCTTCAGTTAGCCATGAAACAACTGAATTTATCGGCCCGTGCGTATGACCGCATTTTAAAAGTAGCACGCACGATCGCAGACCTCGCTTTATCAGATGCCATCCAACTCGCACATTTAGCCGAAGCCATTCAATACCGAAGCTTGGACCGCAATCGTTGGGGAAACACGACAGAAATCTAAACAAGCTGCCTATTTTTTTGTTTCTTTAACCAATGAAATGTCTTGTCCTACTTATTCTGTTTATCGGAAGCCCTGTTTGGGCACAAGGAAGTGCCATCGGCCACAAAACCATCACCTTCAATGACCCTTCACGTACTGGCGGTTTTGGGAGTGGCGGCGGCCCAGGTCGGCAAATTCAAACCGAAGTATATTACCCTGCAACGGCCGCCGGAGACAATACCCCGCTTCTTGCCGGACAATACCCCTTACTTGTTTTCGGACATGGCTTCGCCATGAGTTGGGACGCATACTTGAATATTTGGGAAAGTTACGTACCACAAGGATACATCCTCGTTTTTCCGCGTACAGAAGGCAGCCTCATCCCCTCTCCTAGCCATGGTGATTTTGCACAAGATTTAGTTGTTGTGCGCCAAAAAATGGCTTCTGAAGCCGCCAACCCTAATTCGTTTTTTTACAATGCACTCCTTTCAAAAGCAGCAGTTATGGGCCATTCGATGGGCGGAGGCGCTGCGGTTTTGGCAGCACAAAGTGGCGTATTTGATGCGTATGTAGGGCTGGCACCGGCTGAAACCACCCCAAGTGCAATTACGGCTGCAAGCGCTGTCACGGTTCCCGCACTCATTTTATCCGGAAGCAACGACGGTGTGACACCACCCAACCAACATCATTGGCCCATTTACAATGCGCTTTCAAGCACCTGTAAAACCTTTGCAAACTTACTTGGCGGTGGCCATTGCTATTTTGCGAACCCCAATTTTAATTGTGATTTTGGGGAAAGTACGAGCTCCACTGGCATTAGCCTAACTCGTGCCCAACAACACAGTTTAACCGAGGCACAAACGCTTGACTGGCTTTGTTATTTTCTTAAAGATGTCGGCAGCTGTTACATCACATTTATTCAGCAGCAACTCACAGGAATCGAACGCACAAGTACCTGCCCTTCCGATGTACCTGCTGCTATTTCAGAAGCAACCCTATTTTTTGAAATTTCGCCGAATCCAGCTCAAGAACAAGTGAATATTCGCTGTCATTTTCCAATGAATGCCACTATCAAGCTGTTTGATCTCGTTGGGAATTGCATCCTGACCCAAGTACTCGAACAAACATTACAAGTTATTTCCCTTCCTAAGCTTGCTGCAGGCAGCTATTGGATTCAGCTTTCAGCTACACAAGGAACTGCTATTCAAAAAATTATCATCGAGTAAGAAGAGCATTCAGAAATCAAAACAATTCCTTAACTTCGGGAACTCTTATCTGAACGCATGCTTAGACACTTCTTCTTCTTTTGCATTTTTGCAGCATCCTTTTTGGTTTCTGCTCAGGATTATACCATTCGTGGTTTTTTGCACGATTCATCAAATGGCGAACCCATCAGTGACATCCGCATCAAGGTTTTAAAGCAAGACAGTACGCCTGTTGCTGTCGGATACACCAATCTTTCCGGGTTTTTCTCGGTACCTAAATTGGCCTACGGAAACTATATTTTACGTGTCGAAAAAGGTAAGTACATGCGCTCTTTTTACAATGTCACCATGGTCGAATCCAAAAAGATTTACGATGTTGATGACTGGAACTTGAGCCTGAATGTAATGGAGACTAAAACCTTTGTGGTTACCGCAGAATCCAAAGTAAAACGAACTGAAATCGGCATGTCTGAAGTTAAAATGGACAAAGCAACAGTTGAAAAAATCCCGATGTATGGAGCCGAAAGCGATGTGGTAGGTGCCATGAGTGTCACGCCTGGAGTGGTTACAACCGGTGACCAAGGAGGCCAATTGTATGTGCGTGGTGGAACGCCGATTCAGAACAAAGTATTGCTCGATGGCATGACTATTTACAATCCATTCCATTCCATTGGCTTCTATTCTATTTTTGAAACAGAAGTGGTAAAGTCTGTCGACATTTATACTGGAGGTTTTGAATCAAAGTACGGCGGGCGCATCTCTTCCGTAATGGACATCACGTATCGCGATGGAAACCGTAGTAAATTTGCTGGCAAACTATCTGTTTCGCCATTTATGGCAAAAGCGGTTTTGGAAGGGCCGCTTGGTAAAAAAAACAAAGCCGGTTTGGCGCCAGGATCTTATTTATTGACCTCCAAACATTCCCTACTCGATTACACTAGTAAATCACTTTATCCGGGCATCAATGACGGACGTGGCTTGCCGTTTAATTTCACCGATTTATACGGAAAAGTGACCTTCAATGGCGACGGTGGTTCAAAAGTAAGCGCCTTTGGTTTTCACAATCAAGACTCTGTTAATTACGCTATCGCTGACCTCAACTGGAAAGCAGCGGGTGGTGGCATCAATTTCTTATTAGTCCCAAGTGGCTCACCTATTTTTATCCGTGGGCATGTTAACGGAAGTAATTACCAAACCACTTTCCAAGAAGCACAACAAGAAGCACGCTTCTCTAAAATTGGTGGTTTCGATCTTGGCTTTGATTTTAGTGTGTATCAAAAAAACGAATCTGAACTTGATTACGGTTTTAACATCAGTGGCTTTAGTACCCAATTTGTTACCTACAACGAGGCTGGTCGAAAAATTGAAGACGAAAACTTTACCACGGAAATTGGTTCATATGTCAATTTTCGCCATGCGGGTCCACGATGGGTCTATCAAGGAGGAATGCGCATGCAAGTCTATGCCTCTTTAAACACCGTTTCGATTGAACCACGCTTGGGACTTAAATACAATGCGACCGACAATTTTAGATTGAAATTTTCTGGGGGCCGTTATTCTCAAAACTTTACCTCAGCATCCTCCGATAAGGATGTGGTCAATTTGTTCAATGGCTTGTTATCAGCACCTACAAATGTTCAAAGCCAATTCATCAACGAATACCAGCAGGTAAAAAATGTAAAAAATGGCTTGCAATACGCCTGGCATGCCATTATTGGTGCAGAATACGACTTAAACAAATTCTGGAGCATCAATTTGGAAGGCTACTACAAGTATTTTTCACAACTCAGCAACATCAATCAAAACAAATTATATGCAGATGTCGCTCAGTTTGAATTGATTGATGCGGTGTTCAAAAAAGATTTTATCATTGAATCAGGGCAATCGTATGGTGTCGATTTCTTAGCAAAATATGCCAAAGATCGCATTTTCTTTTGGGCCGTTTATTCATTAGGTCACAATACACGTTGGGATGGTTTTAATTCCTATTTCCCTGTTTTTGACCGTCGTCATAATGTGAATGTGGTTGCTTCGTATACCTTCGGTGAGAAGAAAAAAACAGAATTAAATGTGCGCTGGAATTTAGGTTCTGGCCTGCCATTTACGCCAACTGCCGGTTATTACCAACAAGAAAACTTTTCAAATGGCGTCACTACCGACTACGTGACAAATAATCCGAGTAACATCTCGACCATGTTGGGTGCCTTCAATTCACAGCGCTTACCCTACTACCACCGACTTGACATCACGCTTAAGCACAGCATCGTCACGAAAAACAAAAACAATCTTGAACTCGTAGCGGGTATTACCAATGTATACAATCGCAAGAACATATTCTATGTCAATCGCGTGACTTCTGCGATCATCTACCAGTTCCCTATTTTACCTAGTTTCGGAATCAGTTATAAATTTTAGATATGGCAAAAATTGCAGCGTTCAAAGCCGTTCGCCCAATTCGCGATAAAGTACATTTGGTGCCTACTCGCCCGTATTATTCGTACAAAAAAAATGTACTGAAGGCCAAATTAGAAGACAACCCATATACTTTTTTACACATCATTAATCCTGAATTTGCCGCGGCAAAGAAAACCAAAGCCAATTCGCCAGAGCGATTTGCACATGTCAAGGAGCAATACGACGCCTTTCGACAAGATGGGATTTTGATTGAAGATGCGCAAGCACATCTTTACATTTACCGCCAATCGCAAGCAGGTTTTACGGTTCAAGGTTTTTTTGCTGGTGTAAGCGTCGACGATTACCTCAATGGGCACGTCAAACGACACGAACAAACACTAACTGCCCGCGAAGACATTTTTACCAATTACCTCGATATCGTTGGTTTCAATGCCGAACCGGTCTTAATGACGTATGCTCCAGATGCACAGCTTCAAGCCTATTTAGATGCTTACAGCAAGCTTCGGCCAGAATATGAATTTACAACCACTGATCGCATCACCCATGAACTTTGGGTAGTTAGCCTTGAAGACAGTGCTCATATTTGTCAGCTTTTTGCTGAAATTGATTCATTGTACATTGCAGATGGCCACCACCGATCGGCTTCTTCGGCCCGATATGTCGAACAAAAAAGAGCTGCTGGCATTGCACTACCTGAAGCGGCAACTTATTTTTTAAGTTACCTCGTTCCAGAAAATCAGGTGCGCATTTCACCCTTTCACCGCTTGTTGCAATCCCTTAATGGCCTTAGTGCTCACGATTTTTTGAGCAAGCTTTCAAAAATTGGGCAGCTCAGCGAAATTTCACAGATTGGGAAGCCTGATGGCAAACACTGCATGCATATTTACTTGCAGCAAAAAAGTTATGCCTTTATTCCGCATGCAGCACTGATAAATGAGTCCGATCCGGTCGAAAAATTAGATGCTTATATCTTAAGCGCGTTGATACTAAACCCTTTTTTTGGCATTACAGACCTCAAAACATCAACGGAAGTCGCGTTTGTTCCAGGCAACGAATCGCTAGAAAGCATTGTTCAAACAGTAGACAGCGCCAAATTTGAAGTCGCTTTCATTTTACAAGGTTTATCGATGAAAGAAGTGAAAGATGTGGCCGATGCAAATCTGAACATGCCGCCAAAATCTACTTGGGTCGAGCCTAAATTGCGCAGCGGACTCACTATTTATACATTGCATCCATGATCGCTGAACGCATCCACCAGTTACTTGCTGATTTGCCCACTCAGGTGCGTTTAATTGCGGTTTCAAAGACCAAACCAGCTGCTGCCATTCAAGAAGCTTACAACGCTGGGCAACGCGATTTTGGTGAAAATAAGGTGCAAGAAATGGTCGAAAAGCAAGGCCAATTACCCGCCGACATTCGCTGGCACCTCATCGGACACTTGCAACGGAACAAAGTCAAGTACATCGCTCCGTTTGTCCATCTGATCCATGCCGTTGACAGCTTCAAACTCTTGCAAGAAATCGACAAACAAGCCGAAAAAAATAAGCGCGTCATTGGGGTGTTGTTGCAATTTCACATCGCGCAAGAAGAAAGTAAATTTGGGCTTGATTGGAACGAAGCCGAACAGCTTTTAAATGACCCTGCATTTGCACAACTTCAACACATCCAGATTTGTGGCGTGATGGGAATGGCTAGTTTTACCGAAAACGACGAACAAATCCATTCCGAATTTCGACAACTCGCGTCGTATTTTGAACAACTTAAGCAACGCTATTTTTCAGCTGAAACTCAGTTTTGTGAACTTTCGATGGGCATGAGTAGTGATTACAAATTGGCAATTGAAGCAGGAAGCACCTTGATTAGGGTAGGCAGCTCTTTATTTGGTTCGCGTTAAGCGACGTCAAAAATAAGTCGAGACACCTGGCTTGGCTCAAAATAACGCAGCGCTAAGCGCTGAATCTCTTCCGGACTAATTTTATCGATCGATTGGTGCATTTCAGCAATCGTATCAATTTGACCAAAAGCCAACATGCTTTTGCCTAAACCCTGCATTAGGCCCGAGTTGACATCCATCCCTAGTGCTAAATGCCCTTTGTATTGTTTTTTTGCCTGACTCAATTGACTTTTCGTAAGTGGTGTTTGAGCTAAACGTAACAGTTCTTTTTCAATGAGTTTTAAAGCCGGATCTACATTTTTTGGTTCGCAACCGATGTAAATTTGCCAGAAACCTGTATCGGCATAGGTTTGGTAACTCGCTTCAACGGTATAAGCATAGCCGTATTTTTCGCGTACGCTGAGATTGAGTCGGGAATTTAAGGCCGGGCCACCTAAGATATTGATGAGCAAAGACATTGCGATTCGCTCTTCTTGATGGATACTTGGTGCCATTCCGCCGATTAACGCATGTGCCTGGTAATTGGCTTCTTTGTTGCGTATTTGGAAGGTTTCGGAACCAGTAAACGGGACAAATTCCGGACGATTCGCACTTTTGGGCATCGCAGCTAAAGCGGTCTCTAAATAAGTTTCGAGTCGGGTAAAAGGGACATTGCCAACAAACGAAATGACTAAGTTATCGGCTGTAAAATACTGCTTGGTATAGGCGATGAGATCGGCTTGAGTAAACGAACTGACGCTTTCTTTGGTTCCAAGAATGTTATTGCCTAATGGGTGATTTTTAAACATCGCTGCATCAAAATCATCGACAATTTTATCGCTTGGGCTATCGAGGTACGAATTGATTTCATCAAGGATGACTTCTTTTTCCTTTTCGATTTCTTTTTCCGGAAAAACGGAATTAATAGCTAAATCAGCCAATAAATCAATGGCGCGTTTGGTGTGCTCTTTTGAAAAAGAGGCATGCAAGCACATTTCTTCTTTGGCCGTATAGGCATTGAGCTCTCCGCCAACGGCATCGATGCGCGAAAGAATATGATGGGCTTTACGTGAGGTGGTCCCTTTGAAAAAACAATGTTCGAGAAAATGTGCCAAGCCAACTTGATTGGGCAATTCGTGCCGAGAACCGGCGCCAAAAAAGAAACCAATATGTGCCACCGGATTTGGCACGCGAAGGTAAACGACCTTAGCGCCCGAATTCAATTGATGGATACTGGGTAAAAAATGCTTCATTAAGGTTGTTTGAACAATGCCGTCCAACTTCCGTTTTCAAGCACAAAACACTTGCGCTCGTGAAGGCGAGAAGCTTGTCCTTGCCAAAATTCGAAAGCGCTTGGCGCTAGTTGATAGCCACCCCAATGCGGCGGACACGGTACTTCTGACGGGAACTGTGCGTCGTATTGCTCAAGGGCAGAAATGAGTTGTTGGCGACTGGACATTGCGGCAGATTGAGCCGATGCCCAAGCACCCAATTGGCTTTCACGCGGACGGCTGGCAAAATAGGCCTCGCTTTCCGAACGTGGAACTTGCGTGGCAACACCTTCAATACGGATTTGACGCATGAGACCTGGCCAAAAAAACAACATCGAAACTTTCGCATTTTCAGCGATGTCTTGCCCTTTATGGCTGTGGTAATTGGTATAAAACACAAACGCTTCTTGGCGCATTTCTTTGAGGTAAACGATGCGCGAGCTGGGTTGTAAGTCGTGTTGTACGGTACTTAAGACAAAGGCATTGGCCTCTACTTCTTTGGCGGCAGCTGCTTGTTCAAACCAACGTGAAAATGCCGCAAACGGATCAGAACCTATGAAGTCAATGGTCCCGTCTTTAGCGAAGTCTGCATGACTTTCTCGGTATGCCTTTAGCCAATTACTCATGCTTCGGTATCGTCGCTGAATTCGTCTGAAATTTCGCTGTCACTTTCGTCATCGTAAAAAACATCGTCGTCGGTGAGGTCATCGTCGTTGTCTGAACCAGCAGCTGAAAAGACTTGTCGGATTGGCGTGTGTGCCACTTCCTCTTCTTCAAATTTGCGCGCCTTAACCGGAGACTGGACATCTTCTTCGCGGTACGGGAAAATCTCGACAATTGGAGAATACGTAATTGCCATGACTTTGAAATCGATCATGAGTGTCGCTAGACTTTCTTCGGTACGTTCGTAGGCTTCTTTGACATTGGCCGCACTCACTAAAAAGTTTTGCGAAACGGTTTTTGCTTTTTCACCTTCTTCGTCCATTCGGTCATAGCTAACCTTACACTTGAACCAGGTTTCGGCATCATCGTATTGAAAAATGTCTTGCAAATCGGTACGTGAAATTCCGGTGACTTGAAATTCGCCACGAATCGAAGATCCTAACTCTTCGTAAATGCGCGCTTCGGCATCGGTGAAGGTCATGGCTGCAAGAAGATAAGGCTCTGAAACACGCTTGAACGTGCCATTTTCAAGTTGTTTGGTGTATTTGACTTTAACGGTAAACCAGCTGTTCATTTTGTATGCTTTAAGGCTACAAAGATAGCACTTTAAAACGCAAAAGGAAGCAAATCGGCCGCACTAGAAATGCATAATATTCCATTCTGAGCATGCACCAACAAGACGCGCATTGGTGCCTTCTGGCGTTTTTCGGTTTCGATCATGACTTGTCGGCACGAACCACACGGCGAAATGATGGATTCTGAAGCCAATAAATTTCCGGCTGCTACAATGCATATGGCTTCTACGGAGAGGTCTGGATACAGGGCCCCCGCATGAAATAATGCCACGCGCTCGGCACACAAACCAGAGGGGTAAGCGCGGTTTTCTTGATTGTTACCAAGAACTACGCGGCCATCCGACAACAAAACACTTGCCCCTACTTTAAATTGAGAATAGGGCGCATACGCATTTTCGAGAGCCAGATACGCAGAACGAACAAGTTGCTGATCACTTTCAGAAAGCGCTTGATCAGAAGCGAGGTGTTCGTATGAAAATTGGATGGTTTTTTTCATTGGGTGCTTTAACGGAAGGGTGTGCATTTGGTTACAAATGCTTAACTTCGTGTTTTTAAGTCCAATTCATGCAAACAATCAAAGAAAAAGCATCCTATGGAGTCGGCATGAGCATCGCTGAAAGCCTTTCTCAACAAGACCTCAATTCACTTGACCTCACGCAGGTAATGGCCGGAATGGCCGCCATTTTTAACGGACAACAAACTCAGCTGAGCCCAGAAGAAGCCAATGCCTGTATCCAAGAATACCTGAATGCCCAAAAAGAAGAAAAATACGTAGCCAATAAACAGGCTGGTGAGTCCTTCTTGGACGCAAATGCGCAGCGTTCGGAAGTCAAGACCACTGCAAGTGGGCTGCAATACGAAGTGTTGCAAGAAGGCGAGGGCCCAAAACCTGGCCCGACCAACCAAGTCACCGTTCATTACCACGGTACACTCATTGACGGTACTATTTTCGATAGCTCAGTTCAACGTGGAACTCCCGCTACCTTCGGCGTAAACCAAGTCATTGCCGGATGGACCGAAGCACTCCAACTAATGAATACCGGAGCAAAGTACCGCTTAAGCATTCCACAAGAATTGGCTTATGGTGCACATCCACACCCCGGAGGAGCGATTCAACCTTATAGCGCTCTTATTTTTGATGTCGAACTTATTTCTATTTCCTAATGCGATTTTTAGCCATTTTTAGCCTTGTTGTTGTTCTTTTTTCATGTGGCAACGACACCGTAACCTTTTCAAACGACAAAGAGCGTTATTCCTACCTTCTTGGTGTTGAGATTGCCAAACCCTTCTTAACACAAGCGCCATTTACCCAACTTGATAAAGATCAAATGATTGCAGGTTTTGAAAATCCGGTCAAAGAGGCAGAACTTAAAAAATACTACCGCGAACTCGAATTGCTTCTGGGTAAAACGGGGCAAGATTTCAATGCCAAATACAAAGAAGCCGGCTCATTTGCCGTCGGTAAAATCAACCGCGAACGCTTCGATCATTACTTCCAAGAACTCAATGCGACAGAACTCATTAACAGCGACTTCGTAAAAAAAGGCTTTGCAGATGGCTTACTTAAAAAAGATACGGAAGCGTTAAAAGGTCAAGACCGCAAAAAAATCATGGCGGCATTTGAAGCGCTTATGAATAAGAAGTACGAAAAAATTACTGCTGGTTTCAAGGCTGAGGGCGAAGCTTTTATGGCCCAAAATAAAACAAAACCAGGAGTTCAAACAACTGCAAGTGGCTTGCAATACCTCATTTTAAAAGAAGGCAAAGGTCCGAATCCAGGTCGAGATGCACGTGTTAAAATGAAGTATATCGGCATGAATCCTGACGGAAGTATTTTTGACCAATCACCAGCCGGTGAAGCCATCAGCTTCGGGCTCAATGAAGTCATACCTGGCTGGACTGAAGGTGTCCAACTAATGAAGGTTGGAAGTAAAATCAAGCTTTTTGTACCACAAGAGTTGGCTTATGCTGGTAACCCTCCTCAAGGTTCAAACATCAAACCTTATTCACCTTTGGTCTTTGAAATGGAATTAGTTGCCATTGAAAAAACAGTTGCTGGTGCTTCAATAGCAGCACCAATGCCTCAGTAATTTTCTTAATTATCCTTGAAATCAACCCTATGATTCGCCTACTCTCCGCTCTTATCTGTTTCGTGCTGTTGCTCAGCTCCTGTGAAGACCAAATTAACATGGACGGCGATTTTAAAGAAACAGCTGTCGTTTATGGACTCCTCGACCAAGCCGATTCCATCCATTTTATTAAAATAACCCGCGCCTTCATTGGCCCAGGAAATGCGCTTGAATTTGCAAAAATCCCCGACTCCAGTTATTTTGATCAAGTCGATGCGACAGTCTCAGAGGTGGTAAATGGCCAAGTAACCCGCACCTGGATTTTACAAGATACCATCGTTCAAAACAAAGACACCTCTGGCGCGTTTTATGCCCCTGAACAAAAGGTCTATTATTTTAAAACCTTACCTACAGGGCCACTCGAAGCCATTCAAACTTCTTCAAACCCATTATTGAGTTCGTTAAAACCAACTGCAACTTACCGATTTAATGCCGTTATTAATGGAGGGGCTTTTGAAGTAAGTGGCGAAACTGAATTGGTACACGGTATCACGACCACCGCTGCATCACAAAACTTCACGTTTAAATTTTCTGACAATCCTGGGGCTTATATAGCTAGCGGCGTTGCGGTGTCTAATACCGGTAATTCTTATGTTGTTGCCACTCACCTCGATGTGCTCTTCAATGAACTTTCCGGAAGTACGAGCAATGTCAAAAGTTTTCGTTGGAAGCTTGGCGAAGCACCCGTTCAGCCCAACGATGCGCGCACCTTTACGGCTGTCGGTAAAACCTTTTACGAACTCATTAAAAGCAACGCCAGTCAAGACCCAACTATTACGAAGCGTACTTTTAACGGGATCCGCGTCATTATTACAGGAGGCGCAGAAGAATTATACAACTACATGACGGTCAACCAACCTTCATCGGGCTTGGCCCAAAGTAAACCGATCTATACAAACCTGACCGTTACCAACGGCAAACGTGTAGTCGGCGTCTTTTCTTCGCGCCAAACGGTCAGCTATTTCAAACCATTCTACACGACTCCTCAGCAAGCTTATATCCGAGCCATTGACAAAAAAAGCACACGCGAACTTTGCATTGGCCCAATAACTGGTACGCTATTGTTTTGCTCAAACCACCCTGGTGACAACATTATAGGGCAAGAAGAAGCATTTGCCTGCCAATGATACCTTTCTCATGTCTGAACGCGAAACCCTTTTTGTGGATGTGTTGTTGCCTGTCCCGATGCGACAGCTCTTCACGTATCGTGTTCCCTTTGAATTAAATGAATCAGTAGCACCCGGCTTACGCACCTTAGTTCCTTTCGGAAAAAACAAACTCATAACAGGTATTATTGCAAAGGTTCACCACGAGGTTCCGCAATTGTACCAAGCCAAGTACCTAGAATCGCTTCTTGATGAAACCCCTATTGTGACGCCTGCCCAATTTTCTTTTTGGGAGTGGATCAGTAGCTATTACATGGCGCCAATTGGTGACGTACTCAATGCCGCTTTGCCGGCCAATTTTAAATTGGCGAGTGAATCAAGTATTTGTTTGCACCCAGATGCTCCCCATCAGCGGCCTGAATTGGCCAAACGTGAGTCTGAAATTTTAGAACTCCTCGAAGTTCGTGAGCGCTTAAGCATTAAAGAAATAGCAGAATTACTCGGGATAAAAACCATTCAACCTTACCTCAAAAAATTACTCGAACTAAAACTGATTGCAAGTGCAGAAGAAGTGACAGAACGCTATACGCCTAAAACGCAACTGTTTGTTTTATTGAGCCCTGTATTTCAAGAAGAAGAAACGCTTAGTGCTTACATCGAAACGCTCGAGCAAGGCTCTCGAAGCCAAAAACAAGTTCAAGCTTTACTTCAATTTTTACAATTAGCCCATGAAGCAGGTGGCTTGCACCAAGCAGTGGCAAAATCGCTTCTCTTGAAATACGAGGTTAGTGCTTCAGCAATTGCAACACTTGAAAAACAAGGCGTGTTTCAAATTGAACGACTCCAAATAGACCGCATTGGTAGCCATCAGGCCTCACTTGAAGTGTTCAAACCCTTGACAGAAGTTCAGCAACAAGCGCTTTCTCAAATTGAAGATGGCTTTTCCCAGACAGATGTGTGTTTGCTACATGGCGTAACAGGTTCGGGCAAAACCGAATTATACGTACAGCTGATTCAAAGTTTCCTTGACAGTGGCAAACAAGTCCTTTTCTTGATTCCTGAAATTGCACTCACCACCCAACTTATTGGACGACTCAAGCAGTATTTTGGAGATTTAGTTGGCGTCTACCACAGTCGTTTCAATCAAAACGAACGGGTCGAAATCTGGAATCATGTCTTGCAAAATGACCCCTCTCGATTTCGCATTATTGTTGGTGCACGCAGTTCGGTATTTTTACCATTTGCTGATTTGGGCTTGGTCATTGTCGATGAAGAACACGAATCATCGTTCAAGCAATACGACCCTTCACCGCGCTACAACGCACGCGACGCAGCAATAGTTCTTGCCAAAACCCACCAAGCAAAAGTACTTCTTGGTTCAGCGACACCTTCATTGGAGTCCTATCAGAATGCGATAAATGGTAAATACAAACTTGTCGAACTTTCCGAACGCTACAAAGGGCTGCAACTTCCTGAAATGATCTGTGCCGACCTCAAGCGTGAGAAGCGCTTGAAAAATATGCACTCGCATTTCTCGTCGCTTTTGCTCGATCAAATGCGCACAACCTTACAACGAAAAGAGCAAGTAATTTTGTTTCAAAATCGTCGTGGGTACACGCCGGTTTGGTCTTGTGAAGTCTGTAGCTGGACACCACGCTGCCAACACTGCGATGTCAGCCTGACTTACCACAAACACAGCAATACCTTAAAATGTCATTATTGTAGTTATTCCATTGCACCCATTGGGTCTTGTCCGACTTGTGGAAGCAACCGACTGCGCATGATTGGCTTTGGAACCGAAAAAATTGAAGACGAACTTCAACTCCTCTTTCCAAATACAATCTTCAAACGCATGGACCTCGACAGCACCCGCTCGAAGCATGCCTATGAAGAAATTATTGATGATTTTGCGAATCGCCGCATCGATGTTTTGATCGGCACCCAAATGGTAACCAAAGGACTCGATTTTGACCATGTTTCTTTGGTGGGTATTCTAGACGCCGACATGCTCTTAAACAGACCCGATTTTCGGGCCTACGAACGTAGTTTTCAATTAATGGCACAAGTGGCGGGCCGCGCAGGCCGCAAAGAAAAGCGTGGAACGGTTCTCATCCAGACGATGCAACCCGAGCATTGGGTCATTGAACGCGTCATGGAACATGACTACAAAGGTTTTTTTGAAGTCGAACTTGAAGAGCGTGCACGCTTTTTTTACCCGCCTTTTTACAAACTGATTCAATTGACACTCAAGCACGAAAAAGAAGAATTGGTTGCCGAAGCCGCTCAGCATTTTGCCGACGCACTTCGTGAAGTCTTTAAGGAACGCGTGTTGGGTCCTGAATTTCCGATTGTCAAGCGCATTCAAAACAAATACTTAAAAGAAGTCAAACTCAAGATTGAACGCAATGCCCCAGACCGCAAAGTCAAACAGCGCATTCTTCAATTCATCGATGCCTTTTACAGCAATGTCCGCTACAAAGGCATCCACATCAGTATCGACGTCGATCCGATGTAACAAAAAAAAGGAACCTTGCGGTTCCTTTCAATGTCCAATGCAGGCCAAGTGGTGGACTTGGTGGAAGTGTGCCTGACCGGCGTTGGAATGGTTTAGCCCAAATAGCTTTTAAGGACTTTATTTTTGTTCGTGTGTTTCAGACGACGAATGGCTTTTTCTTTGATCTGACGTACTCGCTCGCGCGTGAGGTCAAATTTGTCACCGATTTCTTCTAATGAAAGTGGCGATTTGCCATCTAGGCCATAGAACATGCTAATGACTTCGCTTTCACGCGGTGTCAGGCTTGTCAACGAACGGCGAATGTCTGAACGTAACGACTCAAGTGTTAAGCTTGCTTCCGGACTTGGAAGGGTGTCCCCTTGCATGACATCGTACATTGTCGAAGTCGATTCGTCTCCTTCAATTAATGGCGCATCCATCGAAATGTGACGACCGTTCTGAGAAAGCGTCTGCTTCACTTCTTCTGGAGTGACGTTCAAGAACTCGGCAAGCTCATCTGCTGAAGGCGGACGCTCAAACTTTTGTTCTAATTCAGAATAGGCACGGTTGATTTTGTTGATGTTGCCGATTTTGTTAAGTGGCAAACGCACGATACGTGCTTGCTCGGCCAATGCTTGCAAGATCGATTGACGAATCCACCAGACAGCATAAGAAATGAACTTAAACCCACGGGTTTCGTCAAAACGCTCGGCGGCTTTGATCAAACCAAGGTTTCCTTCGTTGATCAAATCGGGCAAGGCCAGACCTTGATTTTGGTATTGTTTGGCCACAGAAACCACAAAACGCAAGTTGGCTTTGGTGAGTCGCTCGAGCGCCACACGGTCACCGGCTTTGATTTTACGAGCAAGTTCCACTTCCTCGTCTGCGGTGATTAGGTCTACCCGACCAATCTCTTGTAAATACTTGTCTAACGATGCGGTCTCTCTGTTGGTGACCTGTTTTGCGATTTTTAACTGCCTCATTTTTTAACTTAATTGCTGAACCTTTTACTACAAAACGTAAGAAAGGTTCACCTGAAACGCACTTTTTTTTCATTCGTTACCTAAAAATGAGCAAAAGGGCCTTCTACGTATGTATTTATCCCCGTTCATTGAATATCTATCCTATTGATTTTCTTGACTTTATAAAATTTATCAACCCATTCAACGTAAATCAAAAAAAATCGAGTTTTCTAGTTATGAACGCACAACCACTTGTCAGAACCTGCAAAGAATGCAGTTGCAAACTGAACGGACGCAGTGACCAAAAATTTTGCTCCGATTTTTGCCGCAACACCTATAATAACCGAACCAATTCGCTAAAAAATGAAGAAGTCCGAAAAATCAATGCCATCTTACGGCGCAATCACCGCATCTTAGCTCGGCATGTTCCAAAAGGAATTCGGCAGCTCAACTGGCGCACGTTAGCTGAAGAAGGCTTCAATTTTCAATTTTACACCCATACGAAAGCCAATCAAAACGGGCAAGTATATACGTACTGTTATGATTTTGGCTATCTTCGAACAAGCAAGGACCAATGTCTGTTGGTTCATCAGTATACATAAGCCTTTCGTATGTCGAATAATAACGTCATTAAATGCCCAAATTGTGGCACCTCAATGGATGTAACCGATGTGTTGTCACATCAGGTCGAAGAAGCCCTTCAAGCTAAATTTCAAAAAAAACTAGCCGACGAACACGCCAAGATGACGGCCGTACAAGCGCAGTTACAAGCCGATCGGGAGGCATTCGAGCTTAAAAAACGTCAAGAAAATCAGCTTTTTCAAGAGCGCTTAGAGAAAAGTATCCAAGAAGAAAAGCGCAACCTTGAAACGCGCATCAAACAAAAGCTCACCGACGAACAAAGTGCGCAATTTGAAGCCCTACAAAACGAGCTAAATGAAAAGTCTAAGCAGCTCACTGAGCTAAATGTAGCCAAGGCTGAAATTGAAAAATTAAAGCGTGAAAAAGAAGAAGCTGCCGCAAAGGCTGCTCTTGCGGCGCAAACACAATTGAATGAACAACTCAGTATTGAGCGTGAAAAAATTCGAAAAATCGAAGAAGAACGTAATGAATTAAAAGTACGCGAACTGCAAAAGAAACTCGAAGACCAAAAGCAACTGACCGAAGAAATGAAGCGCAAGCAAGATCAAGGCTCGATGCAACTGCAAGGTGAGGTTCAAGAATTGGCCATTGAAGAATGGTTGCAACAGCAATTTCCGCTCGATACGATTGAAGAAATTAAAAAAGGAGCCCGTGGTGGCGACTGCATTCAAATTGTCAATACACGACATGCCCAACATTGTGGCAAAATTTATTATGAAAGCAAGCGCACCAAAGACTTCCAAGCTACTTGGATCGACAAATTTAAATCCGATATGCGTGAAAAAAACGCAGCTATCGGAGTGCTGGTCACGGAGGCTATGCCATCCGACATGGACCGCATGGGTTTGCGCGATGGAATTTACATTTGCACGTTCGCAGAATTCAAAGGCCTCAGTGCAGTGTTGCGCGAAAGCCTCATTCAATTATCAAGTGCGCTTGGAACGCAAGTCAATAAAGGCGACAAAATGCAAATGCTCTATGACTTTTTAACGAGCAATAGTTTTAAACTCCAACTCGAAGCTATTGTGGATGGGTTTACGGCCTTGCGCGACGGACTTGAGTCTGAAAAAAGAGCCATGCAACGCATCTGGAAAGAGCGCGAAAAACAAATTGAAAAAGTAACCTACAATACCATTGACATGTATGGCGCCATTCGCGGAATTGCAGGGTCTGCGATTCAGTCTGTCGATTCGTTAGAACTTCCGGGGGCTGCCGATCATGAGTAATTCCTGTTATAGTGGTGCGGAAGGCCGCCAAAGCCTGTACGAACTTAGTTATGCTGCTAGCGCCAACGAGCTTATCGTGTTTGTACACGGATTTATGGGTTTCAAAGATTGGGGCGCCTGGCACTTGGTCCAAGCTGCATTTGTAGCTGCCGGATTTGATTTTTGCCGTTTCAACCTCAGCCATAATGGCACCACCCCTACCAATCCGCTTGAATTTACAGCTCTTGAAGCTTTTTCACAAAATACCTATTCAAAAGAAGTGGCTGATGTTCATTTACTTATTGCGCATTTAGAAAACACACACAGAAGTTGGGATCGAATTCACTTGATCGGACATTCAAGAGGTGGGGGTAGCGCACTATTGGCTTCCAAATTTTGGCCCTATCAATCGGCATTAGGTGAAGTGATTACCTGGGCCGGCATTTGTGATATTGGCCGTCGCTTCCCTACAGGGGCAGCACTTCAAGAATGGGAAAAAACCGGTGTTCGAACAGTGTTAAATGGCCGGACCAATCAAGAACTGCCACAATCTATTTTACTTTATACAGATTACCAAAAGCACGCAGCGGACTTAGCTATTTTAGAAGCGGCACGACAAATTGGAAAACGCTTGCATATTTTTCATGGAGACAAAGACCTTTCTGTGCCACTTTCAGAGGCCTATGAATTGGCCAAGGCATCCGGAACAAAGGTTGGAGTGATTGCAGGCGCTGATCATGTTTTTGGTGCGGTTCATCCGTGGGAAAAACCAACACTTCCTCCACTACTTTTGGAGCTCGTCGAAAAAAGTGTGCGCTGTTTAAACGACTCGAAACCATAAAAAAAGCCAGTAGTTTTCTACTGGCTTTTTGTTTGGGAGGAAGACGGGTCTCGAACCCGCGACCTTCGGAACCACAATCCGACGCTCTAACCAACTGAGCTACAACCTCCGTTTGAGTGGCTGCAAATATACAAAATCTTCTTGAAAATTTAGCAACGCAATCGACGTTTTGAAATTTTTTCTCTCCGTACTTTTGTAAAAAACAAGAAACAATGGCTAGCATCATCAACAAATCGCAATTAGAAAAAGGATTTACCTATTCCGCATACATGGACTTGAGCCAAACGTTAGTTGAACAAGGAAAAACGAGTGGCCCCAATCAAAGTGAAGCCTACGTCTATTATACCAAACTCAATGTGCAACGCATGAAGCGCCTGAATAAGACGGTAGTGCTACCAGACCTTCTGCCCCAACTTTTAAACGAAAAAGCCCAAAAATGGCATTGGGTAATACTGACCGAGCCCTGGTGTGGTGATGCGGCGCAGTGTGTGCCCGTACTTGAAAAAATTGCCGCATCAAGCAATCAAGTACAGACCCACTATCTTTTGCGCGACGAAAACCTCGAGCTTATTGATGCTTACCTTACCAACGGTGGGCGTTCGATTCCAAAACTTATTTGCTTGGACGAAAACCTACAAGAAGTATTTACATGGGGGCCGCGCCCTGCTGTAATACAGGAAGTCATGAACGATTTAAAAGCTTCAGGAGTTACTGAAATTGCACAAATTGTAGAAGCGATTCAAAAGGCCTACAATGAGGACAAACAACAAGGAATCTATCATGAATTTGAACAACTTTTAAGTTCCTTGTAAGAAAATAAATGCACAAAAAAGGGCGCTCATCGCGCCCTTTTTTTTATGCATAATTTGTACACCTACTATAATGTGCCACGATTGGCTTGTTCGCGTTCGATCGATTCGAATAAGGCTTTAAAGTTTCCTTTTCCAAACGATTGCGCACCTTTTCGTTGAATAATTTCAAAGAACATGGTTGGGCGGTCAACTACTGGTTTGGTAAAGAGCTGCAATAAGTAGCCTTCGTCATCGCGGTCAATCAAGATGCCGTGTTGTTTTAAAATTTCGACATCTTCATCGATATCGCCAACGCGCTCCATGAGGTCGTCGTAATAGGTTTCGGGCACATACAAGAACTCGACACCACGATCGCGCATTGCAGATACCGTAGCAACGATGTCATTGGTAGCTACCGCAATATGCTGCACGCCTGCACCTTGGTAAAAATCGATGTATTCTTCGATCTGAGATTTTTTCTTGCCTTCTGCTGGCTCATTGATCGGAAACTTGATGCGGCCATTGCCATTCGACATCACTTTAGACATAAGTGCCGTGTATTCGGTCGAAATGTCTTTGTCGTCGAACGATACAATTTGTGCAAAGCCCATGACTTTTGCATAAAAGTCGACCCACGTATTCATTTCGTTCCAACCTACATTTCCGACCATGTGGTCGATGTATTTAAGACCTACCGGCGCTGGGTTGTAATGGGACTCCCATTTTTGATAGCCTGGCAAAAAGACGCCACTGTAATTTTTACGTTCGACAAAAATGTGAACAGTTTCTCCGTATGTGTAAATTCCTGAACGTACAACATAGCCATTTGCATCTTCTTCGCGGGTTGGTTGCATATAAGGCTTTGCACCGCGTTTGGTGGTTTCTTCAAAGGCTTTGGTTGCGTCTTCTACCCAAAGAGCAACCACTTTTACGCCATCGCCATGTTTGTTGATGTGGGCATTAAGCTCGCCCCCTTCAGTTAATGGAGTGGTAAGTACCAAGCGGATTTTGTCTTGTTTCAAGACATACGAAACGCGGTCTTTCATGCCGGTTTCAAGCCCTGCATACGCTTCTGACTGAAAGCCAAAAGCTGTTTTGTAATAAAGGGCGCTTTGTTTGGCATTGCCCACATACAATTCGACGTAATCGGTACCTAATAAGGGAAGGAAGTCTTCGGCATCTGAAAAGATTTTTTCCAGACCGTAATCGAAGTTCTGGATATCGCGGAGGTTTTTAATTTCTGACATAAGATTAATTTCAGTTCAAAATTAAGGAAAGATTTGCTTAGTGTTGCCAAGAAAACATGTAGTCAGGCAACTCGAGTTCCATCGCACGCTTTGTTAATGAAAGCGGTTTAAAGGTATCGACCATAACGGCAAGTTCTTCAGTAGCAGTTTTGCCGATACTGCG
>JBDLQL010000020.1:0-39079 GCA_039800565.1 Bacteroidota bacterium | reverse complement strand
GAATGTTGTCTTCGATTGCAACAAACGCGTCCAAGATTTGCTTAGATACGTTTAATGCAAGAAGCGCAGTCAAGACAAGGTACATCATACCGATCATCTTCTGTCTTGGGGTTTCCTTACCACCTGCCATTTTTCTTCAATTATAAGTTTGTTATACTACTAATATTCAATTAAAGAAAGGATTAACCTCTCATCGCACGTAACATGTTGCCATAAACGTTGTTCAAGTCTGTTAAGTTTTGAGACAACATAGCCATGTTTTCACGGTAAGAAGCTGTATCTTTTGCAGAAGCAGCGAGGTCAGCCATGATCGCTTTGATATTTTCTTGAAGACCACTCATTTGGTTGATGCTTTCAAGGTAATCTTGAGAAGATTTCAATTGCAATTCATAAACATTGTTCAATGCACCAAGGTTTTGACCTAATTTTTGCATTTCTGAACCAAAGTTTCCTTGACCTTCACCAGCAATTCCTGCAATTGCATTTGCAGATTCTGCATATTGAGCCGTCAATTTATTTAACCCTTCAGAAGCAGTCTCGAGACTTTTAACATAAGAGTCTGTTGCACCAGCTGCTGTAGAAATGGCACCTAAAGACTTCGCGTTATCAGCCAAGTTAGACATGCCATCTTTTAATTTACCCAATAATGCTTGGTCGATACCTGCTTTGTCCAATTCTTTTGCTAATTGGTCAGCAGCACCAGCACCACCACCTAAACCACCTTTTTTCAATAAAGGCAATAAACGGTTTTCTTCATTGTTTTCTTCAATTCCTAATTCTGGGAATACACGCGTCCAATCAACTTCTTCATGCATTGGTTCCAATGCAATAAACGCAAAGATTCCGGCCTCTGTCATCAGACCCACGATCAACATAACGTCACATCCAGGCCAGTGCATGATCTTAAATAAGGCACCAACAATTACCACCGATGCTCCAAAACCTGATAGGTACTTTACAAATAACTTGTAACTTCTTGAAGCAAAAAAACCACCATTTCCACTCATAACTTTTGTTTTTTAGAATTAAGGATTAATAAAGAATTATAGTTTATAGATTTAGTTTAGGATAATATCTGTTTGAATTTCTTCACCATTCTCTTGCTCGATGTCTTTACCACCGCGGCCTAAGTGAGTCATGGTATTTCGGAATCCAATGTACGATTTTGCAGTGTCTTGGAACTCGTATGTACGCGTTGCGTTCATGAGGTAGTAACCAATATCTTTCCAAGAACCACCACGAAGTACTTTGCGTTTTTTATCTGGCACATCGCCATCTTTCGCGTCGTATTCATAATCTTGGCTTAAGTCGTGAGCAAACTCGTAAGTTGATTCTGTATAGGCTGTATTACACCATTCGGCCACATTTCCTGCCATACAATACAAACCAAAACCATTCGGGTTGTATGAATAAACCTTAACAGTATAGAAACCACCGTCTTCGAAATAGCGACCACGCATTGGTTTGAAATTCGCTAAGAAACAGCCACTTGCATTACGAATGTAAGGGCCACCCCAAGGATATTGCGCCATGTCGAGGTCACCACGTGCACCGCGTTCCCACTCTGATTCGGTAGGTAAACGGAAGTCGTTGACGAATAAATCACCATTTGATTGCAACCATGAATGGAAAATTTGGGTACGCCATACCGAGAATGCTTTGGCTTGAGACCACGTAACACCCACTACCGGATAGTTGTCATAGGCAGTATTCCAGAAATAGTTTTGAGCCATTGGCGAATTGTTTGAATACGTGAAATCACGAACCCAACAAAGCGTATCTGGATACACATGAATGCGCTCTTTGATGATAAAACGTGAGCGGTCAGAGTGCCCACGGATGGCATTGTGCGCACCTTTGCTATTGGTAAAGCCCATATCGAGATCTTGACCAGGGTTTTGCAAAATCGTTCCACGCAACGAATTGGTGTCATTTAATTTGCTAAACTCAGACCATTGCTCTGTAAAAGCAGTTGTATCGACCCACACTTTATTTGTGTTTTGATCCATTGTCATGAGTGCCGAACGGTGCAAATCGTTTGATTTGAAATCTTTTCCGAGCGGTTCACGACGTGACTTTTGGTAAAGTGGGTTTGAAGCCTCTTTACTTAAGCTATCATAGGCAAATGTTTTGCGGGCATCGATTGATTTGGTAACGATTTTACCACGACGCGCTGCTTCTTTGTAATCGATCCAGTAGTAATCGAAATACAATAAACGGGTATCAATTTCACGACGCTTGTAGAATTGCTCTGATTCAGAAAGGTACATGTCAGACAACATAAATGCAACCTCAGGATCTTCGTAATCGATTGGCTCTAACCAATTAAGGGTGAAGTATTTGCGGTTTTCAACACGACCTCCTTGATTGTAAGTCGTTTTGGTAGAACCGCCTTTTGCTGCGGTTTTGTCTGGTGCGTTTTTCTTAGCAGCTCCACTGTACATTTGGAAGATGCCGCGAAGGTCATCGTCAGACATAACGACATCAAATTTTTGGTCGGGGCCACTGGCAATACCGTATTTCTTTTGGTCATATTGGAAGCCATTTACCAAACGCTTTCCTTTTCCTTTAGATTTGTCATAGGTTCCCAATGCTGTCATGATGGTTTTGTCAACCTCAGCATTGTTTGTAGAATCCATAAACAATTGGAACGGCGTATTCCCTCCTTGTACATCAGAACCCATCGCAATAAACGTACGGTATGGTTCTTTAAAGAAGTTGTCTGGAATGTTGACCCAACGCTCTGCATCTTCATCGTAGCTACGACGATACAATTTTTCACGTGCGATGGAATCGCGCACCCAATAGACAAATTGGCGATACTCGTTGTTCGAAATTTCAGTAGCATCCATGTAGAAGGCAGGAACTGACACGGTACGCTTGCGCGCAGTGTGCCATCCCATGATGTCTTCATCGTCTTCGCCGGCTTGATAAGCACCAGAAGGAACGTAAACCATTCCTAGTGGAACTTTACCAGGACCTAAGACGTCCGGATACCAGGTGTCTCTACCACTCACACCTACTAAATTTCCTTCTATGTCGCTACAAGCGTACAAGAAGATAAGAACAAACAGAAAACTAAAATACTTTTTCATTCTTTTGTTTTTGGTTCTGACATTCGCCCAAACAAACTTGCTACAGGTTGAATTTCGGGTATAACGTAAGAACAATATAATTGGTTACATTTTTTTAAAATCCTCTTATAACCAACGAGGATGTCTTGCTTTTGTTTTTGGCGGTGGCGGCAAGAAATAACAGTATTTAACCATTAATTCGTGTGATCCACGCGAAATACTTGAAAGTTTATTGATGCTGATGTCGTAAGCATATCCGAATTGGAAATTAGCTATTGGCGAATAGCCTAACAACACACAAATGGCATCAGAAGTACGAAAAGACAACCCACCATAAGCAGGATTGCCGCCTAATTCTGTCATGTAACGGGCATTGAAATCAAATGAGTATTTAATGAGATCGGTGCGCATTAACATTTGAGCGTCAAGGTTGCTGCCATTACCAATAAAGTCTTTAAAAATGTAGCCACCCATTAAATAGTAGTGACGCGCTGTTTGATACGATTGTGCCAACACGTTTCCTGGAGCTTTTAAATCAGATTCAGAAAGGTGGGTACTTGAAAGGCCTGCGTAATAGTTTTTAGCTTGGAAGTACAAGCCGAAATTGGCATCAACAGAGGTTGCTGAGAAACCTGTAGGCAAAGAAGGGTCGACGGGCGTATTTGGTGGCACCCATGAAGGATCCATACCATAATTCATAAAGCCAATACCAACTCCTACACCTAGCACACCGATGTGACCGATTTGAACCGGATACGAATAATTGATAAGCATCGTGTTTTGACGAGAGAACCCAATTGCATCGTGGTAGAAGTTGACACCGACGCCGCCAGGGAAAAATCGAGAAAGGTTCGATTCTACATTTAAAATAGCAGAATTTGGTGCGCCGTTAACTTTGTCCCATTGATTGCGGTAAATTGAGGTACCACAAATTCCATTGTACATGTCAATTCCTGTTTTTCCAGGATTGATGCTCATTTTGTCGAACATGAAGTGCGTAACGAGCTTGTCTTGCTGTGCAAAAGCAGGCGCTAGCAAAAGCAAAAACAGTGCGGTTAAAAGCTTGTTATTCAATAGCATAGTCATAGTTTAGCAATTATAAACTGGCGCATTTGGGGGCAAATACGACAATTTAAGGTGCTAAAATAGGAATTTAATATGAAAAATAAAACGAATTCAGAAGAAAAAGGACTTAGCCAAGCTTTTGATAGGTCTTCCACCAGAGATCCGGCAATTCGTTGATCATTGCATTGTCGTAATCGTGTTTATCACAAGGCACCAAATGATGTCGCTCATAGCGTGTGCCTGACTGAGGCGGATACGGAACCTCCATCCACCATCTGGCCGATTTATTGCTTTTGTAAAAAATTATTTCACGCTGCACCTCTTCCATAAAGACAGTGAACTTGGTGTAATCTGCTTTGCTTCCGATTGGGAAATCCCCTACTCTTGCATGGTAGCCTTGTAAAAAATACCAAATTGCTTCAGCTAACAACGCCCATCCGGTTTTGTTGAGCTGCTCGGTTTGAAAAAATCCAATACTCGTCACTTTATCGGCAATGCCAGCATATTTTGCTATTTGACAAAGTTGCTCGGCATAAAATCCGTTTGGCATTCCAGCTGAAGCTTGCTCTGAAGATTTAATCGCGCGCATGTCAACACTAATCAAATCTGCGTTTCGCAGATGCGGTTCGGCCTTTTTAAAATCTTGATTGAATTCGCCTAAGCGACACACATCGAAAAATAGCTTGTCGAATAAGGTTAATTCTTCTGAGGCGCAATACGGATATTGCACCCCAATGGTGGCATGATTAAACAAATAACAAGGCCGTTTTACCAACAACTGACTTATGTAATTTCGAGCAGCAAGCCCGGTTTCGGGCTGTCCTAAATCTAAGGTGTAATCTATTGCACAGGTATTGACAAGTTGTTCTAGTTTTTCATAAGCATTATACATGGCAATTGTGAGGTCCTGAGAACCACCAATCACAATCGGCACAATGTCTTTTTTAATCAATTCAGCAACCACATTTGCAAGCGCAAAATAGCTGTCTTCTAATGTTGAGCCAGGCAAAATCGTGCCTAAATCATAAAGCGTTTTATTCCAATTTAGTTCGGGATATAAGTAATAAAAGTGCGTTCTGATTTCTGAAAAATTGAGCTGTACTGAGCTATCCATGCCGCGAAATTCGGAGACAAAAATAAGTGCACAGCCTGGGGCATCTAATGTTGGAAAGCTATCGGTATAGGCATGGATGTGCGCACCTATCTGATTTTCAGTCACTGAAAAATCAAGCGCAATTGGCTGGAAATAAATTGATAAATCGCTCATGTAGCTTGTTTATACAAAACTACATAGGGAATGATACGATTCGAAAAGATGTCAAAAAAGAAATGAAACTAATAGCGTTTAAAACTTTCCTTCAAGAATTTTAGCAATGTTCGGCTTAAAATACAACTCAGACTTTAATACCTTTCCATCTTCGCGGTAGATCGGCTTTCCATTTGCATCTAATTTACTCATGTTTGAACGTTGAATTTCCTCAAAGACCTCGACAATCACATCTTGCAAACCATGTCGTAATATGGTACCACATAAAATGTAAAGCTGATCCCCCAACGCATCGGCGATTTCGACCATATCACCATTTTTTGCCGCCTCGAGGTACTCTTCGTTTTCTTCTTTCATGAGGTCAAAACGCAATTGAACCTCAGGGCCTGTTAAACCCGCTGTTGGTTGACTATGGTTTTGAATCCCGAAAGCATCGTGAAAATCAGCGACTGCATTAATGATGTGTTTGAATTCCATATTTAGTAAGTTAAAAGTGCATTCATCGCGTCAGCAACGCGTTGTGCGTTTGGTAATAAGGCAGCTTCTAAGCCAGCATTTAAGGGGATGGCGGGTGTGTCAACAGAGGCGACTATTGCGATTGGCGCATCAAGATGCTGAAAACAATCGCGTTGCAAACGCCCAGCTAAAGCCAATGTAAACGAGTTTTCTTCGGTTTCTTCGGTCACTAACAGCACCTTTCCGTGTCGCTGACAAAGTGACTGCATCGCTTCCATATCTAGTGGATTGATGCTACGAAGGTCAAGAATTTCTACCCTGCCTTTGAATTGTTCGGCGGCTTCTAAACTCCAATAAACGCCTCGTCCGTAGGTAATTACACCAATACTCTCACCCTTCAACAACTGGTTGTCATCGGCTGAAATGACCGTGCGTGCTTTTCCTATCGGGACCATGTATTCCTCGCTGGGCTCGATACTCATGGCGCCCTCAGTACCTGGAATTTTAGACCAATACAAGCCTTTGTGCTCAAGAATTACGACCGGATTTGGATCGTAAAAAGCGGCTTTGAGCAAGCCTTTTAAGTCGGCGCCTGTAGATGGATAAACGACTTTTATTCCACGAATGTTTGCCAATACCGATTCAACACTTGAAGAATGGTAAGGCCCCCCTGAACCGTAAGCGCCAATTGGCACACGAATGACACAGCTTACTGGCCATTTTCCGTTTGACAAATAATAAGACCGTGAAACTTCGGTAAACAACTGGTTGAGACCCGGCCAAATGTAATCGGCAAACTGAACCTCAACTACCGGTTTTAATCCAACTGCAGACATTCCGACAGTTGATCCGATTATAAAAGCTTCTTGAATAGGCGTGTTAAATACACGGTTATCGCCAAACGTTTGGGCAAGTGTAGCGGCTTCTCTAAATACACCGCCTAAACGGCCACCCACATCTTGTCCGTACAAAAGCGCCTCTGGATGAGCTTCCATGATTTCACGCATGGCAAATAACGCACTATCAACCATGACCGTTTTCTTTTTGCCAACAGGTTCGCGCTCCCCTACCTCTTCTGTAATTGGCGTTGGGGCAAAAATAAAATCGCGAACACTTGTAGGATCCGGATCTGGAGCTGCAAATGCTTGCTCATAGGCTTCGTCGATTTCTTTGCGAACTGCTGCCTCTAAATTGATGAATTCGGCCAAGCGTGTGCCAAGTCCTTCAAGCGCTTGCTTTAATTTTGGATACGGATCTTGTAAAGCCGCTTCTTCGAGGTCGTCGCGGTACCATTCTTTGCGCACACCTGATGTATGGTGGCCTAATAACGGAACTTTTGCATGAATGATAAATGGTCGGCGTTCGTTACGCACACATTCAAAAACTTCTTGAACAGTCTGGTAACAGGCCCAAAAATCGGTGCCGTCAATCGAGCGAACTTCTAAGCCATGAAATCCTTGGGCATATTCTGCAATTGTTTGCGCGCGCGTTTCGGCCGCATTCGCTGAAATATCCCATCCGTTGTCTTGAACTAAATAAACAATGGGCAATTGCTTGAGGGCAGCCATTTGAAAGGCTTCAGAAACTTCCCCTTCTGTACAAGAGGCATCGCCTAATGAACAAACGACTAAAGGAGCGCTGCCTTTTTCCCAATCAGCAATACCCGTTTTTTCTTTATATTGAATTCCCATGGCAACACCTGTTGTTGGAATGGCTTGCATACCAGTTGCAGAAGATTGATGCGGAATTTTCGGAAAATCGGGGCGGTTTAAAGAAGGGTGCGAATAATAGGTACGCCCTCCTGAAAAAGGGTCGTCTTTTTTGGCAAAAACTTGCAGCATTAGTTCATAGGGCTGCATGCCAATTCCTAGCAAAATACTATCATCGCGGTAATATGGTGAAACCCAATCTTGGGCGGTAAGTTGCAAGCCTACTGCCAATTGTATCGCTTCATGGCCGCGAGAAGTCGCATGTACATATTTTGAAGTCACTTCTTTGTGCTGCTCATATTTTTCGGCCATGGTTTTGGCCTTTGTCATGAGTTCGAAAGCACGCCAGCTGATTTCTTTTTGGGATGAATTGCTCATAATTGATATCGAGAGTGGATGCAAATATACGGGACATCGCTTACTTTTGTGCAAACTTTTGTGAGATGCTCGGACTCAAGATGGCTACAGACCCGCGTTGGGTTAAAATTGTCGAAAAGAACATTCAAGAAATCTTGATTGATCATGCCTATTGTGAGCAAAAGGCGGCAAGCAATGCCATTTCAATGATTGTTCAGTATCCTCACTATCCAGACCTCGTAGCGGCCATGAGTGCGATATGTAAGGAAGAAATGGAACATTTTGAATTAGTCCATCAAAAATTGCAAGAGCGCGGTCTTGAACTCGGATTTGAGCGAAAAGACCCCTATGTAAATGACCTTTCTATGTACTTGAAACATGGCAAACGCAACAGTACACCACAAGGTGTTTTTGTCAATAAAATGTTATTCGCCGCCATGATTGAAGCACGCAGTTGCGAGCGCTTTAAAATCCTTTCGGAAGAAATCAATGATGCCGATTTGCGTCAGTTTTACAGAAGCCTCATGGAAAGTGAAGCGCGTCATTACACCACATTTCTTGGCTTTGCCCGAAAGTACAGTGAAGGAATCGATGTGGACGCCGCTTGGAAAGATTTTTTGGCCTTTGAAGCCGAACTAATGGAAAGTTACGGCAAAAAAGAAACGATGCATGGCTAACCACACATCGTTTCTGAAAACGTGAGTTACGGATTAAAACGAGAATAGTATTCCGGCATTCACTGCTTTTAAGGTTGGGGCCGCACCTGCAAAGGTGTTTGTAAGGCCATAAGTCATGTACAAATTCCAGTCACCATACCCTACACTTGCCATAAGGCTCGCCTGAAAAGGACTGAATTGAAAATCATCTTTGGTTTTGTCTTTGTTGGAGTTGCCGTTTTCTTCCCATTTTTGTTTCTGGTGTGCCCCAACACGAATTCCGCCAACAACACCTGCCGACAAATGCCAAGCTTCGTCTGCCATTTTATTCGTGGCAATTTGAAGCAATAATGGCGCTTGCAAGTATATCGATGTGAGTGTATTCTTCGTGTATTGTACCGATGTATTAATGGTTCCGATTAGGCTGTCATTGACACTTGCATAATCTACATTTTCTTTTAAACCATAGCGGTTAAACTGAAAACCAACACCAGTTACCACTCCGAGGTAATCATTGATAATTGGAAAACGCTTTTCAGCAATATTTAATTGAATTCCTAAACTGCGTACCGGATCAAGTGCAAGATGACCGAGTTCTGTATTTTTGGCCAACTTGTTGCTCGCATTCATAAAACCATTGGCATTGATCCCGAATCCGGACCAAACGACATTGTCGTTATCAGATGCTTCGTTGCCCAATGAAAGTGAGAGTTCGCCTTGATCTGGATTCACAGGGGCTGGTCGGCCATCATCTTCAATAATGACGCGTTCGTCAATAATCATTTTGCGATCGCCTTTCACTTGGTCATTTTTATTTTCAATAATGACAATTTTTAAATTTCCGACATTGACTTTGACAGAATCGGAAGGAAATTCGCCGTCTTTTAGCACGAGTGCTTGTGTCGAACTTGAATCTATGAATACATCGACCCGTGTTACCATTGAATCAGTGATGTAGATTTTTTTCATTTCTTCGGTAAGTACCGAATCCATTTTATCCATGCGCTCGTTGATGATAATGACCGTGGTGTCATTGTTTTCAATACGCACGATTTTTTTTGTGGTGTTTTGTGCGTTGGCACTTAAACTGGCAAGAAAAATGCTGAAAAAGAAAAGGTGTTTCATAAGATGCTTTTTTGAGTTAGACGGCTTGTGTGTTGTTTTGTTACGAATTATTTTTTAGCGCTGCTTTTTTCGATACGAATGGGTCCAATTTGCCAGACCGTCCGTTCACGAGAGGCCTCGTTCAGATGGCTGTAATTGAGCGGGATTCCGATGGTTTGTTGGGCATAATTTGTAATGGTTTCAATGCGTTGTTGTTCGCTAGGTTTTGCCGTTCCAAAGAGGCGTTCATTGCCTTTTTGTACTAAAAATGCTTTCATGGTAATCGATTCAGATGACGGCTTTAGGGGCCCAGCTGCAGCTTTCTCTGACACCATGCTGTATTGGTCGGTGTCATGCAGTAAAACTGGTTGGGTAGTCGTGGCCACTGCTTGCCTACTTAAAGTATTGAGCCCGTCGGTTGAATTGTTTTGTAATGCACTGTGCCCTTGTTGGTCAGGAATAACCGAAATTATACGGACCGAAGTGTCGGAAACAGAATCAAAACGTAAATGGGAAGTAGATTGCATCGGGTGTGTCGAATTGACACTACTAACAACAGGCGCTTCAGGTGCTTGCGCAAGTTTTGATGGTGGGTTTTTATCTTTTTTGCCTTGTTGTGCAAAATGCCTTGTAGGCGAACTTGGCCATATCACCAAAAGAACGCCAATAAAAAGCGCGGCAACTGCCACAGCTGCATAGGTCAAGTATGGCACAAAGCGCACAACCGGTTGTTGCTTTTCCAAACGCTGTAGGTTCGGAAATTGCATGTTATAATCAGGTATTAATACCGTTTGTGAAATTTGCTGCGCAATGAATTGATATGCAGGATCAGTTTCTAATGCAATTAGAAGTTTCTTTTCGACGGCACTTAGCTCACCTTCTTGAGCCGCAATGGCTAATTTTTCGTAAGGATGTCCTTGCTCTTCTGCATAGCAAGTCACGTTTTCAAGATTTTCTTTGATCAAACTTGATCCCTTATATTGCGCATCTGAATGATCTAAATAAATGAACGAAGTGAGTTCTTCCTGAAGTTCAGGATGAGCCTTCAAGTAGTCGTCTAATAGATGACGCTCGTTCGTGCTGAGTTGGTCTTCATGATAGGCCAACACCAAGTGGGCAAGTTGTGCTTCAGAAAGATTCATAGTAATACCTCCATTTTTCCGATGTACTGTTTTAAGAAGCGTCGTGCTCTAAAAATGTACACTTTAACTTGATCAGTAGATAAATTGGTCAATTCTGCGATTTCTTGATAGCTGTAGCCTTCATAATCGCGCAAAGTCAAGACCATGCGTTGAATTTCGGTGAGTTTTGCCACGCCTTCATTAATTAACACTTGCACATCATGTGCAGGTCCAGGGCTTTGGACAGGGTCGGGTAAGGATGTTAAATGGGCGTGTTGAAGTTGTTGGCGGCGGGCGCGATCGATTTGCAAATTAACAATGGTCCGAAACAAATACGATTTGACACGTTGGTAGTCGACGTGGTCAATGCGCAACCACAAGCGTTCAAAGGCATCTTGCACAAAATCTTGCGCAAGATCGCTGTCTTGTACATTTTTAAGTGCAAATCGGTAAAGCCGGTCTGCAAACTCGTGCACGCATTGATTGTATTCTTTTGCCGTCATGACTTACTGAAAAGACGCAGCAATGCTTCAAATGTTACTCGGCGCTGCGATTTGCTTTTTGAGACACGTATTTGTGTCGGTACTTTTGGTACAAATCGTATTGAAAATTACTGGTTGGTACAAACTTTCCGTTGATCAGAATCAGACTGGCTTGATTGGTGCGCATATCAAGCGCTGGCCCTTTTGAAACAAACAGGCTAGCTACTTTGCCTGCTTGAATGGTTCCGTAATTTGCATCGATCCCCATAATTTTGCAAACATTCAAGGAAATTGATTGCAACGCTTCTTCTTCGGTGAGCCCATAGGCCATTGTGGTACCGGCTTGAAAGGGCAAATTACGGGTGTTCATGGGTTGCATGTCGCCATCGTTTTGCAAGCAAAAGAATACGCCCTGGGATTTTAGAATCGAAGGTATTTGATAAGGCAAATATGTTAAATCGTCTTCACGTTGCGGCAAACTATGGATTCGATTGAGCATCACAGGAATTTTAGAATCGCGCAATTGAGGACCAACTAAATGGGCTTCTGATCCGCCAACAATTACGGGGTATGGCAACTTGAAAGCCGCCGCAAATTCAATCACATCGGTGAGTTGCTGTATGCTTTCGGCATGGATATAAACGCGTTTAGTGCCTGTAAAACAAGCTTTCATGGCGACGAGACGCAATTCATTAACCGTTTCACGACGGTCAAATGCCGCCGTTTGGGCCAATTGAAAAAAGCGGTAGATCGCTTCTTTGTCTTGAGCATACGTTTCTTTCGATGAAGGCCAGTTCAGGTGAATGCCATCGTCGGCCAATGCGGTGGCATCTTCCCAGTTCCAACCACCTAAATTCATGATACTTGAGGTTCCAGAAATAATTCCGCCTCGGGGAGTTGCCTGCACAAGAAGCACCCCATTTGTACGGACCGTTTCGACGACTTTCGATTCTACGTTATAGGCGATTTGGGATCGTACATGCGGATTCCAATCACCCACATCATTGAAATCTCGGGTAGCACGAATCGCATCAATTTCAGTAAGACCAAGCGTATTATTTGCCGACACAAATGCCGGATACACATGTTGCCCATCAAGCTGAATTATCGTATCCCATTCGGTTGGATTGATCGCAAACGTCATTGAATTTTTAACAAAAAGAATGCGCTCGTTTTGAATGCCAATGGCGGCACTTTCAATGCGTTCACCGTTGCCAATATGTGCCGTACCATGCACTAGTAAGATGCGTTGTGCGTGAAACTGCATCATAATGAGGCAAAGCGATAGAAGGAAAATAGTTTTCATATTAATGGCTGTTTTCGGTTTCAACTGCTTCTTCGCCAAGCGTATCGCAGTGGTATTGTTTTTTCGATTTTTTTTGAGGTACTTTACTGGACTCGCCACGCTCATTGGCGGCCAACATCAAACTTAAAATGCGGCTTCGCTCTTGTTCGATTTGGGCTTGCTTTTGGGGCTGTAGCGCTTCTGCATAATAAATAACTCCTTCAATAATTGTTAGTGAAACGCGTGCTTTAATACTTAGTGGATGGTCTGTCCAGAGTACCAAATCGGCATCTTTGCCCACTTTGATACTTCCCATTTGCGCATCGAGATGCAATGCTTTTGCAGGATTGAGTGTCACTAATTTCCATGCCTCTTCTTCGGTCATACCACCGTATTTGATGCATTTTGCAGCCTCTTGATTGAGTCGGCGCCCCATTTCTGCATCATCTGAATTAATACAGACCAAAACACCTTGTTCTTGCAGTAAGGAAGCATTATATGGAATGGCGTCGTTTACTTCGTATTTGTAAGCCCACCAATCGGCAAATGTAGAAGCCGCAACACCATGTGCTTTCATTTTATCAGCGACTTTATAACCTTCTAAAATGTGGGTAAAGGTATTGACCTTGAATCCCATTGAATCGGCCACATGCATCAACATATTGATTTCTGATTGCACATAAGAGTGGCATGTTATAAAGCGTTCTGATCGTAATATTTCAGCTAATACTTCGAGTTCGAGGTCTTTACGGGGTTGGATTTTCGTATGGCCAGATCGGTATGCTTCCCATTCTTTCTGGTATTGTTTGGCACGGTAAAACCCATCATAAAAAACCTGTTCGACACCCATTCGGGTTTGTGGAAAACGCTCTGTATTAAAATCACCCCAATTGGACTGCTTGACATTCTCACCAAGCGCACACTTTATAAATTTGGGTGCATTGTCGATGAGCATTTGATCTGGATTGGCTCCCCACTTGAGTTTAATGAGTGCCGATTGGCCCCCAATTGGGTTGGCAGAACCATGCAATAATTGAGCAGCGGTAACACCACCTGCTAATTGACGGTAAATATCGATGTCGTCAGGATTCACGACGTCGGCAATACGAACCTCGGCAGAAATGGCCTGCCCCGCTTCATTGACTCCTTTTGAAATCGCAATGTGAGAGTGCTCGTCGATGATGCCACTTGTTAAATGCAAGCCACTGGCATCAATTATGCGGGCATTAGCGGGTGCGGCAATTGAGTGGCGGCTCACTTCTTTAATTTTTCCATTAACGACCAGTACATCAGCGCCTTTGAGGATGCCTTCTTTTTCGTTGGTCCAGACTGTCGCATTCTTAAACAAAAGCGTTTGAGCGTGTGGCGCAGTTGCATTTCCGAAGGCCATATTCGGAACCCACGCTTGACCGTAGTTGGTTGTGTCGGCTTTTAACGCTGTTAAAGAGGGCTTTTCGGTGCTTTTGCTCTGAATGGCTGTCCAGCGAATCCAGGCGCCAAGTTCATTGGAACCTTCGCCTTCTAACACGGCGCCATTTTTGAGGGCCTTACCATGCAACTGAATCAGACGCGGATTGGCACTACCTAAAGACATAAATTGGAAAGAAACATCTGCTTGCGTTACCTGGACACTAAGCTTTGAACTGAGGGTGTCGGTAGCCGTTTTGAGAAGCGCTTTTCCTTGTGGTTTTTCTGGCGTGCCCGTGAGTTGAAGTTCGTAAGTGGCAGTTGGAAGTTGCAAGGTGTAGGTCCCGATAAGATTTGTAGTGCTTTGTGTTTTCCAGATGTGTTGTTTGCCCAAATTCCAAGACTCGAGCAATTGTGCTTCTTGCGTAAATGGATCGCCGTTGAAAACGGAAAAACTGGCCCATTTTCCGACTTCTAGCGTGCCCACTTGTTGGGAAAGCCCTAACCAACTTGCAGGAACCGTTGTGAGCGCCGCCAGCGCATCTTGTGCCGACAAACCCCGAGCAATGGCTTTGCGTAAGGCCACCCAAAATTGCTCTGCGTTTTTGAGCCCAAAACTGGTCAGTGCCACCTCTATACCTGCATTTTTTAGCATGGCGGCGTTGGCAGGTGCCATTTCCCAATGCTTAAGCTCAGAAAGTGGAATTTGATAGGCTAAATACGGGTCGCGCACTTCATAAGCCTCTGGAAAGGTAAGCGGCAAAACCGTTTTGACCTGAGCTGCTTTAAGGTCCGCGACAATTTCGTACTCGTTTCCTGCCCCAACAAAAATATAGTTGCGTTGAAATTCAGTAGCGATTTTTTGCGCACGTAAAATTTCCCATTTGTCTTCTACCTTGAAAATACTAGGCAAGTGATCGAGGCTTTCCCATTCTGACAACGACACCGAATACCCCAAACCTGACGGATGTTGCTTGTAGTACGCGAGGTCGTAATAGGCTTGACGCAGCAATGCAATGGCTCCCATTTGAGAACTCGGGTAACCTTGATGACTGGCCCCTTTCGAAAACGAAAAAACTTGTGCTGCTTTCGGTACAATGAGTTGTTCGTGAAGCTCCGTTGAACCAAGCGCCACAAAGGCGGCACTTCCCCGAACAATGCCGTCCATGTAATGTGTTAAAGCAAAACCAAAGCCGGCTTGTTGCAGTAATTCGGCAGGTGCAGCTGTATAATTATAGCCTGTTGCTGCGGCTAATTCAGGATGAATACTTTCATTCCAGTAATAGGCACCTTTTTTTGAAGTTTCGAGTTGCGGGCGCCAACCTTGCTGCGCATAATTGACTTTTTCAAGACCTACGCTACTGTAGGTTTCGATGAATGCAGGTACAAGTACTTTACCACTATAGTCGAGCAGTAGCGCACCAGGCGCATTTAGGTTTTTACCCACTTTTTTAATCTTGCCATTTTCAATAAGCAAGTCGGCATCAGTCAAGACTTCACCAGGGCGCACCATCACTTGCGCATGCTGTACTAAAATGAGTGTCGCTGTAGTTTCTTTGACGCCATTATCGGGGCCAAATTGGGCCCGTAGTTGCAGCGAAAAAAACGCGCAAAACGCGAATAAAAATGGAATTGATTTCATAGCCCGTGAAGGTACAAAATCTTAATTAGTTGCAGCTAATTAGGTGTATTTTAGTGCCTCTCTTTTCGCTAAACCGACTAAATTTTCGGCAGCTACGGTGTCGACAACCCAGCTAGGGTTGCTTTTAGAAACCTCACGCAAGGCCCAACCAATCGCTTTTTGAATGAAAAACTCGTTGTTGAATTTAAACACAGAAATGTAATAGCGCAGCAATTCGAGATTGGTTTTGTCTTTAAATTTAAGCTGATGAATCAGCAAACTACGGTGCAGCCAAAAATTAGAACCGGCTTCCCATTCTTTTGCTTTTTTTGCAAACGCTTCCGGATGAAGTTTGGCGAAGTTGCCGACTAAATGAACGGCAATGACATCAATGCTGTCCCACCATGATTTATTGACCAATAAAAATTCTAAGGCGTCGATTTCGGAAACTTCCCAACTTTTTTTTGGCCACGACAAGAGGTAATCGATGGCACTTTGTTGCATTTCGCGGTAATCAGCAACCCAACATTCTTCGACTAACTGCCATTTTTCAGAGCGTGTTAGGTTTTCAGGAAGCTGTTTTTTCCAACGCTGATATGCGTCGCGTCGCGGACCAGCCATCGCACCCAAAAATGAAAATCGATGTTTCATGTAGGCCTCCATTTGTTCGACCCGATTGAGGTCACGAACTCGCGTAATTTCTTGTTGTAGTAATTGAACTTGTTGCATCTGATTAAAAAAATGGCAAATCATAAGCCGGGTTCTGTTCCCATTGCTGCACGCAGCTTGGGTGCCTATCATTTATCTAGCACGTTACTCACGCAACGCGTCAATCAACCTACCCTCCAGGTCAGACGAGCCGCCCTTTCTGCCGAAGCATGCCCTGGTATATTTGGTCTTTCAGCTCGTAAGGTTTACCTTGCCTTGCACATCACTGAACAAGCGGTGAGCTCTTACCTCACCTTTTCACCTTTTCCTCGGCAAGCCGAGGTAGTTTCCCTTTCTGCGGCACTTTCTGTAATACACAACTTTTGTCGTGGACTCCTTCCTGTTAGGAAGTACGATGCTCTGTGCTGCCCGGACTTTCCTCTTTTCTTTCGAAAAGCGATAGACTGATTTGCCAGTGTAAAGGTATTAAAGTTTCGTGAGTTTTTTAATGACTTTACCTTGTGCGGTATGCAATTGAATGCTGTAGGTCCCTGTGGGAAGTGCACTAATATCGAAATATCCTTGACGCGTTTGCATCGGGAGCTGCCATAAAATTTGACCGAACATATTGATGACGTCGATACGGGTAACCTCTTGCGGTGCTTCAAAAAAGCACCAATCTTGAACAGGATTTGGATAAATTGCAACTTTTGATTGCAACTCAGTTAAACCAGCATCTAATCCTAAATAATGGTCTTGGTATTCGATGCTCGTGACATTTTGGTTCGCACCAAAACCACTGACAACTACCTTTAAAAGGTACTCGTCTTTAGCGTTGGTCCACCATTCGTATTCGCTGCGGGTTTGTGCCGGCAAACCAATCCAGGTTCCGGAACCAAAAAAAGTTTGGTACAACGAATCGACTTCTTGAATTTGATGGTGTAAACGCAAGGCCTGAAATGTACCTAATGGGGTTGTGATGGTTCCATACCCATCGACCACAGTTGTGCGGCCACGGTGCTGAACAAATTTTATATCAGCTGCCGGATTTAAATCAACAAATGTATACCCTCTTGAAGTGTAGGTGTCGTTAAATGTAAGTGGCAAAGCATAGCGTGTTTCGATGGTATCTGATTTAAAGGGAACCCCTTGCCCTTGCACATCAATCGAAAAACCCAAACTCGTAATTGCCGCATTGGCACGCTTGGTATATTGATTCAAGTTGCTAATGTCTATTGGTAAAAACGAGGACAACTGATTAATCGGCAACTCTGTTGAGGTATTGAAATAGGTAGCTCGGTAAGGTGTTGAGGCGATCGGGCCGAAAGTGGCTAAAATAAGCAGGCTTGACAAACCGACTGGCTTGTATTCTTTGAGGCTTTGACTTATGGCTGTCAGCTGCGAGAAATCCCAATTGGAATTGGGGCCAGTACTTGTGTAATCGATGCTTTGGGTTGGTGCCTGACTAAAACGAACGGTGTCTGAAGCCGTAGCAAAATCGGCTACAGTCAGCGTAAGTTGAGCGCTAACTAGGGGTGAAAGCAGGCATAAGGCACTGAAGAATAGGAATTTCATGCAAACAGATTTGAAACAAAAATAGGTTTTTTAATCACTAAAATTGCTAGTAACTTTACAGAATGTCTGCTGTCGTTAAAGAACTTTTAGCTAATTGGGAAGCCGAACTCTTACAGTTCCGTTCAGACGACCTTTTAGCAGACTTGCAAGTTCAAAAGCTAATTAGTCGAGAAGAAGACTTAATAGCAACAAGTGCGATCAGCCAACAAATTTGGAAAGAGGCGCGTCGCATTTTTAAAGAAAATGGCAGCATTGCTCTGGTAAAAAGCAGCGGTGTCTTTTGCTGGAAACGCAACGGAAAGCACCTAAAAAGCCCTTTATTTTTACACAGTGCCAACCAAATTTCGTTTGAAAAGCAACAGGTCGAGTTCGAACCTGAAGGCAAGTTAAACCCCTACTTTTTACTGTTATTTAGCCGCGAAACACAACTTCAAATCCCTGACGAACCGGACTTCAATTGGTTTGTAAAATTGTGCGAATCACATCCAGAATTTGAAGTGCTGCCAGCTACCTATTTCGGGAATTTTCATCCGCAGCGTTACGAACTCTGGAAGGAATGGGAAGCATTGACCTCTGCCGAAACTTACTCGTCTGTACTTCAGCAAATTGTTGGTGATTTTGACCACGTCGAGCCCCATGAAAGTGCGCCGCAAGTTCTTTTTTCGGAGCGGGATTGTAGTCCATTTTTAGACCCAGACCAACAAACGGCAATCCGCTCCATTGCTCGTCAAAACACGCTGGTATATGGACCTCCCGGAACCGGCAAATCAACACTCATTGTCGAAACGCTTGTCGCTATGTGTCGGGCGCAACTTCGTAGCATTGTGTTGACCGACAAACGGGTCGCACTTGAGGTCATCGCACAGCGATTGGCAAAAATTGGCCTACACGATTTTGCGTTAATCCTGACTGACCGGAGCGAAGAAGCGCTGTTTTACAAAAAACTTCAACACCATTGGCAAAAACTAGCGCTTACGCCGCGTTCTTACGAACACCACGCGCAAGAAAGCCATACAGACAGCGCCTTGAAGTATTATGAGCAGCGTCAGGCGCTTGAAGCAAGCACAGGGTATTCTCTTGAAGTGTTGGTTTCTCGATTTAACTATTCCAAAAAACACGTTGGACAAGTGCATTTATGGCGTGACTTTCTTGCCCATGAAGCACGCTGGAATTCGCTGCCCGAGGCCTTAATGCCGTTAGTAGCGCTTGCCGTACCCTCTTGGCAAACACTGAGTCGGGGAGCATTACAAACCGCGGCAAACGACTGGGAAAAGGCTTGGCAAGCGCTTCGTGATCAATTGGCAGAATGCAGCTTTCAAGACCTTGAAAATCAGTTAAAAAAAGGCTTGATTTGCGTACAATTTCAAGCCCAAGTTTACCAACGATTTGGCCGTTTTTTGGGCCCCGAAAAAAAGAAACTAGCGTCCTTAGTGGAGCGCTATAAAAAAGCACAAAAACAACTCAATCGACTCGAAAACGCGTTGCAACATTGGATACAGCGCCCGAGTGAAGCAGAATATGCACTCCTTTTGAAACAAGCGAGCGCCACCGGTTTTTTTCAAAAAAGAGCGTTTAAAAAGAGCTGGAAAAAGTGGGTGCGCACGCCCGAATTGGAGCCGCTTAATTGCCTCAAGGACTACGAAAAAGCGCTTGCAGCAAACGACAAACTGTTGCAACTAGAAGCACAACTTGAACAATTTGGCATCACGGATTTTGGGCAAGAATTGGCGCTCATTGAGTCGTTATGGAAACAGACAAATGCCGAAAATTGGCAGTGGTACCAACAGTTATCAGAAACGGAAAGGAAGCATTGGGCTTCTAACCACCGCGAACGCCATGCGTTTATGCAAGCAACTCGGAGTTTTCTGAATTTGGCACCAACAGACAAACTAGCTGAGGTAGCCGTTCGTCTTGAAAAACAGCTTGATTTATTGATTCAAACAAAAGAAAGTTGGCAAGAGCTGCCTCAAACATTGTGGCCACTCATGCGCATTTCGGATTCAACCTTGCGTCAAGAAGTTATAGCCGCTGATTTTTGGCAAGATCTTCGTCTTAATTACCCACTCCTAGTTCAGCTAGATGCACCGCAATTTCAGGATGAACTCGTCAAATCAATTGATCGTGCCAAACAGACAGACCGTGCAAATCAGCAGGCTTGTCGAGAAGGTCTTTACGCCCGTTTTTGGGAAGCACAACACCTGTTAGAAGCACCGTTACGTCAACTAAACGCACCACAAAAAGAGAAAAGGCTACGCTTGCGAAAAGGCAAAGCAATTTTAGTCAAAGAAATGGCTAAAACGCGTCAACATTTGTCGATCGGTGCACTTTTTGCTTCTGAAGCCAAAGAATGGTTAGAACTGTTGTATCCGTTTTTATTAGTGAGCCCAATAGCACTTGCCAATGTGTTTCCGATGCATCCTGAACTGCACGACTTACTTATTATAGACGAAGCCAGTCAGTTGCCTTTAAGTCAGTGCATTGGTGCCTTGCAGCGCGCCAAACGCGTTTTTATTGCTGGCGACCCACAACAAATGCGCCCAAGCTCTTTTTTCCAATTACAGGGCACAGAAGGCGTCATTGATGTCTTGCATCAGGCTGCATTCTATTTACCAAGTGTGTTGCTGCGTCAGCATTACCGAAGCGAGCACCCCGACCTTATTGCTTTTTCGAATCAAAAATTTTACCAACAACATCTGCAGGCATTGCCCGCTAAAGATCCATCGAAGCAAGCACTGTTTCATCATTACATCCCAACAGGCGTGTATCAAGATCGCCAAAATATAGAAGAAGCCAAAGCACTTGTAGCCAAACTCACGCCGCTTCTAAAATCGACTCAAAAAATAGGAGTAGTGGCCTTTTCAGAAAGTCAGTTGAGTTGTATTTTGAGCCAGTTGAACCCCGCTCAACTTCAACTACTCGAACAAAAACAAAGTGAAGGCAGTTTGTTTATTAAGGCATTAGAACATGTCCAAGGTGAAGAATGTGACGTGTTACTGATTAGTTTTGGCTATGGCAAAAATGAAAATGCTGTTTTTGAAAAACGTTTTGGCCCCATGAACCAAGCGCAAGGTGCCGGACGATTGAACGTACTACTCACACGAGCACGTCAGGAATTGCACTTTTTTAGTTCCGTTAAAGCGTCCGATTTTGGCACAAAAACAAGTAGTGGTAGCCAACTTATCAAAGAGTGGTTTGACTTTTTAGAAAGCCCAGTACGTGAGCGGCCTCAAGTTGATGCGTACTCGTGCTTAAAAACGGCTAAAGATTTTTATCATTACCGTCAGTTGTGGCACCTGCTTTATGCGAACAACACGCCTCTTGTGAACGTTTCGGGACCGGATCATAGCCAAATCCACCGCGCGGATGGCAACTAGCAATGCGCTTTAAGCCTAAATAGGTTCCTTTAATTGGGCCCCATTCTTGCAAGGCCTCGACCATATAAGACGAGCAACTTGGCGTATACCGACAACTCGGCGGAAAAATAGGCGAAATAAACCATTGGTAGCAACGCACCAAGACCAACAGCGGAAAAATCAACAGCTTTCGGATCCAATTCATCGGACAAAATTACAACATTCCACAATCGATTGTGTAAACAATGTAACCAAGGCCACAAGCGCTTGTAGAATAATGCGTATCTTTAATGACGATGAAACACTTGACTCTCCTTCTTCTGTTCATGAGCACACTTTCTTGGGCTCAACCGCTCAACAATTGGGACAACGAAAAAATTGTTGTAAAAAACGCCAGCTCTATTCATACAATTATGCATGCCGAGGCGCTTTTTGAAGACCGTTACGATCTCTTGGCTCAGCCGCAATTTTGGAAACAAATCATGTTGTTGTCGCCAGATTCTTGTCTAATAAATGTGGCAGCAAGTCGGCAAGTATTGCACAAAATGGCCATCCGCGATTGGAATGCCCAAACCGAGGCTCAAAAAGACAGCATGCGTCAAGAATTACGTGTTGCAAACCAACTACCAAGTACCGAACGTATTTATGTAACTACGGGCAAAAGTGATTTTTACCGCTTTAAAGAAGTGTACCCAAGTTTGTCAAAAGGCGTGGCAGCATTTGAACGCGTGGGTGTAGATCCCTGGTATGCTCAAGCCATTTTACTCATTGAAAGTCCGGCACAAATGCGCAAATCTTCGACCGGAGCCTATGGCGCTTTTCAACTCATGCCCGATGTTGCCCGATCACAAGGCCTTATTGTCAATAGCCAAATTGACGAACGCAAAGATTTCGATAAATCGGCTTATGGTGCTGCACGCTTAATTAGTCGGGTTTGCATTCCGGAAGCCAAACGCATTTTGAATGCCCACCAAATAACGTACAATGAAAATGACATGTGGTTCCGCCTATTTGTGTTGCATGTTTACCATGCCGGTGCCATGAACGTAGCTGCTGTGGTCAATAAAATACAACCCACTGAAGGTTCCCAACAACTTATCATGGCCATGTGGCAAAATACGGCTGCAGGCTTTGGTAACAATTCGCAGAATTACACGCAAATTGCCTTGGCTGCGCAATTGATTTTACACGAAATGGTGTATCAAAATTGCATTGAAATTAGCCCGGTTTTAGGTCGTTAGTAAACTGCAAATAGCCCTGGCTTACCAGAAGCTTTCCAGGAACATTATTTGTGTACAATGCGCCCGTTCCTAATCCTTGTGGAAGAACGCAATCTTTGGTAGCGGTATACTGTGCAATCATATTTAAACCAACTGCAGACTCTAGCGCACTGGTTATCCAGTATCCGACAGACGCTTTTTGGGCCAATTCAATCCATTCATTGCATCCGGTAAGCCCACCATGCAAACTTGGTTTTAAAATGAGGTACTGTGGCTTGATGGCCTCTATTAATTCACGCTTTGCTTGCTTGCCGCAGATCCCAATTAGTTCTTCATCGAGTGCAATAGGCACGGTGTTTTTGGCACAAAGCGCTGCCATTTCTTGGCGTTGATTAACCCCAATTGGCTGTTCAATACTGTGTACATTTAGCCGGGCTAATTCCGCTAAAATTTCTGGGGCTTCTTGTGCAGAAAAAGCACCATTCGCATCGACCCGAATCACGAGCTCTTCATGCGAATAGTGGCTGCGGATTTCATGTAACAACTGCGCTTCTTTTTCCCAACCTATGGCACCAATTTTAAATTTCAAGGTTCGAAATTGTGCGTCTAGTTTTTGCTTGACTTGCTGGCGCATGTCATCGATAGTACCCATCCAAATTAAGCCATTTATTGGAATTCCACTTTCTTGCCGGGTAAATGCCGAATCGATTAAGCGTAAATCACCATTCGCCTGGATGGAATAAAGGATGGTTTCGAGTCCAAAAATAAAAGAGGGAAATGCTTCCCATTTTTGGTAAAAATAATGCCCTTCATCGGACGAAAAAAAAGATGAGGGCACTTGCGGCTTTGTTAAAAATGGTGCTGCTTCGTTTAGGAAGGTGCGTAGCTTATTTTCGTAGGCTGCCAACGTATCAAATTCAGGCGATAATCCGGGAATAACTGAAAATTCACCGATGGCTTTTTGCCCACTCGGTAAGTTCACTTCGACAAACCACGTCGGTTTTTCAGTCAAAATGCCGCGACTCGTTCCGGCAGGCTGCCGAAAAATTAATGGGTGGTACGTTAGTGTGAGCGCATTACGCATGATGATAGGGTTCTCCTTTAATGATACTAAAAGCTCGGTAAAGTTGTTCTAAAAATACCATCCGGACCATTTGGTGCGAAAACGTCATGTCTGATAATGCAAGTTGCAGATTCGCACGTTGGTAGAGCTCCGGGCTAAAACCGTAAGCACCACCAATAATAAAGACCAAATTACTTTGGAGTTGAACCTGCTGTTTTTCGATCCATTGGGCAAACGCAATAGAGCTAAATGACTTGCCGCGTTCGTCGAGTAAAACAACGAAATCGGAGGGCTGGATTTTTTCTAAAAACTGCTCGCCTTCTTTTTTCTTAATAAGCTCTTGACTTAGTGCTTTTGGATTTTTTACATCGGGCAAATCGAGGCGTTCGAATGGCGTGTAATGAACCAAGCGATTTTGGTAGCGTTGCTCACCGACTTTGAGCTCATCAAAGGCTGTTTTGCCTACGAGTAAAAGTCGAATTTTCATGTGCTAAGCTTCTACCGCAATGACCCCCTTGACTTCCGGGGCAACCAATTTGAGTGCTTCTTCCAAGCCTCCTTTCAGTGTCATGTGCGACATTGAGCAGTCACTGCACGAACCCAACAAACGAACCTGAACAACCGCGTCGTCAGTTATATCAACGACCTCCATATCGCCGCCATCAGCATGCAAAAAAGGACGTAATTGTTCGAGTGCTTCGTTGACTTTGTCCAAAAGGCTGGCCTTCGTATTACTGAGCATTGGATTCGGTTTTGGCAGCTTTGAGCTGATCGATTTCGTGAACAAAGTTATGAACTAATTCTTCAAAAGCATGTGTTGTTGGGGTATTTTCCTGAAAGACAGCAGGTCGGCCTGCATCTCCGGCCTCGCAAACACCTTGAACTAATGGAATGCTTCCTAAGAAAGGAACGCGCATGCCCTCGGCCAAATTTTTAGCCCCATCACGTCCAAAAATGTAGTATTTGTTTTGTGGCAACTCAGCAGGCGTAAAATAAGCCATGTTTTCAACGATCCCGACAATTGGTACTTTAAAGGAATCGAGTCGGAACATTTGAATTCCACGGCGGGCATCGGCCAATGCCACTTCTTGCGGTGTACTGACAATCACGACGCCGTCAAGAGGAACTGTTTGCATTAATGACAAATGAATATCGGAAGTTCCTGGTGGAAGGTCAATGAGTAAAAAATCGAGTTCGCCCCAATGCGCATCGGTAAACAATTGCGTTAAGGCCTTAGCCGCCATCGGGCCACGCCAAACAACTGCGTCGTCTTGATTCGTAAAAAATCCAATCGACAAAATGCCAATTCCATTTGACACGATCGGAGCAATGAGCCCTTGCCCATCGATCTCGACCATTTTGGGGCGTTCGCCAACTAAATCAAACATCGTTGGCATGGAAGGCCCATGAATATCAGCATCGACAATGCCTACTTTATAGCCAAGTTTATGCAAGCCACCCGCTAAATTTGCCGTCACAGTCGATTTTCCGACACCGCCTTTTCCGGAAGCAACCGCAATAATGTGTTTCACATCTGGCACAATTTTACGGCGTGCACCACGGCTATCGGCATCGAGGCCTTTAATGCTAATTTCTAGTTGGAGTTGATCACCAAAAACACGCTTCAGGTTAAATGAAATGGCTTCTTGCATGCGTTTTCTGGCATGCAATGCCGGATTAGATATTCGCACCGAAAGTTGTACCTGATTGCCATTGATTTGTAGCGATTCAATTAAATTCAGGCTGACTAAATCATTTTTTAAATCGGGTTCAACGACTTTCCCTAAGACGTCTAGGAGGGCTTCTCTATTAATTTCCATTGGCTTGAAAAGATTGGATCGAGTGGTACATAAAATCAATGACTTTTTTGCGTTCGCCGGCTTCTGGACTCATGAACTCATAATAGATATCATTGATTTTTTTTAACGCATAGATATGGTACTTTTTATTATCTGTTTGGACAAAATTACCTTTGACCACACGTTGGTAAATCAGTAAATGGGGCTCTTCTTTGATGATTTTATAATGAAAGAACTTACTTGGCTTAAGTAATTTGCGTTTGAACTCTTCAAAGCGCAAAGCGTTGTCGCCGTAATCTTCAATGAGCAACTGAAATTGGCGCCCTACATTAAGCTCCCATCGGAAGCCGCCTTCTTCATAATTAACTTCTGGTTTTAAAGAAGTTCCAATTCCGGCAGTTGCATCAGGCAACATGAGCTGCGCATCGATGTCATAGGGCCTCAAATCGAAGCGTTCATATTGAACATAATCAAAATCATATTTAGTTGAGGAAGTACAGGCCCCAACAACGATCCAACTAAAAACTAGAAAAAAAATAAGCTTCATTGGTGCAAAGATAATGCTTGAATGTCGCTTTTTTTCACAACTTCGCTGAATGGAAAAAAGATTTGTTGGAATTGCGGCATTTTTCTTTATGCTTTCGATTGCGTTTGGGGCGTTTGGGGCACATGCACTAAAGACTATTTTAGCTACTGAGTTGCTTGACACTTATCAAGTTGGCGTGCGTTACCAATCGTTACTTTCACTCGGATTATTAGCACTTGCATTTCAGGCAGATCGTCATTCGTTTTCGATACGACCCATCGCTTGGCTACTTGTGATCGGCCTTCTTCTGTTCTCTTTTTCTATTTATGGCATTGTCGCTTGCAAACACTTTGGGGTAGCGCCAGGTATACTTGGACCACTTACTCCGATCGGCGGCCTACTAAGCATTGTTGGTTGGTGCCTGTATCTTTTTCGTCTGTTAAAATACTGAGTTCAAAAGAACTTTTTTCGGTTTTAGGTTTTGATATTCAAAATTAGTTTTTACTTTTGATTAGTTTTTCATCGTTACACCGATTATTTTTTAAACATTATGGAAAAATTAGCCCTCGGATCAAGCCTTCCAGACTTTTCTGGCAGCGACCAAAACGCCCAACTTATTTCAAGTTCCGACTATAAAGGTCAACGACTTGTTATTTATTTTTACCCTAAAGACGATACCCCCGGGTGCACTGCCCAAGCATGCAGCATCCGTGACGGCCAAGAAGCATTGGTTGCCGCAGCTGTGAAAGTTATTGGCATTAGTGCCGATAGTGTGGCGGCGCATGCGAAGTTTAGCGCCAAGTACCAATTGAATTTTCCACTTATCGCTGACACCAACAAAGAAATACTAGCGCAGTTTGGCGTATGGGGCCCTAAAAAATTTATGGGGCGTATTTATGACGGCATTCACCGAACTACCTTTGTTTTCAATGAGAAAAGCGAACTTATAAAAGTCATCGATAAACCCAATACAAAAGACCACGCCAACGAAGTTTTAGCGTGTTTTTCATAGAACGTAAATAGTTTACGTACTTCTACTCCCAACTTTGTCTCATCTAACCACCGAGCCTCGCTCACCAAACAACAAACGATATGTCAAAAGAACAAAACCTCGAAAAATTAAAAGCACTCCAACTTACAATGGAGAAACTTGACAAAACCTTTGGTAAAGGATCTGTCATGAAATTGGGCGATGCGCCCGTTGAAAAAGTAGAAGTCATTCCTACTGGTTCGCTCACTCTTGACCTCGCTTTGGGCATTAATGGCTATCCAAAAGGACGCGTCGTTGAAATCTACGGGCCTGAATCTTCTGGTAAAACCACTTTAGCCATTCACGCCATTGCCGAAGTTCAAAAACAAGGAGGCATTGCAGCTTTTATCGATGCCGAACATGCCTTTGATCAATTTTATGCACAAAAGTTAGGAGTTGATGTCGCTAATTTGCTGATTTCACAACCAGATAACGGGGAGCAAGCACTCGAAATCGCAGACAACCTTATTCGTTCAGGCGCTATTGACCTCATCATCATTGACTCTGTTGCCGCATTAACCCCAAAAGCAGAGATTGAAGGCGAAATGGGCGACTCACAAATGGGTTTACAAGCACGCCTCATGTCAAAAGCATTGCGCAAATTAACAGGTTCTATCAATAAAGCAGGTTGCTGTTGCATTTTTATCAACCAATTGCGTGACAAAATTGGCGTCATGTTTGGCAATCCTGAAACGACAACTGGCGGTAATGCGCTTAAATTTTACTCGTCAATTCGTATTGATATCCGCAGAGCAACACAGCTCAAAGAAGGAGAAGACGTCATCGGTAACCGCGTTAAAGTAAAAGTGGTTAAAAACAAAGTGGCACCACCTTTCCGCAAAGCAGAATTTGACATCATGTATGGTGAAGGCATCTCCAAAGTCGGAGAAATCATTGACTTAGGTGTTGACCTCAACATTTTAAAGAAAAGTGGGTCTTGGTTCTCTTATGGCGAAACCAAACTAGGCCAAGGACGCGATGCTATTAAAGCACTTATTTTAGACAATCCCGAGCTCATGGAAGAACTCGAAACCAAAATTAAAGACGCTTTAGTACCTACTTCAGGTCATCCTGAAGCAGTACTAGAGGATTAACTATCGTTTGGTTGGAAAACGGCTCTCTTAGGAGGGCCGTTTTTGTTTCTGACGAACCCATTCTTTTTTAAACTCCAAATAAATTCTGTAAATTGGACTCACTAAATCAACAACCATGAAAAAAACACTCTCATTTGTACTCGTTGCAGCAAGTTTACTTGGCACAACTAGCAGCTGCAAGAAAAAAGGATGCACAGATCCGACAGCAGTGAACTACAATTCTGTCGCAAAAAAAGATGACAATTCGTGCAAATATGCACCGATCATCCATGTAAACGGCACAAATCCACTTACCATTAATGTTGGTGATACGTATACCGATGCCGGAGCTACAGCCACGAACAAAGATGGGTCCAGTGTCAACGTTAGCACTGATAATACCGTAAATAGTAATTCAAAAGGAACATACACGGTTACGTATACGGCTACCAATCAAAACGGCACAACAACAGCAACGCGCACCGTAAATGTTGTAATTGGCCAAGACAACTGGTTGGTTACGTGGGCCGTGAGCTCTGATTGTGGTACCACCACCTTCCCGCTTGCAAGTGCACCCACTTTTTCTGCCGGGGCCACAGCACAAGACTTAGTTATTGATGGGATGTTTACACTCATTGGAGGCACTGCTAATGCAAGCATCAATGGATCAACGATTACCATTCCTTACCAAACTGTCGACGCAACAATTGGCCAAATCAATTTCTCGGGTACAGGAACAATTAATGATCAAGCAAACACCATTATCATCACATATACCTACGAAAATACCGCACCATTAATTGGCGGTAGTGGTACATGTACAGCAACTTATATTAAGCAATAATCAAATTGCTTGTCAAAAAAGGGGAGTTCTGCTCCCCTTTTTTTTGTAATCTAAGTTACCTATCGGAATACTCGAACGCACTAAATTTGCAACATGGGTAAATTTTCAAATATCGTACAATCCAAAACGCCAACTTTAGTTGATTTTTACGCCACTTGGTGCGGCCCGTGTCAAACCATGCATCCAGTATTAGACCAACTCAAAAAAGAGATGGGCGATCGTATCCGTATTCTCAAGATTGATGTCGATAAAAACCCAGCTATTGCTGACACTTACAAGGTAAGAGGCGTGCCTACATTTATGCTCTTCCAATCAGGCCAACTCATTTGGCGAGAAAGTGGTGCCTTCCCATACGCGCAGCTCAAACAAAAAGTAACACCCTACTTGACCTAATTTGCGCCTAATTTGCGCTAAAATGTAACCCTTCTTTTTTTATTGCGTATTTGCTTTTCGCGGCAGAATAAGTACTTTTGCCCACATTTATAATTAATAAAAAAACATATGAACGCAATTTACATTCCAATAGGATTGTCCATCATCGGACTCCTTTTTATGCTTGTAAAAATGGCATGGGTTAAAAAACAGCCCGCCGGAGACCAAAAAATGCAATCAATTGCAACGAGTATTAAAGAAGGTGCAATGGCATTTTTAGCTGCCGAGTACCGCTTACTTGCCATTTTCGTTGTTATTGCAGCAGCTGCCTTATTTGGTATCTCAACAGTTGTACCCACCACACATTGGCTCATTGTTCCGGCATTTATTGTTGGCGCAATTTTTTCAGCCATTGCCGGTAATATTGGTATGCGTGTGGCTACAGACGCCAACGTGCGTACTACAGAAGCTGCCAAAACTTCATTGCCAAATGCATTGAAAGTTTCGTTCGGTGGTGGAACGGTGATGGGCCTTGGAGTTGCTGGATTAGCCGTTCTTGGTTTGTCATTGTTTTTCTTTGGCTTCTTGAATTACTTCATGGGCGGCGGTAACTGGGACTACGATAAAATGACCATGGTACTTGAAGCATTAGCAGGTTTCTCATTAGGAGCTGAATCGATTGCTTTGTTTGCACGTGTTGGTGGTGGTATTTATACCAAAGCAGCCGATGTAGGTGCTGACTTAGTAGGAAAAGTTGAAGCTGGAATTCCAGAAGATGATCCGCGAAACCCGGCAACTATTGCCGATAACGTTGGTGACAACGTAGGTGACGTTGCAGGTATGGGCGCTGACCTCTTTGGTTCTTATGTTGCTACGGTATTGGCTTCAATGGTACTTGGTAATTACATTATCAAAGACATGGCAGCAAACGGTCAAACCTTAACTGCATTCCAAGGTATGGGTCCGATTTTATTGCCTATCATGATTGCTGGCGTTGGAATCATCGCTTCAATTATTGGTACCTTCTTGGTGCGCATTTCATCGAATGATGCGAAAGAATCTGAAGTTCAAAAAGCACTAAACATCGGAAACATCTCTTCTATTGTTATTTCAGCAGTAGCAGGTTGGTTTTTGGTTCAATGGATGTTGCCAGAAACCATTCAGATGAAATTCTTTGGTGTGGAAGAAGCAGTCAACATTCCATCACGCCATGTATTTTATGCCACTTTAGTTGGCTTGTCTGTCGGATACCTGATTTCTTATTTTACAGAGTACTACACCGCACTAGGTAAAAAACCAGTATTAGGAATTGTTCAAAATTCATCTACAGGAGCTGCAACTAACATTATTGCAGGTTTGGCTACTGGTATGATTTCTACCTTCTCGTCAGTTATTTTATTTGCCGCTGCGATTTGGGGTTCATATGCTCTTGCAGGTTTCTATGGTGTTGCTATTGCTGCCTCTGCCATGATGGCCACAACAGCGATGCAGTTGGCAATCGATGCCTTCGGCCCAATTGCTGACAACGCAGGTGGTGTTGCTGAAATGAGCGAATTGCCTAAAGAAGTTCGTCAACGTACCGACGTCCTTGACTCTGTAGGTAACACAACTGCCGCAGTTGGTAAAGGATTTGCCATCGCATCGGCTGCACTTACTGCACTTGCCTTATTTGCTGCTTACGTAACCTTCACTGGTATTGACGGCATCAACATCTTTAAAGCACCTGTTTTGGCTGCATTATTTATTGGTGGTATGATTCCTGTTGTTTTCTCTGCACTAGCGATGAAATCAGTTGGTAGCGCTGCCATGGACATGGTAAACGAAGTGCGTCGTCAGTTCCGTGAAATTCCAGGAATTATGGAAGGCACAGGTACGCCTGAGTACGGTAAATGTGTAGAAATTTCGACTAAAGCTGCATTGCGTGAAATGATGTTGCCTGGTGCACTTACCATCCTTACACCGTTAGTAATCGGTTTAGGTACCGGATTTATCTCAGGAAACTGGCCAATGGCTGCCGAAGTATTGGGTGGTTATATGGCAGGTGTTGCTGTATCTGGTGTACTTTGGGCGATTTTCCAAAATAACGCTGGTGGTGCATGGGACAACGCCAAAAAATCGTTTGAAGCCGGAGTTGTGATCAACGGAGAAATGACCTTTAAAGGTTCAGATGCACACAAAGCTGCAGTAACAGGTGACACCGTTGGTGATCCATTCAAAGATACATCAGGCCCTTCAATGAATATCTTGATTAAATTGACTTGTCTTGTAGGTTTGGTGATTGCCCCAATTTTGGGCGATGGTCATGGTTCAAAAGAAGCAGACAAGTGCCACAAAAGTGAAATGTGCATGGGACAAGAAGATGCTTGCAATGGAAATATGCCAGCTTGTCATGGTGATGCTAAATGCCATGGTGAGAAAGCCATGAAATGCGACCTTAACGAATGTTCAAAAATGAACAAAGAAGAATGTGCAAAAATGTGCGACCAAAAAGGTTGCTCTGCTGAAGAAAAAGCAATTTGCATGTCTCATTATGATGCGAATGGAAAGTGGATCGGAAAAAGCGCTAAAAAAGGTGCTTGCTGCGACAAACACTAATCCAACTACACTTTAAAGAAAAAGCTACCTCATCGGTGGCTTTTTTTATTTCTGCTTGATGCTACATAGCATCCTTGGGTCAATCGCAAAGCGCCGTGTCGGATTAATTTTAACTGCAGTAGCTGTTTTGGTATCGACCCAAAAAGTCCCTTCTGAACAGACCACTTGGCATCGAAAATCTGGTGCGCAATGCGACCATTTTAACAGCATCTCCTCCCCTTTTTTTGTCACAACTAATTCGGGAAGCTCTGCGCGTCTTAAATACTGATCAAACAATGATGTCAATTCTAAACCTAAAGTTTTCTCGATATAAGCTTCGACCTGTTCGGAAGTTACCGTCTGGTGGTAAAATTCAGTATTCAGCCCCACTAAAAGTTGATGAAACAAGCTGTCGTTGTTAGCGATGGCCCGTATCATGTGCAACATGTTGGCGCCTTTGTAATACATATCGCCCGAACCTTCCGTATTGACGCCGTAAGGACCGATAATCGGTTTGTCATTTTGGATGGAACTGCGTATTCCTAAACAATACGCTGATGCCGCTTCCTTTCCGTAATAATATTCGGTGTACAAGGTTTCCGAATAATCGGTAAAGCCTTCGTGCACCCACATATCAGCGATGTCTTTGGTCGTAATATTATTGCCAAACCATTCATGCCCACTTTCATGCACAATAATGTAATCCCATTTCAGGCCATAACCTGTTCCGCTGAGATCCATGCCTAAATAACCATTTTGAAACCCATTACCATAGGCCACCGCACTTTGGTGTTCCATACCTAAATAGGGAGCCTCGACCAATTGGTAGCCATCTTCATAAAACGGATACGGCCCAAACCAATATTCAAAGGCACGTAAGGTTTTCTTGATTTCGGGCATCCGCAATTTCGCTTGTTTGGCATGACTATTTAGTGCCCAAAAATGGATAGAAAGCGGCCCCTTTACGCCGGAGTAGGTTTCCGATAATTCGCTATAATTTCCGATATAAGGAATGATATTGTACGCATTGATTGGGTTGCGCACCTGCCAATGAAACGTGGTGGTTTTATCGCCCGGAAGCTTCTCGATGAGGCGACCATTCGAGACACAAGACAATGGATTTGGCACTGTAAAATACATGTCGGCAGCATCCGGCTCATCGGCCTGGCTGTCTTTGCACATAAACCAACACGACGCGCCTAAACCTTGGCACGCAATACTGACCCATGGCTGGCCCTGTGGGTCTTGTGCGTAGACAATCCCACCATCCCAGGGCGCGTGTTTGGCTATACGCGGCGAGCCATGGAAATACGTCGAAACCAGTTGCGCCTTAGCCATATACGGGACCTCGATAAAATAGGCATTGCCGTCTTTTTTCCAATTGATCGACTTGCCTGAAAAAACAATACTATCGAGTACCATAGGTGCTTGCAAATCCAGCTGTAGGCGTTCCGTCTTTGATGGTCTTGTTAATTGAAAAGTAATGTCATTGCGCCCCTTAAGTTGCTGGTTGGCAATGTCAAATTCGACATGCAAATCGTAATGCAAGACATCGTAGCACGAACGTGCAGGGCCGTTGTGCCCCATCAGTGAATCGGCATGTGAAAATCGTTTTTGGGACCAACTAGTGTTGGCATGAAGAGCGCCAAACAATAGAATTAAAACCAAAGAAAAAGGATGTTTCATAAGTTATTTTCTGAAAATAAAGTAAACAGCAAAGACAAGACACAGCATGCCCGCTAAATGGTTCCATTTCAAGGATTCATTTTTAAAAAACAGTACCGAAAAGACAATAAAAATGAGCAGGGTAATGACTTCTTGAATGACCTTTAATTCGAGCAAAGAAAATGGGCCTCCATTGGCTTTAAAACCGATGCGATTGGCAGGCACTTGCAGGCAATATTCAAAAAAAGCGATCCCCCAACTAATTAAAATAATGGCAAACAAACCCAAACTTTGAAATTTCTTGTCCGATGAAAACCGCAAGTGTCCGTACCAAGCAAGCGTCATGAACACATTTGCTAAAATTAATAAACCAATGGTGAGTAAACCCTTCATATCTTTGTTAGATGGAACCCAAAAATAACCAATTCTTTGACGACGTGTATGACGTCGTTAGACTGATTCCTACAGGGCGCGTCACAAGCTATGGTGCCATTGCCAATTATTTAGGTGCCAAACAAGGAGCCCGGATGGTCGGTTGGGCCATGAATGCCAGTCATTGTTACCCAGATGTTCCAGCCCATCGTGTTGTCAATCGAAACGGACTATTGAGTGGGAAGATGCACTTCCAAGACCCAAATGCAATGGAAAGTCGTTTGCGCGCAGAAGGCATTGCCATCGCAAACGATCAAGTCCTCGATTTTAAAAAAGTTTTCTGGGACCCCACCATTGAATTGGCCCTACCTTGATCTTTCTATTAATTTTGTAAAAAAACACTTCATGAAATTCGCAACCAAAGCCATCCACGCGGGTGTGCATCCAGATCCAGCCACAGGCGCCATCATGACGCCAATTTATCAAACTTCGACCTATGTACAAGAAGGCGTAGGAAACCACAAAGGTTACGAGTATTCACGTACTTTAAATCCAACGCGTCATGCACTTGAAAAAAACATTGCTGCGATTGAGAACGGAAATTTTGGAGCATGCTTTGGTTCTGGCTTGGCGGCCATAGATTGCGTCATCAAAATGTTAAATCCGGGCGACGAAGTGATTTCGACCAATGACCTCTATGGTGGTTCGTACCGTATCTTCCGAACAATTTTTGAAAAATACGGGATTCGCTTTCATTTTGTGGATATGCAAAACCCAAGTGCCGTAGAAGCGCTTGTAACTGCCAACACCAAACTCATTTGGGTCGAAACCCCGACGAACCCCATGATGAATATCATCGATATTGAAGCCATGGCTGCAATTGCAAAAGCAGCTGGTGCTTTGCTAGCAGTCGACAACACCTTTGCAACGCCTTATTTGCAAAATCCACTTGATTTGGGTGCCGACATCGTGATGCATTCTGTCACCAAGTATTTAGGCGGCCACTCAGATGTGGTAATGGGTGCACTCGTCTGCAAAGACGAAGCGCTTGCCAATGAAATGTACCGCATTCAAAATTCTTCAGGCGCGGTAACTGCACCTATGGATTCTTTTTTAGTGCTTCGTGGTATCAAAACACTGCATTTACGCATGCAGCGTCATTGTGAAAATGGCGAAAAAATCGCTCGTTTTTTAACGACGCACCCGAAAGTTGACAAAATATACTGGCCAGGTTTCGAAAGCCATCCAAATCATGAGGTTGCAAAACGTCAAATGCGTGGTTTTGGCGGGATGATTTCCTTTACCCTTAAAGGCAATCAACTCGATGATGCCTTAGCACTCGTTAAAAAAGTAGAACTATTTGCGTTGGCGGAATCACTTGGTGGGGTCGAGTCCTTGATTGGCCATCCGGCAACCATGACGCATGCCTCTATTCCAAAAGAAGTTCGCGAGAAAAGTGGCGTGGTTGATTCGTTAATTCGATTAAGCGTCGGAATTGAAGATGCCGATGATTTGATTGCAGACTTAAAACAAGCCTTGACTTAAAGCTGATCTAGGCTTTTAAAGAACTGTTCTTTTTTGGCAGGCGACAACGGAATGGCTGTGCCGTCTTTTAAGATGACCGAACCGCCGTCGTGCTTGTCATAGCGCTCCACATAATTTAAGTTAATCAGGTGCGACTGATGCACCCGAAAAAACGAAAATCCGGAAAGTAAGGTATCGTAATCTTTGAGTGTTTTTGACACTAAAATCTTTTTGCCGTCATTGAGGTAAAAGAAAGTATAGTTTTTGTCGGCTTCACAATGCACGATGTCGTCGATTTCAATCACAAAAATACTTTCTTGTGTTTTCAAAACCAGCTTGCGCTTATGCTGCGGCTGGATGTTATGTTGCAAGGCTTGAAATTGACTGTCGTCTTTTTTGTGATCGAGCAATTGCAAGGCATTTGAAATGGCTGTATGCAATTCTTCAGCGTCAATTGGCTTTAAGATGTAATCGAGTGCTGAAAATTTGATGGCTTGTACTGCAAATTCTTGGAAGGCCGTTATGAAAATGACTTCAAAGTTTTTTTGCTTGACGCCACGAATAACATCGAATCCGTTCCCATCGGGCATCTGAATGTCAAGCAATACGATATCGGGCTGAATTTCTTCAATGGCTTCAATGCCAGATTGCACATTTTCGCCATCTGTATAGATCGTCAGGTTGAGCTCAAATGACTCGAGCATTTTTCGGATGAACGTGCGCGTTGGCTTTTCATCGTCGATAATGAGTACTTTTCGACTCATGGGCGTTGGTTTAGGTTAAAGTGCAGTTTCGTACTTTAAAGGAAGTACGAGCGTAACAATGGTCCCTGTCTCTTTGTTTAGATCGAGGTCAGTCATTGTCAAGCTTCCATTAAATTTATACTTTTTATTCAATATAGCGATGCGTTCTTTGGTAATATCAATTGCCATACTTTTATGGGTGCGAATTTTCTTGGTGCTTGCAGATTTTTTACGACCAACTCCGTTGTCTTGAATAGAAATCACTAATTGCCCGTTTTCTTCTTTCATGTCGACCCAAATTTTACCCCCCTTTACCGTATGCAATTGGCCGTGTTCAATGGCATTTTCGATAAAAGGCTGTGTAATCATTGGTGAAACCATTGCTTTATTGAAAAGCAACTCATCGCTGACGCTTAATTCATAATCGAAACGATTTTCGAAACGCATTTTTTGCGCACTAAGGTACTTGTCTAAAATCTCACGTTCGAGTTCAATCGGGATAAACTCTTTCGGCGAATTTTCGAGAATTAAACGCATGAGTCTCGAAAAATTGACCAAGAATTGAGAAGATTTTTCAGGATTATTTTCATAAATATAACTCTGAATGACCGACATCGCATTAAAGACAAAATGCGGATTCATTTGAGTCCGAAGCAATGTTTGCGAAAGTTCTGCTTCACGTTGGTCTTGCCGCATCCGGATTTGCTGAACTCTTAAAAAATAGACGATCCCAGCAAATACAATAGCGACAATCACGAGGATCGACAAAAAGAGTTGCCGATCGCGCTGCAACTCAATAATCTCGCGTTGTTTTTGTGCTTTAAGTATCGAAAGCCGCTGATTTTCAATTAAGCGTTCACGGGCTTCACGCAAATTGGCTGCCGTCATTTCTTCAATTTTTGCGGCACTGCGCCAAACAGGGCTATTTTCTAGCCAGGCAGTCAGTAATTGCTGATAAGATAGCGCCATTTCAAAGTTGCCTTTTTGCCGTGCAATTTGTGCCAAATACCGATAAGAATCGGCAATTTTTGGTCGTAGGTAACTGGCATCTGGTAACAATTGAAGGGCCCGAATAAACGCTTGTTCGGCCTTCACTAATTGACCTAAGATCATATAATTGCGCCCTAAAACAAATGCATATTCAGCTAAAAAATAACTATCAGTCACCTGAGATTGAAGTGCAGGAAAGATGACTTTTCCTTGCGTATTTAGCTTATTTTCAATTGAAACTAACGTGGATTTGGCTACATAACTTTGATTTCCAGCGTATTTAAACCAACCGATTGCCAACATTGCTGCCGCATGGGCTTTCGCTTCTTGATTGGTCGCTGTGTAGTATTTCGCAAATAAATAATTCAGAAAAGCACGGTTGCGCGGATCGGCAGATTGATCGAAGGTTTTTTTGGCTTGCTTGAGGTAGCTAAGTGCTTGATTGTAGTTTCTTACCTCAGTAGAAATGGAGGCAATCAATAAATAGGGGCTGATTTTATAATAATTGAGTTTGGCTTCATCGGCCATTTGCACCGCATAAATGGAATGTTGAACCGCTTGTTCAAGCATGTTCAATTGCCAATAGACTTCTGCTTGGCGCTGTAACGCCTCGATAAGAACCCATTTTTTATCGGAACGTTTTGCGAGTTGCGTCGCCAAATTGCTTGCCCAGATGGCCGAATCTTTTTGCTGCCGCGCGACATAATTCATGGCGAGCTGCTGATAAACCGCCGAAAGCTCTCGGTTTTTTAAGTAGTGGCGTGTAAATTGAATCCAGGTACTTGCCCGATTGGCAACTTGATCGGGTGCCGCCAGATTTCCAAGTTGCAATCGGTAAAATTCGAGCTCAGGGTCTTTAAAATGAACGTGCTGAAGATTTTTTAAAAACAACTCCTTGACAGCTTCGTGGTTTCCTAAATAGTTGGCACTACGTGCTCGAAGTAACTCTCGAATTTGCTGCGCCTGCTTTGTAGGAAAAATAGTAGTGTCATGAAGGCATTGTTGCACTTCAATATACCAAGCGGCACGGTCACGTTCGTAAATCAAATCGAGCAGATGCAACTTTAGCATTAAGACTTCCGTCTTGTCGCGGGTCTGTTGCATTTGTTTGCGCAGTTGTGCTTCAGATTGGGCGTGTAAACAGCCAATTTGAAGGCCAATAAAGATGAAAACCCAACAGATTCTTAACATAACGAACGAATATACAAACTTCCAGCATGGCAATCAATGCTTAGTTTGTATCTTCGCCATTCAATTTACTTGACATGCAACAACGTCTATCCTTTTTATCCTTTCTTTTTGCACTATTTATCGGCTTTAATAGCTGGGCTAGCCACATTATTGGTGGTGAAATTTACTACGACTCTTTAGGGAATAACAATTACAAAATCACGATTGAAATTTACCGCGATTGTAATTCAGCCACCGGATTTGACAACCCGTTAAATTACACCATTTTTAATGCCGATGGTTCGGTCTTTATGGTGCGTTACATTGCCCCATTTTCGCAAAACGTACTTCCTATTGTCTATGACGATCCGTGCGTCACGCCGCCGAACGATATTTGTGTCGAACGCGCCATTTATGTCGATACCGTAAACATGCCATTAAGCTTTAATGGGTATTACATCTCGTACCAGCGTTGTTGCTGGACGGCTAACATTGATAACATTGTTGATCCGGCCAATAATGGCATTACGCTCACCACTTTTGTTCCGGGTACTTCGCTAGTGGCGGTTCATAACCAAGGTGCCCGCTTTGTAAATTACCCACCACTTGTTTTGTGCTCTCAAAACACGCTTGATTTTGACCACATCGCTTTCGATCCCGATGGCGATTCGTTAAGTTACGAGCTCATGGCACCTTTACTTGGCGGTAGCATCACCAATGTGGTCCCTGACCCCGAAACAGCTGCTCCGTATTCGCCAGTCAACTGGAACGCAACATTTTCACAAGGGGTGCCTTTTGGGACGGGCTCTAATGTGAGTATTGATCCGGTAACCGGCATGATGACCTTTACGCCGAACTTGATTGGAAGTTTTGTAGCTGGTGTAGCTGTCAAAGAATGGCGAAATGGGCAATTAATTAACACCAAAATCAGAAC
>JBDLQL010000019.1:0-39117 GCA_039800565.1 Bacteroidota bacterium | reverse complement strand
GGCGGATTCGAAACAATTAAATCATACGATTGGGAAGCAGAATACTGCAGCATATCGGCACATTCAAACGTGATCTCTAACTGCAATTGCGCCGCATTTTCACGACTTAATTCAAGTGCTTCTTCGGACAAATCGGTGGCATGCACACGAGCAGTTGGAAAACGCTTTTTAAGCGCCAATGCCAAACATGCAGATCCAGTACAAGCATCTAAAATCGATTCAAAATTCCGATTTAAATCACTCAAAACATGCACTAATTCTTCCGTTTCTGGGCGTGGAATAAGTGCGCGCTGGTCACACTTTATGCGCAAGCCATCAAAAAGGGTTTCGCCAATAAGGTATTGAAACGGTTCATGTGCTAACAAGCCATTGACCACTTTGCGAATGGCTAACAAATCGGATTCAGACAAGCGTTCATCGGCATTAAGGAGTTGCTCGGTCGGGCTCCAGCCAAATTGAACCTCAAGAATTGCCTGCCACATCTGCTTAATGGCGATATCGGAAAATTGCGCAGCTAGACGTGCTTTAAAATAAGCCTTGGCCGTACTGACTTTATTATCTGAAACAAACATTAATGGCGACGCAAATGGATGAATTTCTTGATTTTTTCATTTTCAATCAGGACACTTAGGTTGTAGTACACCAATTTCCATTGTCCGTTTTCGAGCACACAAATACCGCTTCCGCGACAGCCTTCCATCCACGTCGCTAAGTCTTCGTCAAAGTAAGCAACTTCTTGATTTGCTGTAAATTGCCAGTGTCGATTACTTGGCTTGAAATCCCAGGCCTTTCCCTTGTCAAAATAAGGTTTGCAAAAACCTTGAAATTCTGTTTTTGTCCAACGTTCGTTTGGAGCCGTACCTAAAAAAACGAAATTCGCTGAAGTAAAACTAAAATAAGCATCGAAGCGGGCATTTGCTGCATCTTGGTGCCATTGATTTACCAACTGATCTAGTGTCGCTTGAGGCGAGCTTTGAGCAACAATACGGGTGCTAAAAAGCACCATTAAAATTAGAAAATAGCGCATTAAAGAGATTCTAGTTTATACACACAACGGCCTTTAATAAATGTTCGCCACGCACAATTTGTCATTTGACGACTTGCCAAGGGCTGTTCAAAAATGGCAAAGGTGGCCTGCTTTCCTTTTTCGAGGCTGCCCAAATGGCGTTCTTGGAAGGCAGCAAAAGCTGCCCAAATGGTCATGCCTTTAACCACTTCATCGAATGTAAGTGCTTTTTCAGGCGCCGCATTCAAGGCGGCCTCGATACTCAAGAACGGATTTGTTTTTTCTACCGGAAAATCAGTACCAATGGCCAGCATTCCAAATTGCTGCAGCAAGGTTCGGTAGGCATACGCTCCTTTCATGCGCGTTGCACCAAGACGCTGCTGGGCCCAACGCGCATCTGAAACGGCGTGTGTAGGCTGCACCGAAGGAAACACCGCATAGGCTGAAAAACGTGCCGCGTCTTGTGGATCAATGACTTGTGCATGTTCGATGCGAAAACGATGATCAGGCTTGCGCTTGAACGCTTCTGCATAAATTGATAAAATGAGGGCATTGGCAGAATCGCCAATACCATGCGTATTGAGTTGGTAATTGGTACGGAGACAAAACCGAGCCAAATCCTTCATTTGAGATACATCAGTCAATAACAACCCCTGATTGTGTGCATCGTCGCTGTACGGTTGTTTTAAAAATGCCCCACGCGAACCCAAGGCGCCATCGGCAAAACACTTAAAACTTCGGACGCTTAAATTTCGGAACTGATAAGGCCCATTTTTTCTGGCAAAAGTGCGGTTTTCCGGACTATCCATCAACATCGCATAGACATCGAGTTTGAGTTTGCCCGAAGCCACCAATTGCCGAAACCAAGCGATGTGCTTGAAGTCAATTCCAGCCTCGTGTACACCCGTAATTCCGTATTGCAACAGTTCTTCTTGAATTTGTAAAATCGTTTTTAAATAGGCTTGTTTGGAATAATCAGGAAGCGCCGAACTGACTAAATTCATGGCATTATCGATGAGCAAACCAGTGGGTTGTTGACCTACCGGATCAAGCACCACAAGACCACCTTTTAGGCCCGACATTTTTTTGCGCAACTGACTTTTTTCTATGAGCGCCTCATTGACCAGTGCTGCATGGCCATCGATTCGGTACAAACACACCGGAATGTCAGGAAATGCCTTGTTGAGCAATTCGTTTGAAGGCAGTGCAGAACCTGCCCAATAGGTTTGGTCCCAGCCCCGTCCTACAATAAATGAACACGGATGCGCGCTCTGAAATTTCTCACAACGGTAAATGACTTCATTGAGTGAGCGGGCGCCTGTCAAATCAACTCCTAACAATTGCTTGGCGTACATCAGTAGGTGGCCATGTGCATCGGTCAAGCCTGGGTAAATGTCTTTGCCACGTGCATCAAGTTCGTTGTCGGAGCGGTATTTATTTAAAATTTGACGTTCCGGACCTACCTCAACCACTTTTCCGTCTGAGATGGCCATTGCTTGCCCAATTGTATTTGCTTCGTCGAGAACATGGATTTGGGCATTATGCACCACTAAATCAACTTTAATGCCTTTCATGCAGGCACTTAACAACAAAAGCGAAACACAAGCGATCAAAAACTGTTTCATGTTAAAAAGGATATCCGATGCCAAAATTAAGGTAGTTCGGTAAAAAGGGTTTTGGCATGAGCTGCTTGACCTGATCGAGGCTCATGTTAAAATGCGTCATGCCTTCTTGGTAATAGGTTTCTCTGGTTTTGAAATCTTGAAAAACCCACTTTGCACCTTCCGCATAGGCCGGATTGTATATGGGAAAACCGACATCGAGCCGCAAAATGAAATACTCTAAATCCATACGCAAGCCAACTCCAGAAGAAAGCGCCAATTGCGGAATAAAAGAATGAAGGTGAAACTGACTACCTGGACGGCTGTCGTCTTGACGATAGGTCCAGATGTTGCCAAAATCGGAAAAAATAGCTCCTTTAAACGTAGACCCCATATTAAAACGGTATTCAAGCGATCCGGCAAAGCGAATGTCGCCAATTTGAGTGGCTAAACGATTGGTGTCTAGGTGATATTTGTAGGCGCCTGGACCCAAAGCACGTGCACGCCAACCGCGGTTGTCATTCGATCCACCGCCAAAGAAACTATAATCGTAAGGCATGGAGGTACTCGAATTGCTGTATGGGATTCCGGCACCCGCATTTAAGCGGAGGTGTACCGAACTTCCTTTGAGCAAGCGCTTACTGGCGATTAGTTGGTTATCGAGTCGGACAAATTGTGAATACGCCTGATTGCGCAATAAGTATTTTCCATTTAAGGTATCTTGATGTGCACGGAAGGTATAAAGTAAATTACCGGCCGCATCGAAGGTACTTGTAAAATAGAGCGACCCATAAAAACGGCGTTTTTGGCCAGCGGCAAAATCTTTGTCTTTGTTGTTGTATTCGTAACTAAATTTAAAATCTTGCCAAATGAATTGATTGCTATAGGTATTATTCAGAAAGAGGTCGTTGATTTGATTAAGTTGCGCTGCAAAGGCCGCACTTTTTTGAATGTCGACGTATTTAATGACCGATGCACCGGGCAATCCCATCTGAAAGACTTGAGTCTTTCCGACTAAAAATTTCCACATGTAATTGAGCTGAAAAACCTTGCGGTCAAAGATGTTGCGCTTCTCGTAATTGAGGGCTGTACTGATTACAGTGCGCGGTTTCTGTCGTTTCCCTAATAGCGTAACTGGCGTTGGAAACAAGCCAGGAATGTCTAGTTTTAAGCTCGGGCCAATTTCAATCGTATTAAAAGTACGTGTTGGCGCTACTGTAGGATTGTCTTGAAAGACAGGAGGTTGTGACTCGAAGCCACCGCCAACCGAAAACGTCAGGCGCTCGGCACCTCCAAACAAATTTTTATTCGTGTAATTTAACGAAGCTGCCGCACCTAATAAACCAAAGCTTGAGGTAAAGCGCGGATCAAAACCGATGCGTTGCTTTTCGGAAGGTTCAAGGTAATAATGGACATTCAGCAAGTTGGTGCCTGGAAGTTCTTCGATATACGGCTTAATTGATTGAAAAACACCCAACTGAACCAACGAACGGTACGAACGATCAAGGTAATATTCTTTGTACGTATTGCCCTGCTCTAAGTAATTTTGCATCTCAAGAATTGAAGGATGAATCCAGGGTTTGTCTCCGTTGAAGGTAAGGGTCATGGTGCGCCAATTACTTTTGGTACCAAAAGGAACTTTTAAGTCGAGCGCTTGCTTTTTCGAGTAGCGCAATTCATCATATAAATAGGTCGATGTGGTTGCTAAATACTGCTGCACGATGGGATCTTGTATCGGCAATTGCGAGGCCTTTTGAGTGGCCACAAAATTCCCATTGTAATTGAGGGTGTCGGCCAAATGAAAAAATACCTGATTGATTTTGGTTTCGCGGTAAGGCACATGAATGAGGGAATCGGGATTCTCGGGTGAAGGGATGACCCGATCCGCAAATTGCATCGTTAAGTGAACCGTCATGCGCTGCTTGTTGGTGTCAGCCAAAAACGAAATACTCGATCCGCTAAACTTATATATACTTTCGTCGCGCATGAATTTGGCGACCTTTTCACGATAAGTCTCGAGGTAATCGGTATCAAATGGATGCCCGACAAGTGGGTGTTCGCCAAGCGGTGTATATACTTTTCGGATCAACTTTTGATGCAGGTCGCGCAAGAGCCGGGGCCCAAGAACCGTGACAGAATCAATGACAAATTGCGGACCTTCAGAAATGATAAATACCGGATGTGCCTGATGCCGCTTTTCATCGAATGCAATGGAGCCACTGACACTGGCGTAATAATAGCCTTTTTTACGCAAGTAAAGCCGTAATTGCTCGAGGCTTTTGGCATACAAGACGGTATCAAATACCACGGGTTTTTGCCCATATTTATACTTTACTTTTTCTGCAAAAATGGCCGCTTTAAAACTGCTATCGGGCAGCGACTTATACCGGTAATCGGGTTTGTTGTGGGCAATGGCTTTGGCATTGCGTTTGGCATTAATGGCTCGAACCTTTGCTTGCTTGCGCACTAATTTTTCTTGAAAATGGATATACTTGTCACGTCTTTTTTGAGCCACGTGTGCTGAGTCGAGGCTATTGAATAAAATGAGTTTCCAGGGAGCTCCAAAAAAACGTGCATTGGGTTGTTGCCTGATAATTAAAGACAATTCGTAACGATCGAGCTTGGTAGTTAGGGGAACTTGGATGGTATTGGAGCGCAATAAATAGTTACCTGACGGCACATTTTTGGAAAGCTTGCATCCCGTTAAAAGGAACACAAGCAACAAACCAAATAATTGTAATTTTGTCAGGTAGCGCATTTGATGACAAAAATAAAGAAATATCACCTTGGATAAGATTTCTCAGCAAAAGATCAAGTCGATTCGTAGTTTGCACTTGAAAAAAAATCGCGATAATGACCAGTGTTTTTACCTTGAAGGTGAAACCTTGATCAACGAGCTCCTTTCAGAATTCCCCGAACTGATTCAACAGTTAGTGGTTTCAGCGGATAAATACGATGCCTACGCAGGTTATGAATACCCGATTTGTGTTGGGACCCACGACGATTTAGAACGCATCTCGCAACAAAAAAGCCCCAAAAAAGTCAATGCGATTGTCAACTACCCACCGCTTCGCCCCTACACAGGAAAAGGGCGTGCACTTGTACTTGACGGACTCCAAGATCCGGGCAACCTCGGAACACTCATTCGTTGTGCCGATTGGTTTGGCATCGAAAGTGTCATTTGTTCGGAAAACAGTGTCGATTTTTTCAATCCGAAAGTGGTGCACGCTTCCATGGCGTCTGTTTTTAGAGTAGCGCTTTGGCGTACCGATTTGCACGCTCTTGTAGCAAGCTACCCAACTGGGGTCTACGGCGCTTTTATGGAGGGAACGGACTACCAAACAATTGAGCCCTCAGCCATTCAACTTTTAGTGTTAGGCAATGAAGGAAAAGGAATTAGCCACCAACTTGAAGCCGAATTAACGCAGCGCATCCGCATTCCTAAATACGGAAAAGCAGAATCGTTAAATGTAGGAATTGCCGGTGGGATTTTAATGAATCACATGGCTCTTTCGCCGAATCATTAGTTTTATCAAGGAAAAGGCGCTATTTTTGCAAACTTCCCGTTTCGACAATGATAGATACCGATTTATACGAGGCCAAAAAGCTTTACCCTTTTCAAGAAAACACCGTTAACCAGGTCCTCGATGAACTGCGCAAAAATGGCAGCAATTTCAATTTGTTGTACCAACTTCCTACCGGTGGAGGTAAAACGGTCATCTTTTCAGCGATCGCCAAACAGTTCATTGAAGAATGGGGAAAAAAGGTGCTCATCCTGACGCACCGCATCGAATTATCCATTCAAACTTCGAAGCAACTTTCTGCCATTCAGGTCAGCAATAAAGTCATCAATTCAGAAGTCAAAACACTTAAAGATCAACCCGATTACCAGTGTTACATCGCCATGGTCGAGACACTCAATAATCGCCTCAATGAAAACGAAAACTTTATTGAAGATGTCGGGCTTGTGATCGTCGATGAAGCACATTACAACAGCTTTCGCAAGATTTTTCAATTTTACGAAGCCGCCAATATTTTGGGAGTAACCGCTACCCCACTTAGCAGTAACCGCAACCTCCCACTCAAAGACAATTACAACAAATTACTTGTCGGCGAATCCATCGCCAACCTCATTTCAGACGGCTATTTATCCGATGCCGACACATATTCTTACGACGTCAATTTACATGGCTTAAAGATTGGCACCAATGGTGACTTCACTGTCAGTTCAAGTGATTTGTTGTACAGTAATTACTTCATGCAAGAGAAACTCATTTTTGCATACGAAGAAGTTGCCATTGGCGAAAAAACGCTTATTTTCAATGCGGGCATCGAAACCTCTCGGCGGGTAGAAGAATCGTTCCGCAAACTCAAGTACAACATTCGCCACCTCGACTCTACGTTCTCAGATAAAGACCGAAAAGACGTCATTCGTTGGTTCAAAGAAACGCCAGGTGCCATCCTGACATCAGTAGGTATTTTAACGACCGGTTTTGACGAACCTTCCGTTCAAACCATTATTATTAATCGCGCCACCCGTTCGTTAACCTTGTACCACCAAATGATTGGGCGTGGTTCGCGCCGCATCCCCAACAAAAGCCGTTTCAAAATCATCGACCTCGGAAATAATGTGCGTCGCTTTGGCTATTGGCAAGATTACATCAATTGGCAAGATGCCTTTCGCTTTCCAGATCGTTTTCTCGAATCTCGAATTTCAGAACTTGAAGACATGGAATTTGAAGTTGAATACGAATACCCAAAAGGTTTTGAAAAACTTATCCGAATCGATATTTTAGAAAATTTCAATATCAAAGAAATTTACATCGACTGCATCGACCGCGGATTAAAAGGAAAAGAAGCCATCGATTTATCGATTCAAAATCACTTCGATGCCATTGAAGCCTCGGCAAAGCACCTCGATCACGCACTCGAACTACTGGCACTCTTGCAAGAACACATCGAGCACCGCATAAAACACTATACAAAGTGTATTTCAAAATGCACCGACAATTATTTCAAATACCTCTTTGAAACCTACAACCGCCAGCTTGCTCAAAAAATTCGATTAAGCATCGAAGACGAATGATTTTTGTAACTTTAACACATGCTTAAAGTTGTCTTTTTCACCCTTCTCTGTTGCTTTGTGCTTCCGTTTCGCGCACAACAACTACCGGCGCCTTCAAAAAAGTTAAAAGCTTACATTGACAACAAACAATTTTATGCACCAGGTGTGGGCCATTACACCGAAGTTTATATAGAAATCGTTGGTCATACCGTACAGTTTGTTGCTGCCGAAAAAGGCTTAAAAGGCACCTTGCTTATCGAGGCAGAAGTCCAAGATTCCCTGCGTAAAACTGTATTTTCAGACCACTACACCCTCGATTCACCAATTAGTTTAGATAGTTCTCAAAACAATTTTACAGAAGTCCTTCGCATCCCGATGCCCCCCGGAATTTACCAATTACACCTTTCCCTTACTGACCTCAATCGCGACGGTTCTATCATTAGTGGAAGCTTCCCAATTGTGATCAAGGAACTCGATCGCAAACTGGCGCTTTCGGACATTGAGTTCATTGAGTTTGCAATGCCCTCTACCCAAGAAGACCGCTTTGTAAAGTCTGGCTACTACATGATCCCATCCATAAGCAATTATTTGTCAGAACAAATTGACATCTTGCCTTTTTATGCTGAAGTCTACAACACGACCAACGACCTTATTCTTAAATACGATATAATTAATAGTTCGAGCGGCGAGCTTTTAAGTGCCTTTTCAAAAATGGATTACCAAGAAAAAGAGCTCGTTATTCCAATTTTGAATCAAATCCCTATTGAAAATTTAGGGAGTGGGAGTTACCAATTACGGATCACAGCCCAAGACATGCTCACCAAAGACAGCGTTGTTCAATACTTTGACTTCGAACGCAGCAAAGAACTCGAAAACGCCTTTGACATCAGCAGCATGGTCCTTGACCCTTCGTTTCAAACATCCATCCCGCCCGATAGCATTTCTTTTTACCTTGAAAGCTTGATTCCCATATCCAAATCGGCAGAAATAAAAACCTTGGTTGAGGTACTGAAGTCAAACAATCCCGAACTCATGCGTCGCCATTTACAAGCGTTTTGGTTCCAGACTTCCGGAACAAAAGCGTATGAATCGTGGCTTCAGTACAAAGCACAAGTACAAGCTGTCGAAAAATTGTACCGCACGAATTTTATGAAGGGCTACCAAACTGATCGCGGACGTGTTTATTTGAAATATGGTGCGCCCAGTTCGTATGTAAGCCGTGAATCATCACCAACCGAATACCCCTACGAAATCTGGACCTACAACAAAATCGGAGTGTATAGTAACAAGCGATTTGTTTTCTACAATCCCGATTTAGTCAACAATAACTACCGCCTGCTTCATTCAGAAATGGTAGGCGAAATCAAGAATCCGGGTTGGCAGTTGGTGCTCTCTAAAAGAAATACCGTAAATGGCACTGTCGATGACCCCAACATGATGAACGTCAAACATTGGGGTGGTGATTCAAACGATTTGTTTCGTCAATATTAAACCATGTCATCACAGGCTATCGTCATTTTAAATTACAACGGAAAAGCGCAGCTTGAACGCTACCTTCCTAGTGTTGTTGCAACGAGTCCTGGCTGGGATATTATTGTCGCCGACAACGGCAGCACCGACGATTCTTTGGATTTTCTAACAGCCAACTACCCAAGTGTCAAGCAACGCTTACTTCCAGTTAATGTCGGTTTCGCACAAGGCTACAACGATGCCCTGGCACAACTCGATGGCTACACCTATTACTTTATTTTAAACAGTGATGTCCGTTTAAGCGAAAACTGGGACAGCCCCCTGCTCTCTTTTCTCGAACAACATCCGGAAGTGGCCGCCGTACAGCCCAAGATACTTTCAGATCGCAAGCCAGACCATTTCGAACATGCAGGTGCTGCCGGAGGTTTTGTCGACCTTTTTTACTACCCCTTTTGTCGCGGGCGCCTGTTTGCCCATTGTGAAGAAGCACAAGATCAATATCCCGATGCCATCCGCGTGAGCTGGACTTCAGGTGCTGCAATGCTCATTCGAGCCCACGACTTCCATGCCGTAAATGGCTTTGACGGCCGCTTTTTCGCCCACATGGAAGAAATTGATTTGTGTATGCGACTTGGCCAAAATGGGCGTCAGTTTTATTGCGTACCACAAGCGACCGTTTGGCATTACGGAGGAGCCACCCTCGATTACGAGAACCCCCAAAAAAGCTACCTTAATTTCCGTAACAGCTTGTACATGTTGGTCAAAAACCAACAAAAAGCCTTGTTATTGGTTTTGTTTATCCGGATGTGTCTCGATGGAATCGCTGCACTTCAATTTCTTGTCAAAGGTAAGCCCAACCTTTTATGGCAAGTGTTTAAGGCGCATATGGCGCTTTATCAAAATTTTGGCGTTTTTTACCGCGAACGGCAACAAGCTAGTCATTCAACTTACCGCTATAAAGGCCTCATTATTTGGGATTATTATGCCAAAGGCATCCGCCAATTTAGTCAACTTAACAAACGAAAATTTAATTCATGAAAGCGCTATTCCTCTTCTTCTTATGTCTTACTAGCGCTTTAGTAAGTGCACAAGTACCGCAATTGCAACAGGCCAGTGATAAAGCACAAGGCAAAATTGGTACGTCATCGAGTACAACACCTGAGGTCCCAGTGACGATGTTGGCCAACCCATTAGTTGGTACTGGTGGCCACGGGCACACCTTCCCGGGAGTGTGCGCGCCTTTTGGCATGGTGCAACTGAGCCCCGATACACGTTACGAAGGTTGGGATGGCTGTGGAGGCTACCATTATTCAGACAGTATTATTTACGGATTTAGTCACACCCATTTAAGTGGTACTGGGGTGCCTGATTACGCTGACTTATTGATTTGCCCGCAAAGTGGTGAAGCCAAATGGAACGGAAAATTTCAAGATCCATCCGGCTATGGTTCGCGTTTCAGTCACAACTCGGAAGTGGCACGCGTTGGTTATTACCAAGTCACGCTTGAAGACGAACAAATTGTCGCCCAACTTGCGGCAAGCGAACGTGCGGGCATCCATGAATACACCTTTCTAAATGCCTCCGAAAAAAAGTACATTTTACTGGATTTAAACTACCGTGACAAACTCTTAAAAGGCGGAATTACGGTACTCAACGACAGTACGGTTAGTGGTTTTCGGATTTCAGAAGCTTGGGCCAATGAACAGCACTTCTATTTTCACTTAAAAACCTCAATCCCATTTATTCAGCATACCCTCCACGATCAAAATGGCGAATTGAAATTGTTGCTTGAATTTCCGACTGACACAAAAGTCGTGTGCGTAAGCGTCGGTATGTCGATGGTCGATGCCAATGGCGCTGCATTTAATTTGTTAAGTGAAATTCCGCATTTCTCGGTGCAAAAAGTTTTCATGGAAAGCGCCGCGAAATGGTCCAGAGAACTGAGTAAAATTAAATTTGTTGGGCTGGATCAAAATGCGAGCGCGATCTTTTACACGGCGCTATACCACTGCATGGTGGCTCCCAATCTCATGAGTGATGTCGATGGCCGTTACCGTGGGCGCGATCAAAAAATCCACCAATTGGCTTCGTTAAAAGACCAGCAATATACCGTCTTTTCATTATGGGACACCTACCGTGCCAACCACCCTTTATTTACCCTAATTGATCAAAAGCGCAGCAATGCGTTTATCCGAACCTTTTTGCGTCAGTACGAAGAAGGCGGCGATCTACCTGTCTGGGAATTGGCTGCCTGCGAAACCGAATGCATGATTGGGTACCACAGTGTCAGCGTCATTGCCGATGCCTTTCTCAAGGGCATCCGCGATTACGATGCAAACAACGCTTTAAAAGCAATGGTATCAACGGCTCATGCCCATGAATTTGGAAAAGAAGCTTACGCCAAACAAGGGTATATTAGTTCTTCAGACGAACCCGAATCGGTTTCGCGTACGCTTGAATATGCCTATGACGACGATTGCATTGCACGCATGGCAAAAGCACTTGGCCAAGAAAAAATTGCAACCGAATTTGAACAACGCAGTTACAATTTTATCAATGTGTTTGATCCGGAAAGCAAATTTATGCGCGCACGTCGTGGTGCCCAATGGTACGGCCCTTTCGACCCTAGTGAGGTCAACTTTAATTACACTGAAGCCAATTCCTGGCAATACTCATTAGCAGCCCCACAACACATCGAAACCCTCATTCAATTGTTAGGTGGGCGCGATTCTTTAGAAGCTTGGCTCGACCGATTATTTACCACTAACATGCAATTAAGTGGGCGGGAACAAGCCGACATTACTGGGCTTATTGGCCAATATGCACACGGAAACGAACCCTCGCACCATATGGCCTATTTGTATAATTACACCAATGCGCCTTATAAAACGCAATATTACGTTGATCGCATTTTAAAAGACATGTACCAAAATGCACCAGATGGCCTCTCTGGCAACGAAGATTGCGGGCAAATGAGTGCGTGGTATGTCATGAGTGCATTAGGTTTTTACGCAGTAAGTCCCGGAATTCCGGTTTATCAGATCGGACGCCCGTTTGCGAACTACGCCAAAATCAGACTCGAGAACGGAAAATCAATTGAAGTCATTTGTAAGAATCAAGCGCTCAACCACCCCTACATCCAAGAAGCATATTGGAACGGACAACTCTTGACGACATTAGCGTTGAGCCATGACCAATTAATGCAAGGAGGTACCTTACAACTTTCAATGGGCGCTACGCCTGCCAAACGCACGAACCTCAGCAACCCAACTGACAAACCAAGCAATTTTTTACCCGTCCCTTACATCGCCACCGAACAGCGGGTCTTTAACGATTCTTTACTGATTACGTGTGGTTTTGCACCGATGGCACCCGATCAAGCCCACTTAAACTACCGGATTAACGGCGCAGCTTGGCAGTCATACAAAGAAGCGTTCTACATTACTGAACAAAGTAAAATTGAACTTCAATTAAGCACCCCAAAAAAAGCGGGGCCCATTGTAAGTGCGACTTTCATCAAAAAAGACCCGAACGTCAAACTCAGCTTAGGTAGTTCGTATTCGAATCAGTATACCGCTTCTGGGCCTGATGCCTTAATTGACGGCATTGAAGGCGGAAACGAATTTAGAACTGGTGATTACCAAGGCTATTACAATCAGCATGTGATAGCCACGCTTGAATTGAAAGAAGCGCGCGTTATTTCAGAAGTCGGAATTTCTTATATCCGTGATCAAAAAGCCTGGATTTTTGCACCCGCCAAACTTCAGGTAGAGGCTTCAACCGACGGACAAACCTATCATGTCATTGCCGAAAAAACGCTGGCGCCAGCAAGCAAAACCGACAAAAATCCGTTTCGTGAAGAGCTACTTTTGCTTGTCAATTCCGACAAGAGAATGGCTTACAAGTACTTGCGTTATACCATTGAAAATCCTGGAAAATTACCTGCTTGGCATTTAGGTGCGGGGAATCCGACTTGGTTATTTATCGACGAATTGATTTACCGTTAATTAAACGAGCGGTAGCCATCCTTTCAGGATCGTATAGGTGGCATCTTTTGCGCCAAATTTTCGGTAAAAAGCAGCAATACTTTCCTGATTTGATCCGATAAAATCGAGTTGCTGGTATTGATCGGCGCAAGACACCAGCATGGCATCGATTAAATGCACCATTGCCCCTACTTTCTTGCCTGCTTCATTGAGCGTCCCTTTCATAAAATAAATGCGCGTTCCATAAAAAAAGAACAAGCCTACCGACAAAAGTTCGCTCCCGTCAAAAAGCCCTACGCAACGGACAGCTCGCCGTTCTTGGGCTTCCGAAACAAGTTTTTCCATGCGCGACCAAGCGGCAGGGGTCAGTTTTTGAAGCTGTTCGCCTTTTTGCGTCCTAAAGAACGTTTCAAAGGTTTGATACGAAATATCGCGCATTTCAAAGGCCTGCCCTTTCTTTAAGATCCGTTGAAGATTGGTCGCGTAATTTTTACGAATGGCCTCTATCCCTCCATCCCACTTCAACAACTGATAGCGTCCTTGAGGCTGATTTGCATGGGGATGTACGGTTAAATTCAAATGCACAAACGCCTTCTTTTTCATAAAAGAGGTGAGTTCGGTTACTGCGGTTGGGGCCAGGTTAAAGGCCCGAATAAAAAGCGGTTGCAAATAAGCCTTAACGCCGAATTTGCGCCGAAATGGAATGCGAAGCAATGGATTTTGATGTGCATCGCACAAATAGACCCAGTTTTCATGCAGGCAATCTTGCACCCAAACTTGATCAAAAAAATCAAATTGCACCGATGAAGCAACTTGTTGCTCCCATTTGCGTTTAAGTGTGGCGTGTTCGTTGATCAATCGCATCCGGACACGAAGATGTAACAATTTTATGTAATTTCGTTGCAAATACATTACAAAACAACAAAACCTAAATAAAAGACCATGAAAAAATTAAAAATTGCGTTGCTCGGCTTATTAATGAGTACGAGTGTTTTTGCACAAACAGCATCAACAGGCAAAAATGACAAAGATGCGAAGTCTCCTGAAGATCGCGCAAAATTTCAGACCGAAAAAATGGCTGCTGAACTACAATTATCAGATTCGCAAAAAGAACAAGTCTACACGATTAATTTAGGAATTGCTCAAAAAAACGAAGGCATTCGCACCAGCACTTTTTCTGAAGAAGAAAAAAAGAACATCATTAAATCAAATAACCAAGCACGCATTGAAATGCTTAAAAATGTCTTAACGGCTGCTCAATTTGAAAAATTAAAAGCTGAAATGGCGGCTCACGAGGGCATGAAAGACCATCCACAAGGGGGTAAAGAAGTCCACGAAAAACACTAAGTTTTAAACTACAAAAAAAAGGCTCCAAATTGGAGCCTTTTTTTTTTGACTAAAAACCGAAGTGATTACTTCACTAATTTGATGGTCTTGAGTTGATTGTCTTTTTGAAGACTTAAGATGTAAATTCCGCTTGCCCAATCGGCACTTGCTACGGTGTAAGTGCCCATTCCGATCTGTTGTTGGAATACCTCTCGCCCATTGATGTCATGGATGCTTACATGGACATCTAATTCATCAGATTCGATCGTGAGTTGATCTTGGAATGGATTTGGGTAAACTTTTAAATCGAGGACCTCACTGAGCAAACCGGCATTGCAATTGTTGCTTGCCAAAGGTGTCGCTTGAACTTGCGCAAAAACCAACCCGCCATCGGGGCAACGTGCATAAGCCACATCGGTTGTTTGAATGCCAAATGTAACTTGGTCGTGCACATACATCCCAGCACTTAACGTGATGTCTTCACCGCCTGAACTCAATTTAAAATTGGTGTGCAAGCCTTGTTGCGTAACATCTTTATCTGCCCAAACGATAAGGTATCCGTTGGCAGGCAACATGGTGCCAGCAGGAATGGCCCATTTGAGCAAATTCAATGGGTCATCGGACAAATAAAAACCAGCAAGGTCAATTGCCGAAGAGGTGGTGTTATACAATTCGATCCAATCGTCATTCTCGCCATCTTGATCAAGATAAGAAACCAAATTATCAGCCATTAGTTCGTTAATCAACACACTTCCTACTGCCGGAAATGGATATGCGACACTTAAGGTATGAAATTCGTGTTCGGCACGCGCCGGAGAAAATAAACCTGCATTGTTATTATCGGCATAAATATAATATTCGATCGTTAAGCCATCTACCAAGAAGCCAGCGCCATAAATGTGATCGCCGGCAGCGCCGTCGTCGTGGGCACCGTCATCAAACATTTGAACGCGGTTAAACTTTAATTGGTGATTGGTGCGGTAACCGAGGTAAACAGCCGTTTCGTTGCTGACTTCGGCTGTAATACTTACAGATGAGCCATACGTAGGAGTACTTGTTGTAGCGCCATGATTCAAAATACTTGGGGCTTGTAAAAGGTAGGCTGCATTTGAAGCAAAAAATGTTGCACGGGCATCCATTAACTGCTTAATACCCGGGAGGCTACCACCACCTGGTCCGGTTCCTGTAATGGTTTGCGTTAAACTGTTTTGAAATTGAGTGTAGGTATAAAATTTATAATTATCAGCCTGTACAGAACTGTCAATTAAAGTCATGAGGGTGTTGGCCCAGGTTTCGTACTGGCCATTGGCAAACATTTCTTGTACCATAGTGCGAACGTGTGCCATGTACATGCGTTTGTACATCGGGTTGGCCATGATTTGCTTAATTAACGGGTGGTTGGCCGATGTTGAATTTGAGAACGGATCTAAGGTAGCGGGTGTAAACGTACCTGAACCTGTTCCGCCTGGAAAACCGCCAAACGACATGTTTAAATCCCACACGGTTGGCACAAAACGGTTGTTGATGTCCCAGCTGAGGTAATAATTTTGACGAAACGCGCCACTATAAGAATCCAAATTGACCAACACATTGTTAAACGCCAACATCCAGATTGCGCGATCGATATCGAGTTTCGATTCGATGGCCGTGAAGTTGTTATTGAGCGTATTGCATAAATCGACCAAGCGGTTCCAACCATAAGTTGCTTTGAGTTCATAGCCATTGGCATATAATGAGCTATCTGCACCTAAATACTTTAAATCTGGACTCGTCCCTCCGCCAGGCCCGGCCCCACCTGCGGGGTTGCATTTAAAATACGTATCGTCGCCATGGTAATAATGGTTCCAATTAAAAAGATCGTCAATGCTTTCGTCGTTGGTGTATACACCTCTAAAAATACCATTGATATAGACATTTGCAAAGTTCGCTTGTGGGCAATCCATGTAATTCTCTAAAATTTGAAACGAGAGAATTTCGCGTACCATTGATGGGTCTTTGTAATCGTTCGATAACTTGACGCTCGTGTAGCCATGATAGTCTTGATTTGATTTGATGTAATTCAAATCGATATGGAGCGGGTTTTTGGCATTATTGGCATTGTAAGAACTGTTTCCTTTATAGCGCACCCCGCACGAATCATACGAATGCCCATTAATGCGCACCGAATCGGCAATAATATTCGTTTCTGAAGCCGCATTGGCATCGAGTTGTGCATCCCAATTACTAAACGAAAAGAAAATTTCAATTTTCTGTATGGTATCGCGGTTGTAAAAATTTTGAGCGTGGCTGGTGCCAACACCGATTAAAAGGAGCGTTAAAAAGCAGAATTTAAGCATGTTTATAAGAATTTAACATTCAGATGACGAAATTAACCTAAACTTGCGTTGGGTGTACACATTGTTTTTAATTTTGAGGCATGAAAAGAATCTATATCAGTCTCTCTGCCGCGTTACTCTTATTTCAGAGTTGCGCCCAAACCAACGAACCCAAAGCCCAAAAGCCAGCCGTTCAACCTAAAATTCAAGAAAGCTTTACCTTAGCTGATTTTCTGAGCGAAAACAAAAGCCTCGATGCTGCGGTCGAAAAAGTCTTTAAAACACTCGATGACACAGCCATTGTGGCACAATTAATCATGCCAGCAGTGGGCCGCTTAGGCCAAGAAAAAGCCACCATTGACCAGCACATTCAGCAACGACTCATCGGTGGCGTTTTAATGCTTAATGGCACCAAAGAAGAATTTAGCACCTGGATCAATGACTTTGAAACCCACAATCAAAAAATGGGGAATCTTCCTTTTTTATACAGTGCCGATGCCGAACCAAGTTTAGTGAACCGCAAGATCATTGGCTCAACACCCGTTAAAAAGGCCAATGAATTGAAAAGTGTGGACGAGGTACGAAGCTGCGCAAAGACGATCTCAACCGATTTAAATGCAATTGGCATCAACTATAATTTTTCACCAGTGGTTGACATGTCTCCAAATGCCACTGTTGGCTTCCGTAGTTTTGGAGCGGTGCCTGCCAATATCATTCCATGGTCAGCCGCCTTTATCGAAGAAACGCAAGCACAAAATATTATTGCGACCGCCAAGCACTTTCCTGGCCATGGCTTAGTTAGTGGCGATACCCATAAAGCGCTTCAGGTAATTGATGGCGAGCTTCAAGAAATCAAAAATTACCCGCCACTTATTGCTGACGGTGTCTTGTCAATCATGGTGGCACACATCGCCGTGACCAACAATGCCAACTACGACACGAAAGGCTTGCCTTCTACATGTTCTGAAAAAATCGTGACCGATTTATTGAAAGATTCGTTGCATTTCAAAGGATTGGTCGTGACTGACGCCATGAATATGGGTGGTGTGGTAAACGTACCGAACGCTGCCGTGAAGGCTGTTAGCGCGGGTTGCGACATTGTATTAATGCCTGTTGATGCAAAAAAAGCACATGCTGAATTGCTTTATGCTTACCGACACGATCCTGTGTTTAAGAAAAAAGCAGACGCCGCTGCCAAAAAGGTCATTCGAATGAAAATAGCGATGGGATTGTTGAAAGCTTAGGCGATATACAATTCGATCAACCCTTCAGGAGCTTTTATATAAAGCTCCTTTTTTTTGCGCCCGACTTTTTGAACCAAGCCTTCAAAAATTGGAATTAAAATCTCTTTGCCGTTATGCATCACTTGCAACAACGGATTGGCACTCATATCAATAACGTCAGTCACTTCACCAATAGATCCATGTGTGGCATCGATAACCGTATACCCAATAATTTCATGGTCGTAAAACGACACTTCATCTAGTTCAGGTAGTATTTCGGCAGGGAGGTAAGCGGCCTTTTTTAAAAGGCGACGTGCGGCGTCTTCGGTCTCGATTCCTTCAAATTTGACAGCCGCGAATCCTTTATTTTTGAGTTTAAAGGATTGAATAAAAAATGGGGTCAGTTGCCCATTGATGTCGAGAAATAAGGCGTCCAGACCCCGGTAGGCAGCAGGGTCTGAGACGTCTAAAAACAACGAAACTTCACCTTTGAATCCGTGAAGTTTCGCGATAAGACCTAAATAATAACAATCTTCTTTCTGCATCTACTTATTCAGCAGCAGACTCTTCAGATGTTTCTTCAGCAGCAGGTGCTTCTTCAGCAACAGGAGCTTCTTCAGCAGCAGGAGCTTCTTCAACAACTGGAGCCACTTCAGCAACAGGTGCTTCTTCAGCAACTGGAGCTTCTTCAGCAACTGGAGCTTCTTCAGTAGCAGTTTCTTCAACAGCTACTTCAGCCTCTGCTTCAGGAGCCGCTTCTACTTCTGGTGTGTTTTTCGCTTCAACCTCGGTAGCTTTCGCAGCATTTGCAGCGACTTCAGCAGCCATTCGGTCTGCTTTTTCTTTGGCAGCATTTTTAGCCAAAACTTCTACTTTACCTTGGATTTTAGCATCTTTATCAGCTAACCATTTTGCGAAACGCTCTTCTACTTGCTCAGCAGTTAATGCACCTTTTTTCACACCGTTTAAGAGGTGGTTTTTGTACAATACTCCTTTGTAAGACAAGATAGCGCGCGCGGTGTCTGACATTTCTGCACCAGTCTGAACCCAATTGAGCGTACGTTCGAAATTGATGTCGATGATTGCAGGATTTGCAGTTGGGTTGTAAACACCTAATTTTTCGATGAATTTACCATCGCGTTTTGCACGGCTGTCAGCAGCTACCAAGTGAAAAAATGGTTTGCCTTTTTTACCGTGACGTTGTAAACGAATGCGTGTTGCCATTGTTCTTTACATTTTTGGGTACGAAACCCAGGTTTATAAATAAGTGAATTAAGGGTGCAAAGATAGGAAGAATTCTGGATTTCACAAGCTTTTACTTTCCTTGTGCCTTGAATACGATAATAATCGTATAAAACATGATTTTTAAATCAAGTGCCAAACTTCTGTTTTTTAAGTAAATCAGGTCAAATTTCATGCGTTGCAGCATCTGATCGACATTTTCGGCATAGCCGTATTTGACTTGCCCCCAAGAAGTAATTCCAGGACGCACCCGAGTTAAGTGCATGTATTGTGGCTCTATTGCGACAATTTGATCAATGTAAAACTGGCGTTCGGGGCGCGGACCCACCAACGACATTTGACCGATGAGGACATTAAAAAACTGAGGAAATTCGTCGAGGCGTGTTTTGCGCATAAAACGTCCGATTGGCGTAATGCGTGGATCTCCTTCCGACGACAATTGAGGCCCTTGTTTTTCAGCATCGATGTACATCGTTCGGAACTTGACAATTTTAAAGACTTTTCCATTCAGCCCCACCCGTTCTTGCCAAAATAGAATTGGGCCGGGTGAAGAAAGTTTCACGGCAATGGCCGAAAACAAATAGAACGGCATTAACACAAGCATTGCGATGAACGAAAATAAGATGTCCATGAAGCGCTTGAGTGCTTGCTGCCAATACGGCATGGCATCCGGAATAATTTCAATCAATAAGGCGCCATAAATGTTGGTCATGGCGACAGAACCTGCCAAAATCGAGTACATGTCGGGCAATACCTTCATGCGTGTTTTGCCATCATCTATGCGTGTAATAACATCTTTTAAGCGATTGTGATCCGAACTTTCGACCGCGATAATCACTTCTTCTACGTGGTTAGATGTAATAATCTGCTCGAGTTGATCAGCCTGACCTAGTTGCGGTAAAAATTGATCGAGCAAGTTGTCTTTTCCGTTGACTTTGACATAGCCCACAAATTGATTGATGTGTTGGGGCTGTTGCTGCAATTCTTGGTAAATTTCAATTGCTTTTTCATTGCCTCCGATAATTAAGGTTCGGAAGCCGTGCCCTGCTTTTTGAATGTAGCGGATGAGGGCTGTTGTAAATAGGATCCGGAAAAAACTAGTAAATGAAAAATGCAACACAAACAGCCACAATGAAAGTTGGTAATAACTTTTGTAGCCCTGAACATCGTCATCGAGTAAAAGTGCAAAAAACAAGATTAACGTACCAAAAAAACTAGCCGCCAAACTGAAATTAAGTACTTTGAGTCGGAACAAGCGACGAATTTCGTGGTAGGTGCCTTGTAAGGTATAAAAGACCAACCAAAAAACAGGAATTCCGATGATGCCTGCATAAAAATTTTGATCGGGATGAAAGCCTTGCTGTTCTACATAAACCTGACGGACGTAAAAGAAAATCCCCCAGGCCATCGCAGCCGAAAGCACATCAAGGCAGACTAAAAAAGATATCCAATAGCGGTCTTTCATGTTAAAAATAAACCACTTTAATGTTGTCTAGGAGTATAAAATTATTCGGAACAGTATCGAGGTAATACGATTTAAATGCCTGTAGGTAATTGGTATTGTTTGGCGCCGCTCCGATGACTTCATTTAATAACAAGTAGATTTTTTTCCACTTCGGACTTGTGTTTTTAATTGGGCCATTCATGGTAATCATGGGGTTTTCTGTGGTTCCGCTCGCATTGACAAACAACAAATAATTGGTAAATGGAGTCGAGTTGCAATAATCGAGTTCCAACACCGCCATGCGTCCTTTTGCAATGCTTAACTGATCGGTTGTATAGGCCACCCACATCGAATCGGAAGCCGATAAAGCTACTTTTCCATAGTAGTTGCCTTGAAACCACTGCAGACTGTCGTTGGCCAAACCAAGGTGTGCAGACGAAGTGTTGGGGTCGTCCATGAGCTTAATGTTGACATCTTCGAAGTCTTCGATCCAAAATTGCACGTTGTCTTTGTAATGTGTGTGCGGATGCAAGGTTAAGGTTTGATTTTGTACAAGTTCGGCGCTAATTTCATAAGGAACCATATGGTCATTGCGCACTTTTGAAGCACCCATGCCATTGATACGGATTGTTGGATAAATGCGAATGTCACAAACACCTGATTTTAAAACTGGAATTTTAAAAGGTACCTCAAAAACACCAATTAACTTGTTGTCTACAAATACCCAAGCATCGGTAATGCTATGTGTCAGTTGCCCTTCGGTACCTGCCAAGGCCGGATTGCTTTCGAGCGTCCAGGAAGTCACTTCAAGCCAAGCCGGATCGGGGTTATTCTTGATGCAAGCCCCAATTAAACTGACTAAAAATAAAAGGTATAGGTATTTCATTGTTTCGTAAACGTATGAGATCTGAATTTAGTATGTATCAGCACCCTGACTGCGCATTTTATCTAAAATTTGTTGTGCGATTTCGAGTGCGTACATCCCATCTTCGAGTTGCACTTCTGTCTTTTGGTCGTGCTGAATACTGTGGTAAAACGAGAGCCATTCTTGTTGGATGGCATTTTGGCTCGTGACCGGGACATGTTCGCGGCGTAGTACTTTATTGGGCTTACCCTCCCCGACTTCTATTGCATGCGAAAAAGAGTCGCTTTGTTCGTTAAAATCGGCGAGTGTAATGACTTGTGCTTGGTGTTGAAGCAAGTCCATTTCTAAAAACTGAACCGGCTGAAACACACGCAAAATGCGCTTGCGTTTTAATGCTAAACGGGATGCCTGCAATTGTGCCACGGCCCCATTTTCAAATTCCAAACGCACATTGGCCATATCGATTGATTGACTCAAGACGCGCGAGCCATTGGCTTCTACTTTTTTGACGCGCGATTTGACCAAATTCAGAATGAGGTCAATGTCGTGAATCATGAGGTCGTGCACGACTGATACCTCGGTACCGCGCAACTGATAAGGTGCCAAACGAGTAGCTTCAATAAAACGCGGAAACTGGACACGACTGCGCAAGGCACTAAAGGCCGGATTAAAGCGCTCGACATGTCCGACTTGTACCTTGACTTCAGCCTCACGTGCTTGATTGAGCAATTTACGGGCTTCTTCGACCGTATTGCACAATGGTTTTTCAACAAATAAATGCTTGCGTTTGCGCAAAATATGGGCGCATAGGTCGAAATGCGTGTTGGTTGGTGTAACGACAGCAAGTGCATCGACAAGTGGCAAGAGCGCATCGAGGTCTTGAAAGACAGGAACCTGGTATTCGTGCGCAATTTGTTGCCGAGTGGCTGCATCTTGATCACAGACACCCACTAACTCAAAATAGGCACTAAGTGCCCGCAAATTTTGGAGGTGAATTTTGCCAAGATGTCCTGCGCCAACGAGCCCGATACGAATCATGAGTTCTCAATTAAAAAAAAGCCATTAACCCAAAAGGACTAATGGCTTTAAGCTGATACAGAATGTACTTATTTTTTTACCGAATCAACAACTGCTTTGAACGCTTCTGGGTGATTCAAGGCTAAGTCAGCAAGGACTTTGCGATTGAGTTCGATTCCAGATTTGTGTACGGCTCCCATGAACTGTGAATAACTCATACCGTGCTGACGTGCGCCCGCATTGATACGTGTAATCCAGAGTGAACGGAAATTTCTTTTCTTTTGTTTACGACCTGCATACGCATAAACCAACCCTTTTTCAATGGCGTTTTTAGCGACAGTCCAAACATTTTTACGACGACCAAAGTAACCTTTGGCGAGTTTCATCAAGTTCTTTCTGCGAGCTCTTGATGCAACATGATTTACTGATCTTGGCATACTTTTAAATTTTTTTGGTAGGGAGTGCTTTTACAAGACTTAGGAACTCAGTACCGGGTTATACAATTTATGAACCGAGGGTGACTATTTCATGCACAATTGCAATTTCACATTTGAGAGGTCAGCATCGTGAACCAATCCGGCATGCGTAAGATTGCGCTTACGTTTTGTAGCCTTTTTGGTCAAGATGTGGCTCTTAAATGCATGCTTGCGCTTGATTTTGCCACTTCCAGTGATGGTGAATCGCTTCTTTGCACTGGATTTTGTTTTCATTTTAGGCATTTTACTTCCTTTTTTTAGTTAAACTTCTATATCAGCTTCTTATTTCTTTTTCGAGTTGATCATTAAGATCATTTTCTTGCCTTCTAATTTCGGAAGTTGTTCGACAACTCCTACTTCAGCGAGTTCTTGTGCAAACTTAAGCAACAAGATTTCACCGCGATCTTTGAAGACAATGGTGCGCCCTTTGAAGAAAACGTAAGCTTTTACTTTACTGCCTTCTTCTAAGAACTTTTTAGCGTGCGCCAATTTGAATGCGAAATCGTGATCGTCGGTGTTCGGACCAAAACGAATTTCTTTCAAGACGACTTTACTTTGTTTGGCTTTGAGTTCTTTTTGCTTACGCTTTTGGTTGTAAATGAACTTTTTGTAGTCCATGATTTTACAAACCGGAGGCGTTGCATTTGGAGAAATCTCAACCAAATCCATTTCTTGTTCTTCAGCCATTGCGATGGCCTTGGAAACGCTCATGACTTGCGGTTCTTCGCCGTCAATGATTAAGCGAATTTCAGAAGCGAAGATTTTTTCATTGATGCGGTGTTGTGCCGCTTCTTCCTTCTTGACAAATGGTTTTGAGTTTCTTCTCATTCAGTTATTTACGTACTACTTAAGCCAATTCTGCGGCGATTGCTTCCTGGACCAATGCCGCAAATTGATCGAGGTCCATGCTACCGTGGTCACCGTGTCCGCGCTGACGTACAGAGACGTGCTCGGCTTCGGCTTCTTTCTCACCAACGATGAGCATGAAGGGTACTTTATTGAGTTCGGCGTCACGAATTTTCTTTCCGATTTTTTCGTTACGGTCGTCAACAAGTCCGCGAATATCGTAATTATTTAGGAATTCTGAAACTTTTTCTGCGTAGTCATTGTATTTGTCGGAAATCGGCAAGACAATAAATTGCTCTGTAGACAACCATAATGGGAAGTCTCCGGCACAGTGCTCGAGCAAGACCGCGACAAAACGTTCCATCGAACCAAACGGAGCGCGGTGAATCATGACTGGTCGGTGCTTGTTGTTATCAGAGCCAATGTACTCGAGGTCAAAACGTTCGGGTAAGTTGTAATCGACCTGAATGGTTCCTAATTGCCACTCACGACCCAAGGCATCTTGAACCATGAAATCGAGCTTCGGCCCATAAAATGCGGCTTCACCATAGGCAACAACTGTTGGCAATTCTTTTTCGGCAGCGGCTTCAATAATGGCCTGTTCGGCTTTTTGCCAGTTTTCTTCGGATCCAATATACTTAGCACGGTTCTCTTTGTCGCGCAGCGAAATTTGCGCTTTGAAATTCTCAAATTTGAGTGTTTTCAAAACATACAAAACGATATCGATGACATTTTTAAACTCTTCTTTGACTTGTTCTTGGGTACAAAAAATATGAGCGTCATCTTGCGTAAAACCACGCACTCGGGTAAGCCCGTGCAATTCGCCCGATTGTTCGTAGCGGTAAACCGTACCGAACTCAGCAAAACGCGCAGGTAAGTCTTTGTATGAACGTGGTTTGCTTTTGAAAATCTCGCAATGATGCGGACAATTCATAGGCTTTAAGAAGAACTCTTCGTTTGGGTCAGGGGTGCGGATCGGCTGAAAGGAATCGGCACCATATTTTTCGTAGTGCCCTGAAGTAACGTACAATTCTTTGTTTCCGATATGGGGCGTGATGACTTGTTGGTAGCCGGCTTTACGCTGCGCTTTTTTCAAGAAGTTTTCGAGGCGTTCGCGCAAGGCTGCTCCTTTCGGTAACCACATCGGTAAGCCCTGCCCTACCTTTGAACTAAAGGTAAAAAGCTCAAGTTCTTTTCCTAATTTTCGGTGATCGCGACGTTTGGCTTCTTCTACTTTTTCTAAATATTCGGTGAGCTCGGCTTGTTTTGGAAAGGTAATGCCGTAAATACGTGTTAGTTGCTTGTTTTTTTCATCGCCACGCCAGTATGCACCGGCAATAGCTGTGAGCTTAACAGCCTTGATAAACCCGGTATCGGGGATGTGTGGCCCACGGCATAAGTCGGTGAAATTTCCTTGCGTATAAAAGGTAATAGCGCCATCTTCAAGCCCTTCTAATAACTCGAGTTTGTACGGATCTTGCTTTTCTTGAAAATACGCAATGGCCTCGGCTTTAGAGATTTCTTGGCGAATGTATGGGTTTTTAAGCTTGGCCAACTCTTTCATTTTTTGCTCGATTTTTTCGAGGTCTTTTTCTGAAATATGATGGTCTAGAAAATCAATGTCATAATAAAACCCATTGGCAACTGGGGGGCCAATAGCCAACTTGACACCTGGATAGTAAAACTCAATGGCCTCAGCCATTAAGTGCGCAGAAGAGTGCCACATCGTGGATTTTCCGTCGCTGTCGGTCCAGGTGAGTAATTGCAAGCTGCAATCTTGGGTTAATGGAGTTGACGCATCTTGAACGCTGTCGTTGATACGTGCGGCCAGCACATTGCGTGCAAGACCTTCTGAAATGGATAAAGCCACTTGCATGGCTGTAGTTCCGGCTTCATACGTACGAATGTTGCCATCCGGAAAACTGACTTGAATCATGAATAGTTAAACTTAAATGAAGTGCAAAGATAGCAAGAATTGGCGGGATGCAAAAGCTTTTTAACGACTCGCTTTTCCTTGCAATTGGGCCACTAATTGCTGCACTTCTTGTTGCAATTTCCGCATTGAACTGCCCAACGCAGCGGCATCGAGCTGGACTTCCGGAATTTCTTTCGAAATGTAAGACACAAAACGCCAAATCTCGAGGATTTCTGACACATGAACCGTGTATGGATCGTAAAGTGGATTGGAAGAAACCAACAGCAATTGCTGCGCTTCTTTCAATTGATTAAATACATATTTGAACACAATGCCTTCTTCTTGCGTGACCACAATACAGGGAGTATTTGATGGAATGTGCATCCAATCTTGTACAAATTCGGCAACCACATACGAACCGTGAATGACAGGCGGCATGGAATCACCGGAAATAGGAAACGCACGGTACTTTCGGTCTTTGGATAGAAAAGGCAAGCGTAAAGTTGGCAGCTCGCGCACAAATTCGGGATCGGCATAACCGGTCGTATAGCCTGCCTTTACCTTCTCAGGTATGAGCTCGATTTCTTCTTCGTTTTCGGTATTGACTACACTGGCCAACACACGTAATTGCTGACCAGATGCAGCTTGTTGCCAGCCATTTTGTAACTTTTCCCAATCGGAGGCTGCATAGGCTTGCATGTCTTCTTTCAGTAATTGCTCGAGGCGAATGTGGTGGTATTCAGCGATGGCAAGTAAGACTTCAAGACTGGGTTGTGCCACCTCATTTTCATAGCCACTGTAGGTCGAACGGTTAAGACCCAATAACTGAGCCATCTCTTCTTGAGATTTGGAGGCGCGTTTGCGCAGCAATTTGAGGTTTGAAGCTATAAACATGAGCGAAAGTTTCGTTTGAAACAAAACTACAAATAATCTCAATATCTCATCAAAACACTGATTACTTTTTCATCATTGCGAAACAAAACGGTATTCAATATACCCTGAAGCATTACCTCCAGCCGGATTAAAGCGCGACATACCTGCATAGCGAAGCGCTTGCTCAATCATGCAGGCACTGGCATTTCTGCTTTTTGAAGCATTGTAGGTTTTACTTTGAACACGACCTGAGGCATTGACCTGAATGTCGATATGCACCAAACCAGCAGAATTAAACCCGCAGGTATACCCCGGATTTCTGACATACCATTTGTTGTCTTCAAAGGCACCGCGTCCGGGTACACTAAAATCGACCATCACTTCTCCGGCATATTGCTGATTCGAACCGGTGTTACTTCCTTGAGTGGATTGGCTTGTGCTTGAACCCGTTTGTTTCATTTGACGAATGCGTTCTTGCGATTCGGACTGAATGCGCGCTCGTACGGCCGCCCCGCCTGCCTCGTCAAAAACTTGCTGTTCAAAATCATGCGCGCTTTGAACCGGATCTGCCGACCCTGAACGCGCTGCATCTTGAGACCAATTTTCAGTACTGCGTTCGCGGGTGTCAGCTGCATCTCGACTTATATTTCGCAGCACCCCTGTTTGGGTGTTTACTTCTTGTCGGATGGCTTCTTTTTCTTCCGGGTTCATTTCTTCAAGCTGTACTTCATAGCGTTCTTCCCCTTGCAGCAAATTCTCTTTTTTAACGGTTTCAAGTTCTAAGTACACAAAAACAGCCACATAAACCGTAAAGACAACCACAAGCGCCTTTAAGTAATGATCTGAACGCAACCCAAAACCTTTCATGACTTTCGCGTGAGAATTCGTGACTCTTTTTCAAGAAAATAACACAAAGCGCCATTTGCATAAAGCACCAACGTTTGTGCATCAAAACGCGCAATGCGCTGGAAAGCCGTCGGTAAGATTTCTTTACCATTTAAATCTAGCAGGCCATCTTTTGCATTTAAAGAAACCATAATGTAATTTTTTTCAAACAATTTTAGCTGTTCGTATCGGATCGGGACGACAAAATTTTGGGCGGCACGAAAGACACCAATTTCGTTCAATCGTTCTACCACAAAGCCCAAGCCTGCAACAAAGCGAATGGCATCAAATTCAAAAGGTAAAACGGTTTTCGAAGTGACATCGAGCAAGCCCCACTTCCCTCTTTTTGACAGGCAAATAAGTCCTTCTTCGAGGCGAACTTGGTTGGGCGCCGCAGCAAACCATTCGAAGCCCGCTGGAATTATTTTTTTACCTTTCTCATCGAGCACTTGGAGTTCGTTACGATACTTCGCCACAAAATACTTTGGCTGGTTCACTATTGGAAGCAAGACCTCGTACTGGGCTTGAAGCAAGACCACTGCCCCCGCCTTCAATCCAAACTTTCCATTTTTTTGAAAGACCTGAACTACGTTCACATTTCCGGTACTCAACACACTTGTATCGCGTGGTGCTTCCGCTAAATAGTGCTGCATTTCTTCAAATTGTTGGGCGCGCTCAATAATCCATTGACCGGAGCTGGCCATTAACCGAAAGCCCACGCTATCTTCGAGTAATAAATTTCCGTTTTCAAGACGTTGGATGTCTTTAAACACCAACGGGAGCTCAACCCTACCTGCCTGCGAAACAACTCCTAAAAGTTCGTTCTGGCGAGCGATACAGCGTTGGTCTTTACATTCAAAAAGTTCATCATAAATAAATGGAACCACCAACTGGTTTTTTTTGTCAATGAGCCCGTATTTTTGATTTTTTGCCACAATGGCCACCCCATCGATAAACGAATTGGCTTCGTCGTATTCGGCGGCGATTAACAACTGCCCCTCTTGATTGATATAGCCATATTTACCGTCTTCAATCCATGGATAAAGCGTCATTAAAAGTAACTCGCCATCGCGATTGAGTTCATCGATGTGCGGGTAATCGGGGTAATTTTCTTTGAATTGTGCCAACCGATTGAGGCTATATTCTTGCATGAAAAGCCGGTAAATTTGCTTCCAAGCTTCTTGGTATTGCGGAGCCGCCGGATAGGCCCTAACGAAGTGTTCGTAGGCAGTTAATGTGGCGCTTTGTTGCGTAAGGGCATACAGTTGCTGCCAGGCTTCTGCCACATGCGGATTACTGGGGTAATCCTGAATAAACGCATTCAACACGGATTCCGTTTGGGCTTGTGTCTTTTCATAAAATAGGTAATCCTCGTAGAGTTTTTGAGCCGCTGGCACTTGCTTTGCCTGAGGGTAATTCTCTATAAATAAAAACAGCGCTTCAGACTGATGCGCCTGCAATGCCAATTCAAAAGCCACGGAGTCGCGACACTGATTGGCTTGCGCATTTAAAGCTTCAAAACGTGCACCAAAGCGCGCACTGAAATTGGCCAATGCCGGCAAGGATGCTGCTTGTTTGGCTTGTTGCAACTGCGTGTTGGCTAACTTTAAAAACTGAAGCGCAAACAGCGAATCGGAAACGTATAATTTCGTTTGATCCTTGAGTCGTTGCTTGTCGTCTTGTTGCTTCCAAAGTATTTCTGCCTGATTTAAATAGTAAAAGGCGCTATCGAGTTCAAACGCGTACGAACTTTGGTAATATTGCGACAAACCAAAGTTGGCCGCAAAAGGATGCTTGAGTTGATCTGAGCGAAAAGCTTGCAAGGCTATACCAAAATTATCCTGTTTTAAGGCCTCAAGCCCTTTGATTGTTTTTTGCTGCGCATGGAGCGCCTGGACGAAAAATAACGTCGCAAAAAGTACAATTCGAGTAGCAGCCTTCATGTATTAAAAAAGTGCTTTTAACGAGGCAGGGATTTCACAAACAGGAATGGGCTTCATTTTGTGTTGATTGGCAGTGTTCAAACGTCGGTATATGCGCAAGACCTCTTGTTGCCGTGCACTAAGTGCTTGTTCGTTCCCGTGAAACTGCATGGCCCATTCGAGTTCTGGATACGTGGCTCCCATTTGATCTTCGTCCGAACGACCATCTTCCCATAAGCCATCGGTCGGGGCAGCTTGCTGGATGGCATCTATGACACGCAAGGCTTTCGCAAGTTTAAATACTTCGGTCTTATACAAATCGGCTATAGGACTTAAATCGACGCCACCATCACCATATTTAGTGAAAAATCCGACACCAAAGTCTTCAATCTTATTTCCTGTACCGACGACTAAACAATTGTTTGCTTGTGCAAGGGCATACAGTGTGGCCATCCGGAGCCTTGATCGTGTATTGGCCATTGCCAAAGGCTGCTCCGACACCTTAAAAGGCATCGCGTTTTCGAGCGAAGAAAAGCTGTTGCTGAGGTCTATTTCAAAAACCTGAACATTTGAAAAGCGGGATTTTAAATCAAGCAAATGTGCTTGGGCGCGTTCGTATTCGGCCGATCCTTGACGTATGGGTAAGGTCACGCAGAGTGTTGGCGCTCCGGTCAAGGCACAAAGAGTTGAACTTAATGCGGAATCAATGCCGCCAGAAATTCCGACCACAAAACCAGTTGAGGAAGCTTGCTTTTTATAGGCTTCTAACCAATTGACAATATGATCAATAATCGCTTGCATTAAAACAAGAGCGTCATTTTAAGTTGCAGTGAATTTAAGGTTGCTTGATTTCGAAAATAAGACGGGACACCTGGAGTTTCTTGGGTAAACAAGGAGTAATTTTGTTCTTTAGCTGTCAGGTGCAAGGGCATGAATCCGTAATTATAACCCGCCTCTATTAATAACGAGGTCGAGCCTGCAAAATTCCATTCCACACCAGCACTAAAACCAATGGTGGCGTTGTAAAAAAATAAATCGTTTTTACATTTCATCCCTATGTTATCTTGAAGGTCGAGTTGACCAGTGCTTTGATTGACAACCGCGCCTTGATCGTCAATGGTATTTGTCATTAAAAAGCGATTGCGAAGGCCAAATTTAAACACCCCACGGTAGTCGCCCATAAAATCGGTACGAAAGGCCATTCCGATGGGCAAGTCAAGGTAGAGCGGATTGTACGTGCGTGCCTTTAAATTGTACAACAAATCAGTGCTTTGTACCGTTTCGTCTTTGGTTTTGATTTGCTTATCCGTGTAACGGTAAAAAACATCTTTATCATTGATGCTATAATTGATTTTCTCGATGTCAAACTCGAGCCCTCCGGTAAAGGCAATGTTTTGCGATTCTTTGGTTGCTTTTATAAAACTGACACCAAAAGAAGAAGAAAAACCAGATGCGCTAGCTAGTAAACTGGTGCCCATTTTAGGGAAGTTCATGCCAACGGCACCGACAACCCCGCCCTGAAGTTTTTTTTCGGAAACGGCTTGTGCAACTAGTTGTAGGCTACTTGATGCAAAAAGCAACAAGAATAATGAGGCTTTATTTCGTTGAAAAATCATGGTTGGGTGATTAATGTTAATTTTGAACAAAAATAACAATATTCGTGAAACACATTACTTGCTTTCTTTGTAGTCTTTTGCTCTTAAGTGCTTGTTCAGGCAACGAATTCGAATTTGAGCCCACTGAAGTCCCATTGGAACTTTCGTATTTCAATTTAGATTCGGCCCTGCGTTCGAGTTCGGCAGCAAAACAACTACAAATTCGAAGCTCATTGGCACAGCAAGACCAGCGCATGCTCGAATTTTGCTTCCCTTATTCGTTAAGCATTCCGCTTTCACCTGACAGCAGCTTTTTAAAAGCCACACAAGCCTTTTATTCGAATACGTATTTTCGCGCGCTTTCTAACGCGCTGGACTCAAAGAAAAAATGGCGTTTAAAAACCATGAATGAACTCATCTACGGCTTTAAGGCGCTGCAGCATTTTTTACCAAAATACAAAGACCCATCACAACTTGTTTTTGCAAACACCCGCTTTACAGCCAGTGCGTTTTGCACCGACAAATCGATCGTCATTGGCCAAGAACGCTACTTAGGTGCCACGCATTCATTAATTGAATCACTTCCTGAAAATCAGTTTTATCGTTGGATAAAAGAAGCCATGGAACCGCAATATGCAGCCGGTGATGCCTTATTGGTTTGGATGAGTAGCCATGTACTTCCAGAAACGACAGAAAATTACGCCAGTGAAATGCTGCGTTGGGGAAAACTGCTGTACTTACTCAAAGTTTGCTTGCCCGAAACTCCAGAAGCAACGATCGTCCGATATTCGGCTAGCGATTGGAAATGGGCGCTGGCTTCTGAGCATGGATTTTGGCAATACTTAGTCGAAAGCCAATTGCTCTATAAAACCGACGAAAAAACCCGCATGAATTTGCTACACGAAGGCCCGTTCACCATCGGATTACCGAAAGAAAGCCCTGACCGAATGGGGCGCTTTATGGGATACCGTATTGTGTGTCAGTATATGGAAAATCAAGAGGTCGATTTACAGACCCTACTTCAAACGCCTTATCATCAAATTTTACAAAAATACGAAGTACCAAAATGAGCGACGAAATCATTAAAACATCCCGCATTGAGCTGCAGGTCGGACTCAACGAAAACCAACTGCCTGTGCGCATGAAATGGAGCGCGAGCGATGGCCAAATTGACCAAGCTGAAGCCAGTGCCTTTCTTTTATCTATTTGGGACCCGAGTGAAAAAAACACCTTAAAAATTGACCTCTGGACCAAAGACTTTAGCGTCGAAGAAATGAAGCAGTTTTTTCACCAAACCTTACTTACAATGGCCGACACGTTCGAGCGCGCCACCGGCGAACACCTTATTTGTGAAGACCTTCGCGATTACTGTTACCATTTCGCCGACAAAATGAATATTATCCCTGAAAAGTAATGTTACTTCTCAAGAAAATGCAAAGCCGCCACGAGGATACTGTTCGTTATTTTTTTAAAACGGATGCGCTTGAAGTGGACCTAAACGCCCTTATTGGCAGCCCGATAACCCTGGCCTTTACTGGGCAAATTTTCTGTGCCAACTGTCAAAAAAAAACCAATAAGTCATTTGGTGAAGGTTTCTGTTTTTCTTGTTTTCAAAACGCCCCTCAAGCAAGCCCCTGCATCATTCGGCCTGAATTGTGTCAAGCCCATTTAGGGCTAGGACGCGATCCGGATTACGAACAAAAGCACCATAACCAACCGCATGTGGTTTATTTAGCGTTAACCGATCAACTTAAAGTTGGCATCACGCGTAGCACACAAATTCCGACACGCTGGATTGACCAAGGGGCGGCAAGCTGCATCATTTTAGCGGAAACGCCTAATCGCTACGAAGCTGGAATGCTTGAGGTAGCACTCAAACAACACTATTCTGACAAAACAAATTGGCAAAACATGCTGCGCAACATTCCAGGCCCCTTTTGTGATTTGGTGACTGAAAAATGGGAGTTGGCCGAAAGCTTGCCTGCCGACTTAAGTGCGTATTGGTCCGAAAACGACCACATTTTTGAATTCAATTATCCGGTCAGTGCGTACCCGAGCAAAGTGCAGTCATTGAGCTTTGACAAAAGCCCCTTGATTCAAGGCCAACTCACTGGCATCCGTGGGCAGTACCTTTACCTAGATCATGCGTTTGTATTTAATGTCCGAAAACACACCTCTTACCAAATAAAATGGCCGCTATCATCCGACGCATTCTAGACTTCTTTTATCCACTGGCTCAACGATTCGTTAACAAAACGACCTATTACTATGCTGCTTGTGGCGGAGGCAATTTGGTGCTTTCTTGGTTCCTATTTTATGTATTTTTTCAATTCGTCTTTCAAAAACGCATTTTCGAAACTGCATTTTTAGGCAAAAGTTATTTTGTTTCAGCCTATTCACTCAGTTCGTTTGTGTGTTTTCTGATTGCTTTTGGAATTGGATTTTACCTCAATAAGTACATTGTCTTTACACACAGCCAACTCATGGGACGCGTGCAATTACTGCGTTATGCACTGAGCTCTGGCTTTTCGTGGCTGTGTAATTGGCTTTTATTAAAACTCATGATTGAGGGTCTGGCATTCTTTCCGAGCATTGCCAATGTCATTTCGAGCTGCCTTATTGTTGTGCTTTCTTATTTCTTACAACGCAAGTTTACCTTTCGGTAATTACTGGCAAATCAAGGTGTCTTGGAAGGGCGAATACGCCACCCAAACTCCTAGTGCACCGCCAGTTATGTTTGTCGGAATATTCGTCGGGACGGCAAAAGGACTGCCTCCTGAATACAGTTGATTGTATTTTTTCTCGAAGAAATTGTATTCTTTCTTGCCAATTCGTGAAAACTTGACGACAAGGGTGTCGTGTTGTTTAAAATAGCCTCGGTAAGGGTTTTGAGCGGTGGTGTCCTTGAAACTCATGGGGTTTTCGTAAGCAAACTCAAAGGTGAGCCCATTAAAAAAGTTGTCATTAAAATACGGATTGAAAGTCTTGCTAAAACCTGGCTCAGAAAGGTATTTTACTTGCCAACAATAGGCATCGGTTGTATTTGCAGGATCTGATAATTTGGCCCACGAATAGCCCCGATCTGTAAAATTACCTTCGGGCTTCCAGTAAAGCGAATCGAGAGCTACTGGCTGAGCTATCGTGGAAGATGCTTGATAGGTCTTTCCTTGATGTTCGATTTTTAAGGAATACGTCTTCCCTACTTCACCCACCATATTCATCGATACATACGCACACAAATGCAGCGTCGTAATGATTTCTACGGGCAAACCGAACAAAGCTGCGGCATAGGTTTCTAAACCAGGAGGCAAGGCATCGGTGCAAATTTTTTGGAGGGTATCGGTTTGGCTTCCATTTGAAAGCACCACCACTGCGTCGTCGACAAAACTATTAAGGTAGGCCTGGTAATTGGTGGCATCGTACACGTTATTGGACCGTGAAAGCAACACGATTGCCGGCATGCCGGTTTCAATGGAACCATCGACTACTAATTGGTTTTGGTAGCCCGGTATTTCAATATGAACCTCTTTGGTACAGGCTTGCAGACTCAAGGCAAGCCCAACTAACCATACAATTTGTTTTAAAATTCGAAATTCCATGTGACACTTGGGATTATTGGAAATAAAGAAACCTGCTTGACATTGAGCTTGAAATTACCGCTCAAGAAATCGCCGTCGTTATCGACGTACAAGAAGAATGGATTATGGCGGTTATAGACGTTATAGACCGAAAACGACCAATTGCTTCGGTACGCTTTCTTCACTTGAATGACTTGATTAGAGGCCGGATCAAATTTTTCTTTGTACGCTTTTCCATAATAGGTCGCACTTAGGTCGAGACGGTGGTATGGCGCCATGCGCGTCGAGTTGCGCGGACCATACTGATACAAGAGGTTTTGATCTTGCACATACCAACTGGCGGGCAAAGTTAGGGTGTTGCCTGTCGCATAAATAAAACACGAGCTGAAGGTCCAACGATCGTTGAGTTTGTAGGTACCAACTACCGATAAATCATGGCGACGGTCGTACTTTGCAGGATAGATCGCACCTTGATTGATATCGGGGAATTTGCGCTCTGTTTTGGCCCACGTGTAACCGACCCATCCGGTAAATTTACCCATGGTTTTTTTAAGGTAAAACTCAGCTCCATAAGCCCAACCAATGCCATAAACCAACAAATTATCGGTGTTGTCATTGACATTATCACCCGGTAAGGCACCTTCTTTAAATTCAATCAGGTTTTTCATGCCTTTGTAATAGACCTCGACCGATGCTTCGTACTTATTTTTCTTAAAGTTTCTGAAATAGCCCAAAGATGCTTGAAATCCTTGCTCTGGTTTCGCTTTATCTGTCGAAGGAAACCAGATGTCGGTAGGCAACGAAACCGCACTCAAAGCGACTAAATGCACGTATTGGTAATTGTAGGCATAGCCTGCTTTAATCGAACTGTTATCGGGGAGTAAGTAACGGATAGCCAAACGCGGTTCAAACCCTTGGTAAAATTTGATGTGATCGCCTTTTGCATATTGAATAGAGGTATCTTGTGTCGAGATGCCATCCCCCTTAATGTAACGCGTAAACGGCCCCACATGCGCAAAGGTGCTGTAACGCAATCCTACATTGACACGCAACGATTCGTTGAGGTCCATTTCATCGAGCAAATAGCTGCCGGTTTCGTTCGAAAATAGCTGCTGAGCAGCACCTGTATTAAACACCGTGGTGTCGTCTTGAGCCGACAAACTTACCGGTGTAAAAATATGACGAATGTAGGAAGTTCCGAATTTAATCTTGTGCATCGGACTTGGGTAATAACTAAAATCGGTTTTGGCTGTGTAATCACGAATTCCGGAACCCAATGAAAAGCGAAACTGATCTTGTTGCGAGCCAAAAGAAAACTGGTAATCAGATAACGTGAAGGTGGTGTTTTGAAACAACTTACTTGAATATACGTGATTCCAGCGCAAGGCAACAATGCCATTTCCCCAAGGCATGGCCACCGAAAAACCGCCCACTTTATCTTTGTACGAAAACTGGTCTTTCCCGTAATATCCACTCAGGTAGACGCGGTCTTTGAGGCCAATTTTATAATTTAATTTTGCATTGACATCGTAAAAGAAGTAGCCCGATCCGTGAAAAGGAGAACTATCTGGGATGGCCGCTTTCATGAGTAAGTCAATATAGGTACGACGGCCCGAAACTATGAAAGAACCTTTATCTTTTTTTATCGGACCTTCGATGGTCAGGCGCGAAGAAATGATCCCGATACCACCCGTGACCTTAAGCTGTTTGAGGTTCCCATCATTGGTACTGACTTCAAGAACCGATGACAAACGTCCTCCAAAATTGGCAGGCATCCCTCCTTTTATCAGATTGACACTTTTGACCGCATCGGCATTAAAGACCGAGAAAAAACCAAATAAATGCGAGGCATTGTAAACGACACCATCGTCGAGCAACACGAGGTTTTGGTCAGGGCCACCACCGCGCACATAAAACCCTTGGCCACCTTCAGAAACCGATGAAACGCCGGGCAGTAATTGGATCGACTTGATGACATCTACCTCACCCATAAAAGCCGGAAGTGTTTTAATTTGATCCATTTTTAACTCCATTTGCCCGAGTTTGGCTGAATTCACGTTGTCGGAGCGTTTGGTCACATTGATGGTGCCCAATTCGCGTATGCTTAATTCCAAATTGTAGACACGGTTACTTGTCAGTTGGATGACTTCGAGCTTTACCGGATAGGCTTCTTTAAAAAATTCTACTTTGTAGGTGCCCGCCGGCACCGTGAGGCTGTAAAAACCATAATTATTGGTTGTCGTACTTACAGATAAACTTGCAATACTGACACGTACATTGGAAAGCACCTCGCCGTTTTGTGCATCCGAAATGGTGCCGCTTAAACTTGCTTTTTGTTGCGCATGAACAAGAAGTGCAGGAAGAAAGTAAAAGAATAAGAGAAGAGTTCGCATGTGTTTGTAGGACGAAGGGCTTATAATTGCGTTACAAAAATAACAAGATTGTTTGCAAAGTGTTTATCATAGCCGCATGACCGCGTAAACTTTGTACCTTTGAAAGGTGCTAGATCAAGAATATATTGCGTATTTCAATGCCAACGATGGTACGGCTTATTTAGCCCTCGGTTGCCAGTCAATTTTTAAGGCGCACGCAAACTTCGAGTGGTCTGAACTTGATGCATTCTTTGAAACACATCGTGGTCGCTTCATCGTGACAAGCTTTAGTTACGAGCTCAAACAAGCTACCGCTTCTTTACCTAGCACCAAGCAGAACCCGATCGACTACCCCCTTATTCAATGTTGGGTTCCGGAAGTTTGTTACCGAATTAATGGCAACGATGTACGCATTTTTGACGGACATGCCACGCCATTATTGCAACAACTTCAACTAGATTTTTTAAAGGCGTTGTCGTCAGAAAATGAAACGAAGCTTTCTGGAATCGTACATCGTGGTATTTCAAAAGAAAACTACTTAAGAACTGTGCAAAAATTAAAGTCACATTTGCAACGTGGCGACATTTACGAAGTTAATTTTTGCCAGGAATTTAGAATTCAAAACCTCGAAATCAACAATCCGATCGGGGTATACGCGTCCTTAAATGCGGCTACAAAGGCTCCTTTTTCTGTCTACTTACAAAGCCCATCGCATTTCGTCTTTTGTGCCAGTCCCGAACGCTTTTTAAAAAAAACCGGACAACGATTAATTGCCGAACCCATCAAAGGTACCGCAGCACGACACCCCGACAAACTTACAGACGACGCCATTGCAGCGAAATTGCAAGCAGACCCTAAGGAACGGGCTGAAAACATCATGATTGTAGACTTAATGCGCAATGACCTAGCACGCATTGCTAAAAAAAACAGTGTCGAAGTCGAAGAGCTCTGTGGCTTGTACCACTTTGAGACGGTACATCAATTGATTTCGCGTATTTCGTGCCAACTCGCACCCGAAACTTCTTATAGCCAGTTATTAAAAGCCCTCTTTCCAATGGGCAGTATGACTGGCGCACCGAAACTTGCAGCTATGCAACTCATTGACGCTTACGAAACCTTTAGCCGCGGACTTTATTCAGGAAGCATCGGGTATTGTTTGCCAACTGGCGATTTTGATTGGAACGTCGTGATTCGGAGCCTTCTGTACAATCGGGAAAAGCAATTGCTTTCACTTGCTGCCGGAAGTGCAATTACCATGCTTAGCGCTAACGAGGCCGAATATGAAGAGTGCCTTCTTAAAATCAACCGCATCTTAAATGGCCTTCAGTTACATTAATTTTCTGGAAGAGATGCGTTGTTTTTTTGACGCTCAACAGGCCCCACATTTCATCGTCGGAGTAAGCGGCGGCCTAGACTCTGTCTTTTTATTAGAGACCATGCGTCGGCTTGGCGTTTCGTTAAGCGTCGCACACGTCAATTATGGCTTTCGGCCACTTGAAAACGAACAAGAACAGCAATTTTTAACGAACTATTGCCTCCAGCACCAACTCCCCTTTTTCTGCCATCAGAGCCCTGTGCGGGTGCAATTAACAGCAACCGGCGGCAATTTGCAGCACGAAGCCCGCAAAGACCGTTATGCTTTTTTTCAGGGACTTAAACAGCTACACCCAGGATCTGCGCTTGTATTAGCACATCATGCCGATGATCAATTTGAAGGTTTTTGGCTACAATTAAGTCGTGGAGGCAGTATCTCGGGGCTTTCAGGCATGAAAAAATCAAGTCAACTTGCATTAAGACCACTGCTTTCGTACCGCAAAAGGCAATTGCACCAATGGGCGACAGAAATTCAACTTACTTGGCACGAAGACAGCAGCAATGCCAAAAACACTTACCAGCGCAATCAATGGCGCAACCTGTATTTACCGCAACTCGAACGCGCGCTGCCCACACTTTTTGAGTCCACGCAGGTCTTACAACGCTATTTTCAAGAAAAACAAACCCAGCTTCAACTCCAATTTGATGAACTGCACTCACACTTTTTAAATAAAAGAAGTATTGAATTAAGTAAGCTAGTTCAATTTACTGAAATTGAACT
>JBDLQL010000018.1:0-41422 GCA_039800565.1 Bacteroidota bacterium | reverse complement strand
CATCTGCGCTGGGCTATCTGCGCCAACGACTTCAGCTTCTACGAGGAGTTGAACGGCGTGGTGCAGAACGAGCCGGCCGACTGGGTCGATCCGGACACGGTGGGCCTGTTCGCCTCGACCTTGTACCTCGACGCCGTCGATCCGGTAGTGCATGTCCACCACGCCATCCATTACGGCAAAGACTTCTTGACCGTCATTGATTTTATCGGAAACTACAGCAATAACTTTCTTGTACCTATCGCTCTTTACGGGGATTCCAGTTACAATAAAGACTCCTTAAGAAAATTGATCTCTACTGGCTGTGAGGCCATACCCGGAACCTCCACAATCAACTTTGATCCAATTGCCAAACAACAAATATTTAATGCCATTGATGCGGCAAACATGCAGCTCAAAAAAGATCTCGTCCAGGACTACAAATTGATGAAATACAGACTTGGCAGAATGCCCATGATGTGTGATTTCTTGGACGCAAGTGCGCGAGACCCGTATGCCTATGTAAGCTACAGCAAAAGTTATTTCAATCTGATCAGTGAAATTGAGCCCGAAATCAAAGACCAGATCAATCCAACTCAAAAAGAATTACTCGAACTCTTTTCCCTTGAAATTGCCAACGCCAAGCGCATCGAAGAAGTTCTTTTGATGAAGCAATTACTTATTGAAAGTGATTGCTCAGTTGAATATTTACGTGCAATTATTGAGGAAAAATATCACTACACACCGACTAAAGAAACGATTGATTCACTTGAACGGAATCTGAATTTTGAATTTGTAAAAAATCCAAAATCAGTAATTGATGTTGCCAATAATAGATACGCACTCCATGCATCATTTAAGGAGCAGCTAAATAATACTGTATTTTCCAACTTCTTAAACGATGTATTGAACTACGCTGAGCTAAAATTCAACAGCCTATATCAGCTTGATCGACTACAAAACGGTTTTATCCTTGGCGAGAAATACAGTCGCAAAGATGTCTGCAGAATTTTAAATTGGGACAAAGACATCAGCAGTACCGTTTACGGCTATAGAACCCAAAAGAAAATGACACCTTGTTTTGTCACGTATAAAAAGTCAGCGGATATTTCATCAGGAACTCAATACAACGACCATTTTATAGATACCCAAACTTTTGCATGGGAATCAAGATCAAACCGAAAATTAAATTCCTCAGAAATTCAGGATGTCATCAATTCAGATTTGATTTTACTTTTTGTCAAAAAATCTGACGGTGAAGGAACAGATTTTTATTGTCTTGGTGAGGTCTCCATTGTCGAAGGATCAATTTCTCAAGCGTACATGCCCAAATCCAATGAACCTGTAGTTCACTTCAAATACAAATTGAAAGAAGCGGTTGAGGAGAAGTTGTATCAGTATTTGATAAGTGACTAACTCCCCCACTCCCAACTCTCCATCCCTCTCAACTCAACAAAGCCTTCATTGATTTCTTGGAATTTTTCTAGGAGGTCTTCGGTGGTGAAATTTGGTGCCTTAGTGAGGGAGATTTGGCACTGGGCAGCGAAAGTATCGGCTAGCTCAGGCGTTTGGAGATATTGTTGCCATGCTGTCAAAATGCGTGATTTTGAGGCTAAAAGTTGTGTTTTTGAGACGATTTTATCGGTTTTATTGGCATTTACAGCATTTTTGGCTGGGAGCAGGTTCCAGTAGTCGTTGTTGAAAAGGACTGAAAACGGGATGGCGTGGTCTATGGCTAGATCATCTGTTTTTTTAATTTGCTGGCCCGACCAAGTGCAGTAGACGGGTTGGCCCGATTCAATTTGAGCACACCAAAATTTTCTGATTTGGTCGGTGTCGCGTGCAATTGTTTCGCTTTGAAGCAAGATGTCTAACGGACTTGGTTTCCCGTATACAATGCCTTGCTCTTGAAGTTCACCCGATGACGTTTTGGCGTTTTGGTAGCGCTGCTTTTCCATGAAATCTAACCAGTTCATGATGATGGAATTGGATCCGGAAAGCAAACCTCCATAAATCCTGAGGGCCTCGAAATAAGAACTGTCCATGAGCAGTTTTGGAGAATTGGCAAGCAAGTCGAGGTAGCCATTGATGGACGAACTTCGTACTGCCTTTCCAGACTCAGTCTGAAATAAGGCATTGTAGCCCTGCCCCATAGAAGTTCCGATGTACTTGACTGGATTTTTGATAATGGTGTCGTTCAAACTTTTCGCCAAATCAATAAATACCGACTTTAATTCAAGTTTGTATTGGTGTTGATGAAATTCTTTATTGAAGTCCCAGTAGTTCTGTAATTGATGGTCATTTTGTATCTCGCGCAAACGATTTTCAAAAACCAAGCTCCTATTTTGATGTATTTGCGCGTAATTGTTGGCAAGCAAATCCCAATAATAAAACAACCACTTGTCTGTAATCAAAAATACAGGAATAGCAACCTGGTTTTGGCGGTGCTCGATGTGCGGTGATTGTGCTGAAATGATATCAATTATAGCGCGCAACAACGCAAACTTATACGTAGAAGTCTTGCTCTCCTGCTCTATGATTTTCTGAAATACGAGAATGGGGTCCATTGTCTATAAATCAAACTATTGTTTGCACTTGCCCCCTCATCCACTCCAAAGTCTCCACATCACTACTCCAAACATAGCAGCCCTTCATGCCCCTGGTCATGAGCGTTCGGTACGTATTCTTGATGATGAGTTCGGCCATTTGCTGGCCTCGTTCTGGATTTGATTTGAGTAGGGACTTGAGGCCGTGGATGCTTTTGTCGCTGGAGGCGCGGGCTTGGGGTTGGCAGATCCATTGGCCGTTGCGGTTGACGAGGTCGGGCCCCATAATGACGCCGATATAGTCTACCTCGAGGCCTTGGCAGGTGTGGATGCAGCCGATTTGCTCAACGGAAGCAGGGCTGATGATCCAAAGCATGCCGTCTTGGGTGAGGTTCCATTGTTTGGCGAAGTTGTGTTCGGGGAAGACGATGTCGTTTGCTTTTCGATCCGTTTTGGAGTTCCATGGCCAGCAGTAGCCGGCTACCATTCGGGCTCTATTTCTGACTAGGTTTTTTTCTTTGACTTTTTCGTAAAGTGCATTTGGTGAATCGCAGATTTGGAAGTCGTAGTTTAGGTCGTTTAGGTTGGTATTGGCCGTTTGGCGGATGCCCAGCAGTTGGTCTAGGTAGGCCATGTAGCCGTCGCTGCCATTACACCTGAATTGGCTAGTAAGTTCTAGGCGGTGTATAGTTGCGCCTGCGTGGGCTGCCCAAGCAGCTATTTCGGCATCGGAGCCGATGTCTTTCATAGTGACGCGTTGGTCTTCATCTAGAAAGAAAACCGAGCAGCGCGCCGCATTGATGATTTCTTTGATTTGGTTCTCGCCTAAGTTTGATAACATGCCGCTTTTTTCGTTCAGGCGGTGTGCTTCATCGACAAGTAAGGCGTCGTACTGATTGCGTTCTGCACTAATGTAAGTTCCCGAACCTTTGAATAAATTATTGACCCAAGATTTGGTCCGGATGCCACTGAGTTTGCTGGCATAAACGTCGCGGGGTGCGCTGTTCTTACTGACATACTGCACCATTTTTTGCTTGGCGGTGAGCCGTGCGGTGAGCTGAATGGCCACAACCGATTTACCGGTGCCGGGCCCTCCCCTTACTATCACTACATTTTTGGAGCTCGGGCTAGAGTGTTCTACCAAATTCCAGATTTGCTCGTAAACCACCTTTTGCTCGTCGATCATCACAAACTCATCGTTGCCTTCTATCATTTTGGCAATGGCATCTGACAGGCCTTTAGAAGGGCGTATTTCGCCGTGCTCGATCTGATACATGACGTTTCTAGCATCGCCATACTTGACATGCTGCTTGATGAATTCAGACAAACGCAACACATCACTTTTGGCAAAAAGTGGGGCTTTTTGAAGGTATTCTGCGTAAAAAGGGCTCGTTAATGGGCTTGGATTGGCACAATTGTGCAAAAAAGCGCAAGCTTGTAATTTGATCTGCTGATCCTCAACAGCCGCATTGAAGCCCTGCAACAGCGCCGCATAACTCCAGGCCTGATAACTCGGGTGACTTACCTCTCTTACGGCTCCGCCCACAAATGTCTTCACTACGCCATCTAGGTTGGTGGCCGTGGCCTCAGACCATTGTTTGAGCTCCACAATTACGGCGCAGTCTTGGTGTGTGTCGGTCTGGCCAGTAATGATAAAATCGATGCGCTTACTGGTGTTAGGAACCTGACATTCAATACTGATTTTGGCATCATTCGGAATGTCGGCGTCATCAAGCACATTGCGCATGTACTGCATGGAATTTTTCCAGGAATCTACTTCATTCTTATTGGTATCTCGACCTAAATTTCGCTTGAAGTTGTCGTGAATGATATACTCAATTTGGCTCTCCCGAACCTGGCGCATGAAAGTCTCTTTGTTCTCTTGATAAACAATCATAACTCCGTATACTTCTGCGCACTACCCCTCGCCTTCTCCACCGGATATTTCTCGGCATTCTTGGCAATTTTATCCAGAACAATCTGCCTCACATCCAAGCCCTGCTTCTCTGCTAACAGCAGCGCATAAGCCAACACATCGGCCAGTTCGTCCTTGATCTTTTCTTTATCGACCAACTCTGCAGCCGCCGCATCTTTCCACAAAAACAACTCATTGAGCTCTGCCGCCTCAATAGACAGCGCCACCGCTAAATTCTTGGTATCGTGAAACTGCTGCCACTCCCGCTCATCGCGAAAAGCAACTAGTGCGTTGATTAATTCTTGGATTTGGGACATGTAGTAAAGCTAAGGAATTTCATTGTTAATTGAAAATCTCACCATAGCACCTCCCCCACCATCAAACTCATCTCCAGCACAATCTTTGTCTTGGTATTTTCCTTCTGCCTGTAGTTTTTCGTAGAGTTCGGTGAGTTGGGTGTTTTTTGATTTTAAGCGTTGAAAAAACTGCTATTATTTTTTCTTTTTCTTCTTTAGAATATAGGTTCCATCGACCACTGCACAACAACCATAATCATCCGAAACAACAACAATTTTTTCAATTACACCATTTTTTAGATATACTGTAATTGATTTGTCTGAGTCGTCATACTGATGAATCATATAAGTACCTGATTCATTCTTTTTTAATTTGAAACTCTCTTCCGGATCACATGCACAACGAAGACTTGATTCATGCAGAACACTGAGGAATACAAATTCTTCGGTTTGCTTCACCACTTCAATTACCTGCGGATAAAATTTATGATGGTCGTGTAAATAATATTTTTGACCAACCACTTGATTAACAAATAATAACGAAAATACCAAAAGTGTCTTTTTCATTGTATTTTAACGTAAAATTAGTACTGATTCAACCGATTTTTCAAGCGAGCCACTTCGTTTTCCCAAGACCTCACCACATTAAGTTGGGCAGCAATTTGTTGATCTTTTTCTTCAAAAGTTCTTAAAAAATGAAATTCTTGTACTTCCTGTAGTTTGATATTTGCAGCTCTTAATTTGTTAACCGCATTGTCATATTGTCTTTTTAAATCTCGAATTTCAGCTTGTCTTGCTTCTTCGGCAAGGCGTTCTTCTTCAGCGCGTTTTTCAGCTTCTTGTTGTTCGAGCTGCTGTTGCTGATTCTTAAGTTCGAAACCCATTTGCTCTTGTTGTATTTGCTGATTCACAAAGAGATAGGCAATTAAGGCTAAAACGATCGCTATAAAAGCAATCAAACCAAAACGCGAGTTGCTATTTTCAGATGAAGCTTTTGTTTCCGAGTATTGTCTTTCTGCTTTAAATTCTGGAGGAGGAGTTTTTTGTTGATGCCCCTGAAATGGTGGTGGTTGGTTTTTAAAAAGTCCGGATAGGTCATCGATATCTTTGGCTTCTTTCCAATTAGGCATGCCATCGTGCCAAACCATCGTGTTGCGTTCAATACGAATTTGAGCTAATTCGTCGAAATTGTATGGCCCTAACTGTTGGCCGTCCTTGTGGATGTAATACTGTTTCATCTAGTTGCTAACTATCAATTGTAGGGGTAAATGTAAGCATATTCCCCTCCTCTTTCAAAAAGAGTCGCTAACTTCGAATTTATTCATGCAGCAACAAGAATCAACCGACGTAGCGGGCTTTATTGAGCAATTCATCAACCAGACAAACCACTGTGTTTTTCTGACCGGGAAGGCCGGTACGGGTAAAACAACGCTGTTGCGAAAGCTCATCGAGCAGACGCATAAAAATGCGGTCATTGTGGCGCCTACAGGTATTGCGGCACTCAATGCAGGCGGGGTAACCATCCATTCGTTTTTTCAGTTGCCGTTTGCGGGCTTTATTCCGGCATTTGGGGTGCAAGCGTCTTTTGGAGAGCAGTTTAAGCTCGAAACCAAAGACACCTTAATGCGGCATTTCAGCATGAACAAAACACGCATCCAGCTCATTCGGGGAATTGAATTACTGATCATCGACGAAGTCAGTATGCTACGGGCCGATTTACTCGACGCCATCGACTGGACACTTCGTAATGTACGCGGCATCCATCAGCCATTTGGAGGGGTGCAAGTGCTGTTTATTGGCGATTTACTGCAACTTCCGCCGGTTGTCAAGCAAGAAGAATGGCAAATTTTGAGACAGTATTACGAAGGGCCCTTCTTTTTTCATGCCAAAGTGCTTCAAGAAGTGAAGCCGCTGTATATTGAGCTTACCAAAATTTACCGGCAACAAGACCACGATTTTATTCAGCTGCTCAATCAGTTGCGCAACAACCAAATGACAGCCGCTGAACTCGAGATCTTGAACCAGTACGTACGCCCCGATTTTGACAGCACCAAAGAAGAAGGCTACATCACCCTCACTACCCACAACCACAAAGCCGACCAACTCAATGCAGTGGCGCTAGAGGCCTTGCCTGCGAAGGCATGGAGTTACGTAGCTGAAATTACCGGTGACTTTCCAAAGCACTTGTATCCGCTTGAACCCACTTTGCAACTCAAAGTCGGAGCGCAAGTCATGTTTATCAAGAATGATGTGTCGGTAGAAAAGCACTTTTTCAATGGGAAAATGGGCAAAATTGAGGCGCTCAACGAACACGAAATCACGGTGCTCTTCCCCGACGAAAACAAGCGCATTTTGGTCGAGAAATTTGAATGGAACAACATTCGTTACAAAGTCAATGAGAACACCGGCGAGGTCGAGGAAGAAACCCTCGGAACCTTCGTGCATTATCCGCTAAAACTGGCTTGGGCCATTACCGTACACAAAAGCCAAGGCCTGACCTTTGAAAAAGCCGTTCTCGATGTTTCGGACGTATTTGCACCTGGGCAAGCATATGTGGCGCTTTCACGCTTGCGCAGTTTGGGTGGTTTAGTATTAACAAGCCCCATGCGTATGAACGGCCTTAGCAATGACCAACACGTCATGGCCTACAGCCAACAAAAAGCACAAGCTGAAGCCTTGCCCGAACTGCTTAGCCAACACACCCGAACCTATCTATTGCAAGCGCTTTCTACAGCGTTTGACTGGTATGCCCTCAGTAGCAAATGGGCGCAGCACGAAGCCAGTTACCAGCAGCTTGGCACACGCAGCGAAAAAGTGAAAAATAAAGCGTGGGCAAGTACACAAAATCAGGTCGTGCAGGCCAGCTTCGATGCCGCCAAAAAATTTGTCAGGCAACTCGAAAAACTTTTTGAAAAGCCGCAGCTCGACCGCGCTTTTTTGCACGAACGCCTCGAGGCCGCCTACGCCTATTTTTTTGGGCCGCTTGACAGTGTGTTGCTTTCGAACCTGCGCAAAATTGCCGAATTGAGCCGCATGCGCAAAACCAAAAGCCATGCCGAAGAGCTCGAAGAACTCGACGAACTCCTGACCCAAAGCATCTTGCAGCTCAAAAAAGCAAGAAGACTTGTCGAGGTATTTGCCAAAGGCGAGGCGCTCACGAAAACAGCCCTCTGGACTTCAGAAATGAGCACCTACAAATTGGCGAAGATTGCCTTGGTCAAAGAAGAACTCAAGCAAATCCCGACCCTCCTCGACGAGCCCGACGACAGTCCTATTTTAAGTGGGCGCGCCATAAAAACGAGCCTAAAAAAAGAGAAGAAAAGCACGCAAGAAAAAACACTCGAACTGCTCGAGCAAGGCCACGATGCACAAGAAATTGCCCGTGAACGCCAACTTTCTGTCCAGACCATCACGACACATTTTGTGTACCTTATCCGCGCAGAAAAAATCGAACTCAGCAACGTCATGTCGCCCCAACGCATCCAAGAACTCGCCACCCTCTTCGAAGGCTACGAAGGCACTTCACTCCATCCACTCAAAGAAAAACTCGGCAACAAAGTCACTTGGGACGAACTCAAGTTGTATCAGGCGGGAATGCAGGTGTAGCATATTTTTCTTAAATTGAATCATGGAAGCAAGCACTCATTCTTGAAATTCAGATTACACATCATAGTAGGTATCGGTTTTGGAGTATAGACCTTTAACTCCTGTGATAGTATACGAACTGACGATGCGGCAGGTACCTATGTAGGCCCCAGTGTGACGCGCACAGGAGAAGTAAGAAAAGGCTATGTTCGCAGAAAAGTTAGCTTCCGTAAAAATGCGGTCCGAAAACAAAATCGCTCGCGATATTATTACCATACAAGAGGGAAATTCCATCGTCGTTAAGCAAGTGCCTTTTTTGATTACAATATGTCATTGGTTAGTCAGTTTTTAAAAAAAACAATTTTCCATGAGGCATTCTATTTTAAATTTTCAAAAGAAAATAACACGTGTATTTTTTGTATTTTTACACGTAAATCTAAAAACCATGTACACAAAGCTGACTTTGACAATCGATAAAGATACAATTGAGCAAGCCAAAGACTATGCAAAACAGCAAAAGTTGAGTTTGTCTAAACTCATTGAAGCGTATTTACAGTCCTTGACTAAAAAGCACGACACGCAACATGAACTCAGTCCATTGGTTGCCAAATTGAGCGGAATAATCCCTGCCGATTACCATGAAAAAACAGATTACCGAAATCATCAAGTGCAAAAACATTCCTGATGCAACGTGTATTTGTCGATACCAATATCATCATTGATTTATTGGGTCATCGTGAGCCCTTTGCAACTGATGCACAACGTTTGTTTCAGAAAGCCGAACGCAACGAATTGTCGTTATGTGTATCAACACTAAGTTTAGCAAATGCCTACTATGCCCTAACGCGTACCTATAAAATCGAGGCTGCGAAAAACTACTTACAGCTCTTCAAATTACTCGTAGAAGTAGTTCCGTTCGATGAAAAAGCCGTTGAGCTGGCATTAAATACCAAATTTGACGACCTCGAAGATGGATTTCAGCATGCGATGGCCCTTCAGAGTCAGTCTTCGGTTCTTATTACCCGTAACAAAAAAGACTTCAAACACGCCCAACTCCCCGTACTGACCGCTGGTGAGTTTTTGCGCCGATAGTTCAACAGAAATTCGGTACTTTTAAGGCATGATTGGCAAACGAATTGTTTTAGTTTTATGTGTGTTTACCTTACTTGGCCGTGTATCAACCTTACACGCTCAAACTAGCGTGCACAGCTACTGGGTGCAACTCACCGACAAAAACAATTCGCCCTATTCGGTAAGTGCGCCGCAAGCATTTTTATCGGAACGGGCTATTTACAGAAGATTCAACGCACAAATTGACATCAACAGCCAAGACTTACCTGTCAACGAAACGTATGTGGCCCAGGTCGCTGCCATTCCGGGTGTTACGGTACTCAACCGCTCGCGTTGGTTTAATGCACTCAGTATTTCGTGCACAGACAGTACACAACTGGCATTGGTTCAAGCCCTGCCCTTCGTACAAAGCATAGACCTGGTTCTCAAGCTCAACAAACCCAGCCCCACCACAGGAAGCATTTCTGAATACAACTCGGAAAGCTATACCAAAAGCGCCATTGACATCAGCAATTTAGCTCATTATCCGTATGGCCTAGCGTATGGGCAACAACACCTGCATGAACTAGAAGCCCTACATCAGCTCAATTATTTGGGGCAAGGAATGCACATTGCTATAATCGATGCCGGATTTGAAAATGCGCCCAACATGCCGTGTTTTGAGGCGCTATTTAACGAGCACCGCGTGCTTTCTACCGTCGATTTTGTGAACCACGATGGCGATGTTTATGCCGATCACTTTCACGGGACAGCTGTGTTGTCTACCATCGCCGCACGGCAAGATGGCATCTATATGGGCAGCGCTCCGCTGGCCAGTTTTCATTTACTGCGCAGCGAAGACGCCAACAGCGAGTACCTTATCGAAGAAGCCAATTGGGTCAGTGCAGCCGAATACGCCGACAGCGTGGGCGCCGACATCATTAACACAAGCTTGGGCTACACCACCTTTGACGACAGCACCCAAAACCACACCTATGCACAATTTGACGGCCACAGCACCCTCATTGCCAAAGCAGCAAACATGGCGGCTTCGCGCGGTATTTTGGTTGTTTCGAGTGCAGGTAACTCGGGCGCCGATCCTTGGAAGTACATTTCCACACCTGCCGATGCCGATAGTGTTTTGACGGTCGGGGCGTCAGATAGCCTTGGCCACTATGCATTTTTTAGCAGTGTCGGACCTGCAGCCGATGGCGACATCAAACCCAATGTGGCATCGGTGGGCTACCAAACCTATGTGTATTTGCCTTATGGGGATTTTCCTGTTCAGGCTAATGGCACCTCGTTTAGTTCACCATTAATGGCCGGCATGGCGGCTTGCTTGTGGCAATCCAAAATAGGGCTCTACGGCCTTGACAACATCACAATATTACACCTCATTGAAGCATCTGCTTCGCAGTACCAAAGTCCCGATTCGTTATTGGGTTATGGCATTCCAAACTTCAAAAATGCCTATTTAACGCTGCACGATTCACTCGATGCGAGTACCGATTTGGCCATCATGAGCCTGTATCCAAATCCGGTGAGCGCCCAGCAATTGCAGCTCTTGATCTACAGCAAAAGCACCCAAGACGTGAGTGTGTACTTGCGCAATTTACAAGGTCAAGTCATGCATCAACAAGCAATGAAACTGGAAGCAGGTGAAAATTTCATGCAACTTCGAACAAAAGACATACCGAGTGGCAGCTATTTACTTGAAATTGAAAGCAATGCCATCATTACGACGCGATTGCACGAAAAAATAGTGTTCCTAAACTAATTTACTTCACCAACAGTTGTCGGTAAGCACCCGTAGGGGTCTGAATCAGTGCAACATACGTACCTGAAGCAATCTGAGGGAGTTCAAGCGTGAGGTTTGTAGCGGCTTGTGTAGGCGTCGCTGCAAAAACCACTTGGCCATTCATATCGAGCAATTGGATGTTGAGAATCGGCTGTGTTGTTTGAAGCTGCAATAGATCGGTAAACGGATTCGGCGAAATCACCGCATTAAATTCAGGCGATTGAGGTAGTCCGGCAGCCGGATTTAAACGAACCGGAAAGGCTTCAAAACAATCCGTTGGGCTGCGCATCATGTCAAAATAAAGCGGACCTGACGAATTAACGATTGGCAAGGTGTGCGTAATTTGACCCGTTTGAATCGAGACCCCATAAACCGTAACGCCATTTAAATTGCTCACAAAATAGTAGGTGCCTGAGCTCGGATCAATGGTCGAGCTTCCGTTTACGGTAAAATTAGTAACACCTAAGGCTTGTGGGCTAATTTGCGTCACGACACCTGTTGTGGGATTGACCTTTCCAAAAAAGATTTCGGTGGTACTTGTATTGCGAATCAAGCCGTAAATGGTGGTATCGGCACAATTGTAAGTAAAATTATTGAAGTACTGACCGCCGCTCGGAAAGCTTAAAGTAGCACTCGAGTAAATACTTCCGTTATACAGATCAAGTGCGATCAACTTTGGGCCATCTGAATAGTAATAAAGCATGGCATGTGGGTCAATGGCACTGCCAACCAAGGCATAACTTTGCCCGATTGAACTTGGCGATAATTGCGTAATGACACCAGTTGAAGGCTCAAGTGTTGCTAAATACATTTCACCTTGCGTAAGCCCGGTTTGTGGATTGGTCACGTTGCGGCGCGCAAGTCCGTAAAGTGTCGAATCACTGGTGTTGAAACGGAAATTATCGAAATAACTGGGCGCAATAGGATTGCTAAGTGGCAAGGGGCCTGTGCTTAACCCTGTATTGGCATTGACACCAATAAAACCACCGGCACTGATGAAATAATACTGTTGTAAATACGGATCGTAAGCGGCTCCGGTCAAGTTTATGGAACTTGCAACAGCCGTTGGTGAAATGGTCGTTAGCGCACCAGAAATGGGGTCAAGCGATGCTAAATTGACACTTGCCGGATTGGTGGTTCGGGCCAACCCTAATATGGGATTTTGCGCCCATAAAGTATGGATTGCAGCGAAGATCAGAAGGGAATAGAATGCTTTCATAGTTGACGAATTTAATTAAAAACAACTAGGAAATGCAACTTGACGGACAACAATTGCGTTACCCTTTTTTCAAACTCCATTAAATCCAGCTTATGCAACCTTTAATTACCCTAAATCCGTGGTCGATTTTAGCAGCCACACTTGCCAGTTTTGTTTTTGGTTTTATTTGGTATTCATTTATTGTAAGTAAGGCTTGGCAAAAAGAAATGCATGCCGAAAATATGGAATACAGCACCAAAAAAATGGTCCTTTCCTTGGTCTTGAATTTTGTCGGAACTTTACTAATGGCCTTTGTACTCACGCACAACATTCAAGCTTGGGATGCACGCACTTGGGGGCACGGCAGCAATTTTGTTTCGCCAGTTTATGCAGCTTGGATGGGCGCCTTTTTTACCTGGCTAGGTTTTTATGTACCGCAAGATTTTAATAAAGTTGCTTTTCAAAACCGCACCTGGAAACTCTTCTTTATGGACACCACCTACAACTTACTGTCGTTAATGATTGCTTCTTTTGTTTTAGTTTTTTGTAACTGCTAACCAACACTTTTAGCGTTCAATTCGTCGTGAAGAAGTATTAAACTTCTTTACCATGAAAACCCTTATTTACAGCAGCTTTTTGCTTGTTTTTGCCCTTCTCTCTTTTCAGGGTTCGGCCCAAACATTAAATTCAGAAAGCTTTGATGCCCCACAATTTCTCCCAACGGGGTGGGCCGCAGTTGGTACTGCACCAGACTGGGCGCGCGTTACCACGTTATCGGCTCCGTTAACCGGAGGGCCGCACAGCGGCACCGGCATGGCCCGCATGCGCTTGCCAAACGGAAGCACCGCGGCCTCAGTTACTGAAACCATTGCTACTCCTGTTTTTGACCTTAGCGGCCGCGGCACCAATGCGGCACCCATGAGTTTTTGGATTTACCGTGACTCTTTAGTGCCTGCCAATGCCGATAGCCTGGCTATTTATGTCAATACCAGCGCTTCGCTTACAGGTGCTATTGAGATTGGCAAAGTAGCCCGTAACCGCAGCATCAATGTTCCGGACACCAAAGCGTCCAATGGTTGGTATCAGTACACCTTTGACATTCCGCTTTCGTTTGCAGGTGCAAGCAACTACATTTTATTTAAAGGCACTGTTTACGGACCTACTGCTACGGCACGCCGCCTTGTAATTGACGATGTCAACTGGACCTCATTTGCTCCTGCCTGCAACGGCACACCTACCGCAGGTACGCTTTCAGCGCCGCAAACTACCTTTTGTGGCGGCCAAGGCAACACCACCATTACACTCGCCAATGCAGCAATTGGAACCGGAATTAGCTACCAATGGTTCACTTCTTCTAGCCAAGCGGGCCCATATGTGGCCCTGACAAATTCAGGCAATGTTTGGCCAACAGGCAACCTCAATGGCAATCAATACTATTATGTAACTGTGGCTTGTGGCCCATCTGGGCTTTCTGCCAATACCGATACACTTGCCATTGTTGTCAATACAACACCGCTTCCGACGGTAAGCATTAGCATGCTCAACGATACCATTTGCCAAGGCGATACACTTGTACTCAACGCTTCAGGCGCAGCAACTTATGCGTGGTCTACGCAACAAAACCCTACTTTAGGCACCGGATCAAGCATTAGCGTGGCCCCAATGAATACTACCACTTATACATTGGTCGGTACCGATGCCTCTGGTTGTGCTTCTGCTCCCGTAACACAAGCTATTGTTGTTGGTCGCAAACCAATTATTAACAACCTGAGCAACACCAACAATACACTATGCCTCGGCGGAACCAGCACACTTAGCGTACAAGCCACTAGTGGCGTTGGTGGCCCCGGAGGAGGTGGCGTAACACTTAGTTACCAATGGAGTCCGAACGTGGGCAGCACCGCTACAGTAACTGTGGCGCCAACGAGCACAACGCTTTATACCGTAACAGTGATTGGCCAGTACGGCTGTTCAAGTACCGATACAACCACCGTTTTTGTTGACCCAACAGCAGTGAGCCCAAGCGTGAGCCTTAACCAAGATTCAATTAATGTGTGTCAAGGACAAACCAACACCATTGATTTAATTGCCACAAGCCCGAATGCAGGTGTTACGTATGCGTGGTCTAGTACTGGTCAGCCTGTAAGCAACAGCACCCCGACCTTGAGCGTGACACCCGGTAATCAAACCACGACCTACACCATACTTGTAACAGACCCAACAAATGGCTGTACTGCAGCTGCTTCAGCCACGCTTTACATCCATGCTGTTCCAAATGTAAATGCCACAACCACTACCCCAACAGTGTGTACCAACGGTTCTGGAGTAGTCAATGCACAAGTTTTTGCAGGCCCAGGCGCCAACTTAACAGGCTATACCTTTTCTTGGACACCTACTGGCGCTACAACACAACTAACAACCGTAACACCGACCCAAGACACCTACTACACGGTTGTCGTAACAAGCCCTTTTGGATGTTCGAACACGGACTCTGTTCAGGTGTTAGTTGACCCAACCTTAACAAGTCCGAGCATTTCCTTAACAGCGAGCACAACAGCAATGTGTAGCAACAACCTAATGCCTGTAGATTTAATAGCCACTACAGATGCGACAAATCCTACCTTTTCTTGGACGCCTAACTTTATCAGTCAGAATAGCCCGAATATCACTGTAAATCCTCAAAACAGCATGAATGTAACCGTTACGGTTACTGATCAAAACGGCTGTACGACCGCAACCGGCGTATCGATTCAAGTGGTGGCGCCACCAACAGCCAATGCGACTTGGGTTTCGAGCCCGAACAACGTAATTGACTTCACAAATGGCAGTAGCAATGCCACAGCATACAGCTGGGATTTTGGCGACGGAACTGTCGGTGTTGATGCCAACCCGAGTCATACGTATCCGTCTGAAGGCACTTGGAATGTTACATTAATTGCGTCAAATGCAGGTTGTTCAGACACCATTAGCTTTGATGTGGTAACTAGTCTTGCTGCACTTGCGCAACTAGACTTCAACATCAAGCTACATCCAAATCCGGTACAAGACTACTTACAAATTGAATGCGAATCGGGTTTAGCAATCCGCGTTTTAGATGTTTCAGCTCAAGAAGTCATGCCAGTGATCTATACCCAAGGCAAGACACCACTTGACTTCAGTAAGCTTCGCCCAGGCATCTACTTTGTAGAACTGAGCAAAGACCAACAACGTGTTGTGAAGCGCGTTGTGAAGGATTAATCCTTTTATAGTTTAAGTTTAGAAAACCCCAGCGTCTGACGTTGGGGTTTTTTAGTGCCATTGATACACAACTGCATTGATGTTCATGCCTGCCCCTACCGATGCAAACAAAATCACATCACCCGACTTCACTTCATGTTCCGGATACTGACCTTTAAGTACCGCATCCAGTAAAGTTGGCACCGTGGCCACTGAACTATTTCCACACAAATGAATGTTCATCGGCATAATATTGGCCGGACGCTCGGCCTTATACAGTCGGTAAAAACGGTCGATAATTGCTTCGTCCATTTTTTCGTTTGCCTGATGAATGAAAATTTTCTTTACCGCGTCAATTTCGACACCACTTTTGTCGAGCGCAATTTTCATGGCTTGCGGAACCTTCATCAAGGCAAATTCATAAATTTTACGCCCTTGCATTTTGATGTATTTTTCGTGGATATGATGTTTGGAATTCAGAGAAGGACCATTCGTGAGAAAATAGGCCTCGTCTTTCGTGTAGCTTTGTGTCGCATGTGCTAAAATACCGCCATTTTGATCAGGAACTTCGCTCACCACACAAGCACCAGCCCCATCTGCAAAGATCATGGCATCGCGGTCATGCGGATCAACCACCCGACTTAAGGTTTCGGCGCCAATTACCAAACAATGCTTGGCAGCACCTGCCTTGATAAATAAATGTGCCTGAATGAGCGCTTCTAACCAACCCGGACAGCCAAACAGCATATCATAAGCCACACAATTGGGGTTGGCAATTCCTAAGGCATGTTTCACACGCGAAGCCAAAGCGGGCAGCATATCGAGGTGATTGGATGCAAAACCAACATCGCCAAAATTATGCGCATAAATAATGTAATCCAGTTGTTCGGGGTCAAGCTGAGACGCATTTAAGGCGGCGCTTGCGGCTGCAATTCCTAGATCAGAATTTTTTTGGTCCTTACGGGCATATCGACGCTCTTCAATACCTGTAATTTCTTTAAATTTTTGAATGATCACTTCATTGGAATCTTCAAAGGGAATGTCAATTCCTTTGTAAAAACGATGCGCAATAAAATCTTCATTGCGCAAACGAATTTCGGGAAGGTAACTTCCGAGGCCACTAATAATTGTAGACATAACAGTACAGGTTTAGAACCGTAAAGTTAATCGATTTTTACACTTAGTGTATTTTTAACACTAAGGAGAATCTAAAAATGATACAAGAATCCGGTCAGCAGCCCCACAGATTGGTAACGGTTAATGATCAGTCCATTATCGACTAAAGGACCTATTGTGCGGCGGTAAACGGGTGTACACGTAAAACTAATGCTTGGACTTATGACATATTCGAGCTCGAATTGCGCGATAAACGTACCCGCATGCGCTTTTGCATTGACGGTCGAAACCCCATTATTTAATGGCTGAATGTACTGCCCTTGATCCGAGAAACTTTTCCCAATTGCAAATCCTGCATAGGGTTTAACAACTAGTGCGCTTCTTTCAAATGCATAACCCAATAAAAGCGGCACATTTACATACCGGTAGCGGTTGGTCCCTTCGACCGAAATAACGCTGTATTGCAATTGCTCGCCCCATTCAAAATACTGCAAGCCTGTTTGGAGATGAAAGCGATTAAAGGCAAGTTCATAGCGCACATTAAAATCCCAACTACTGGTTTGGCGTTCGCCGAGCGTACGGGCATCCCGAAACTGCTTTTGGTTGTAGCCCGCGATTGCGCTATAAGTAGTCGGAACCTCGAACGATGAAAAAATACCACTGACCCCAAATTGCAAGCCAAGACTTTGTTGCAAAAGCTTCTTTTTAGAACTTGATTTCGATGGCGTTGCAGCTGTTTTTGAGCTGTCTGTTTTTAGTGATTCGGTGTGAGGTGCTTGCATTTCCGAATTTGGCGTTGCTTGTCCATGTGTTGCTTGATCGGAGGTTCCAGCAAGAAAAACAGTCGGTTCTAAATGCGTTATCGATGAAGCAAATGCTTGAGCAAATGGTGTTGGTGATGAAACGGAAGGTGAAGGTGATGAAACAACCGATTGGGAAGATGCGGATGCGGTAGCAGCAGTTGTTGTTGTTGTTGTTGTAATTGAAGATTTTGATGTAATTGAAGTTGAAGAAGTAGTTGAAGAAGTAGTTGAAGAAGTAGTTGAGGTGGAAATTGTTTGGGGTGTAGGTCTTGATTTCGATGAAACCGAATTTGATGTTGACTTTGGCGCTGTAGCAGAGGAAGGCGATAAGAACGAATAAACGCTAGCTCCAACCAGAAATACGGCGAACGCGGCACCAAAAAACCACCAAAAGGCCACCGGGCGGCGTTTCTTTTTCTCGAGCGCATCGAGGCGGGTCTCGAGGTCTTGCAGAAATGCAGCGCTCGGCACTTCTTGGGAGTGCTGATCTTGGAGACTAGAAAAAAGTTTATCCAACGCTTTTTCGGACGGTGTTTTCATGTGTTTGTTCGATTAGTTCTCTTAATTTTTTGCGGGCCATTTTGGTGTGCCACTTCGAAGTTTCTTCGGACACGCCTAATAATTGACCAATTTCTTTATGCGAATAGCCTTCAATGGCAAACAAATTAAAAACGAGGCGCGCGGGCTCGGATAATTGCAAGAGCATGCGCTGGAGTTGTTCGTCGCTGAAAAGGCTTTCAGACAAGTCGAGTGAACTGGCCGCGCGCTCTTCGACCGGCGCATCAAAACGGTACAATTCGTTATAGCGTTTATTGCGCCGGTATTCGTCGATGATTTCGTTCGAAACAATGCGCTTGACCCAACTAAAAAAGCGGCCTTCTTCGTAACTTGCCAAATGAGAAATGACTTTTACAAACGCATTATTGACGATGGTCATTTGATCTTCTTGATGCTTGTAATAACGGCGTGCAACAGCAATAAGAAGCGGATAACACAAGCGATACAACTCGAGTTGAGCTCGGCGTTCGGTGCGTGCGTCTACTAATAAATTGCGATCAGGTTCTTGCATCGGCAAAAGTCAATACCTAAAGGTAACGGAAATTTGATGCCACGAGTGTAGTGTAACTTTTAAGCACCCTAATTTGTTTTGAGTACATGAAACTTCCTATTCCATTTTTTGCAAAAATTTGCAGCATCATACTACCTACTTTTTTAAGTGCACAATCCTACAACTTGGTCACTGAAAACTTGGCCTTTAACAATCCTGCTTTTTCCATAAACACAGACTTCATGAGAAGAGGCTACATCGCTTCAGAGCTTCTTGTCAATGCCGGATTTTCATCGTTCACCAATACAAACTACGCTAGTATTCAAAGCGGGCTTCGTTACCAATTGGCCTTTAATAAATGGTCGGTCGGGTTTCAACAACAAAATTCCTGGATCAATAATGCAAGTTTCAGCTCAACGAATTCCGGATTCAACGTTTGGCGCAGGTTTAACCTAAACCGATATTGGAAGCTGAACACGGGTATTGGCTACCAAAACCAACGCACTTCTTACTTCCAAGATTTTATTCTCGTCAAACCATTGAATAGCTACCTTGTTGGCGTGCAACTGCGATACAAAACGTGGCAATTTTCGAACAGTTACCTACTTTCAATGGACCCTCTTAAATGGACCCTCGGTTTGCAAAAATCCATTCAACTTGACAGCCTTTCAAGCCTCACGCCGAGCTTCTATTTTGCGATGCAAAATGGGTTTACCGAGATTCTAACAAATTTACATTTCCAACGCGCACAGCACCAATTGATGCTCGGGTCCAATTTTAAAAACATCACCGTTGCTTACGGCCGTCAGCTTCCAATGAAGAAAAGCGCTTCTTCGCAACGCGTCCTGCTTTCGCTCAGTATTTCAGACCCCTCCAAACTCAGTAATTACCTAGGTTTTGGTGCTCAATTGCACTACCAACTACAGCTCAAACACCGCAGTAATTTCCAACATTTCACGGGTACGCCGAGTTTCTAATATACTAAAATCAAGATTGTTACGTTTAGGCAACTATGCGTTCAATTTGGATTTTGTTTCTGTGTTTCTGCAGCTCGAGCTTTGCTCAATTTTGGCAACAACAAGCTTCATTCCCTGGTAGTGCCCGGGACGACGGCGCCGCATTCAGCCTTGGCAACCTTCACTATTGTGGCACCGGCCGTAGCATCGACTTTTCGTGTACCGGCGACTTTTATGCCTTTAATGCCACCAACGGAACGTGGTCAGCAATTGCATCCTTACCCATTTGGCAAGAACGCCAATATGCCACGGGTTTTAGTTACCAAAATGCCGGCTACATTCTAGGCGGCGAAAATTGCAACGGTTATTATTTTACTAGCTTTTGGCGCTACAATCCGACGAATAATACGTGGCAAGCCATGCCCGATTTTCCGGGTGCCGGACGTGCTGGTGCGCAACACTTTCTGATCGGATCTGATTTATATTGGGTAGGCGGGCGCAATGCTAATGGTTATTTAAATGAAGTCTGGTGTTTTCATTTTGCCAGCAATACCTGGCAACAGCGCAGCAGTTTACCCATTGCCGGACTTTGGAGAGGCATCGGTTTTTCCAGCAACACAAAAGGTTATGTGAGTGCTGGCAAAATTTCTGAAGATCCCCTCAATGGCTGGAACGACAGCACCTGGGCCTACGAGCCCCTTTCTGATAGCTGGCATAGCGAACCCGCCATCGATTTCGGCAAGCGCTTTTATGTCGGAGCCGCTCAGCAAGATTCCTTGCTGTTTGTTTTTGGAGGCGTCGATCCGAACGGAACCGTTTATTCAACCTTGCAAAAAATCAATTTGAACAACCTACAATCCGAACTCTTACCCAGTTTTGACGGTACCGCTCGCAAAGGTGTGATGGCCTTTGTCAATGCCGGTGATTTTTACATTACGTGTGGCATCGAAGATCAAACGCGAATCAATACCAGTTATCGAGTTACCCAAGCGGTCTATACCGGAATTCAAGATAATGTAGTGTATCAGCTCTTTCCGATTCCGAGTTACGAAACGATTTTTATTCGTGTTGAGCCGCAATACATTGGGCAATGGGTCGAGATCAAGGACCAACAGGGGCGTACCATAGATACCCATCAATTGGAAAACACCACCGAGAGCATTTCCATGAAAGACTACCCTACCGGCACCTATTTGGTGTGTTTAAAAGGCCATGCCCGGACGGTTCTCAAACTTTAATTAAGGCAATTCTTCTCGGTAAGATTTTGCGTGATAGGTGTAAAACAACGTGCTGTTTTCAATGCTAAAATCGGGATCGGGCCAAATACTTTGGCTCTGGAATACCTCTTTGAGTTGGCCAGACTGCGCTTCCAAACGGTACAAAACAAAATGGAAATTAGTACTACACAGCAGGTAAAGTTCTTGTTGAGTTGCATCAAAAAGCAAGCGTTTTTTCTTCACACTTTGCATGTTACGCCCTGTTATTTCGAGTGTTTTTTGACTGTAAAACAGCCCGTCCGTTGAGAGTTTTAAAAGGCTTGTGGCATTGTTCAGTAGAATGCAAATGGTATCGGCACTATAAAACAAATTGGGTTCGAGTTTATTACTGAGCAAGACCGGCTGCATGGTCTGTACCGCATGTTGCGTGGGCTGAAGTCGGTAACGTCGTGATTCCATTTGTTGGGAAGAATACACCAAATGGGAGCGCACACTTTGATCATATTTTTGGCCATAAGCAGAACTCGTTGGGATGATAACACCTGTTCGAAGGTTCGGACTTGCGCCATAAATCGTATAACTTTCTGAGCTCGTAAATTTCGGATTCATGCGTACCGGCGGCGTTACGGCATGTGAAACTAGGCGTGGAGCAGGAGGCACTTGAATAAAGGGCCGAATATCGTAGAGTGCATAATGAACAAACAAATCGATCGGAAAATCAGAAGGTCGAAAACTTCCTGTTGCTGATGAGAGGTCTATTTGTGTAGGCAAGACATTGGTACCGCCGCGAAGCTGCATTACAAGCAACTGATTCGATGGCAAATACGCACTCAGACTTTGGTGATTACTTGACCAAACTACTTGATCGGCATCAAGGCCAGTTGCTAAAAAAACGACCCATAAATCAGCCGTATTTTTGGGTAAAAGTGTGTTTTGTTGCGTAAAATCGAGTTGCGTAATTGGCGCTTTATATGCGAGTGCGGCCAGATTTACAAATCGCGGGCTACGGCTCGAATTTATAGACGGAGGTATGGGTAGCGGAGTAAATGGCATGAATTGAACTGCTGCATGAGTTGAAAGATTCGTCTTTTTTTGCAAGGCCTTCGGCGCATTTTTAATGACCGTTGCTTTCTTCTTGACGACTGGCTGCCCAGACCAATAATACACCAAAGTCAAAACGACTGCCAGCGCCAACAACCAAGTTGCAGCACGTCTCAACCGGACACGACGCTTTTGAACACGTAGTTTATACTCAAAAATGGGCCATGTGGCAAGGGCCTCTTGATGGAAGGTGCGCTGCTTATTCATGGACATGCGTTTTAAGGATTCTACGTGCGATTTTTAAGTGCCATCGAACGGTATCAATGGGCATTTGGAGTGCGGCTGCAATTTCTTTCGGACTTAATTCTTCAAAGACAACGAAACTAAAAACAAAGCGGGTTGTCTTGGGCAATACTAACAAATGCTGTTGAACCTTTTCGAGTTCGATGGCGGCGTCGAGTTGTTCGTCGATGCTCATTTCTTCATTCCCTTGCGACTGAACCTTTGAAAACAAGCGTTTCCAACGCTGTTCTTTTCGGTACAAATCAATGAGTTCGTTGCGCAAAATGACAGAAAGCCAAGACCACATAGAAGAAGTTGACTTGTAGGTTTTTAGGTGCTTCAGTGCTTTTAATTGGGCATTATGCACAGCCGTCAGTTGTTCGTCTTTATTATCAAAGAAACGAGCCGCACGCTGCATCAAAAAAGGATAGGTTTGAAGGTACCATTCCTTGACCATTTGTGGGTCTTGCTGCAGCAGTAAGCGGTATTGACGTTCGTTCAGTTGCATAAATCTAAAAGTCGAACGCCACTCAGTGAGCTGTTGGGGTGCTTTTTAAAGACTTTTTTTCAAAGACCATTGATCGTAGCGCATCCATAACAAAATGGCAAACAAAACACTTGCAAAAACAAGGTGTGCCGTTTGTACCAAACCGGGCATGTCGGCATAAGCCAATGCAATACCACTCAATAATTCGATAATTAATAAATAAGCCGCCGTGTTGATGCGCTTGTACTGCCAAACTTGTCTGTTTTTGTAAAACAAGTAGCCGAGTAGGATCAGAACCAACCAACTGAAACTCCGGTGTATAAAGAAAGGCAAACCGATTTGATCGATCCATTGACTCCGTGTATAGCCCTGTTTGACCAATGCATCAATGGCTTCTCGTACTTGAGTCCCTAGAAAAAGTTGGTAAAAAGTAATGCCCAAAATGAGCCAAGACAGGCGCGAAAACTGCTTGTTTTGAGGAATGTTCGGCTCCTTTTTTTGAGCCATTGTATGCACCAAATACAACTGAATGGCAATAATGACAAGTGCTAAAAATAAATGGACGGTGATGGTCCAGGGAACGAGATTGGTGGCCACCACAATCGAACCGAACCACGCTTCGATGCCCATTAAAATCAGATTGAGAAACGCGAGTAAGAGCCATTTGCGTTGGCGGTAACGGGCCAGCATCCAGAGAAAACTAATAAGCATGGCATTCCCTGCCAAAAAGCCTGCCAAGCGGTTGATGTATTCGGTCCAGGTTTTTTGCGGATTAAAGGCTTCTTCCAAATAAACTTCGGGATCATTTTTAATCTGATTTGCGGTTTTAGATAGTCCGATTTTTGATAGAAAGCGACAAAATTTCTCGACTTTTTTTTGCCGTTTGAGCAGGTAGGCCTCTTTGTAATTTTCAGGCAATTCAGAAAGTTGAGTGGGCGGCACCCACTTTCCGAAACACTTAGGCCAATCGGGGCAACCCATTCCGCTGCCTGAAATGCGCACAAAACTACCGGCAAATACCACCAAGAAAATCAGAATCAAGACAATCCATTGAAAACGGACAAAACGTTGTGTAACTTTCATGCGTTAAATTTACGATAATTCAAGCGTTGATTTTTCTATTTTTTAGGCTTATTGTATCTTTGTGCTTTAGAGACAACATGGAATTTAACGCCCTTACCGCGATCTCACCTATAGACGGTCGCTACCAATCCAAAACCAACGCTTTACAAGCCTATTTTTCTGAATTCGGACTCATCCGCTACCGCGTTTTAGTCGAAGTCGAGTATTTCATTGCGCTTGTTGAAAGTGGCATTCCAAATTTGGCACAATTTCCGAAAGAAACTTATCCGGCATTGCGTCGCATATACACTGATTTTAGTCAAGAAGATGCGCTTTGGATCAAACAAACCGAACGTACCACAAATCACGATGTAAAGGCTGTAGAGTACTTTTTAAAATCAAAACTCGAAGCCCTAGGCTTAGAAAGTTACCTCGAGTTCATTCATTTCGGGCTCACGTCCCAAGACATCAACAACACGGCCATTCCGCTTTCGTTAAAAGAAGGCATTGAGGCGGTTTATATTCCGAATTTGGAGGCCGTAATCGAAAAATTAACACAGCTTCAACACGATTGGAAAGACATCGCGATGCTGGCACGCACGCACGGCCAACCGGCCTCTCCTACTCGTCTCGGCAAAGAAATACAGGTCTTTACCGAGCGCCTAACAATTCAATTGGACCAATTAAAATCCCTTTCGCTTCCTGCCAAATTTGGGGGTGCAACAGGTAATTTCAATGCACATCATGTGGCGTATCCGCAAGTAGACTGGGTAGCCTTTGCCAACAAATTTGTCAATGATGGCTTGGGCTTGTCGCGCTCACAAACAACCACACAAATCGAGCACTACGATCAATTAGCTGCTTTATTTGATGTCATGAAACGCATCAACTCCATTTTACTGGACCTCGACCGCGATTTCTGGACCTACATTTCGATGGATTACTTCAAACAAAAAATCAAAGAAGGCGAAATTGGTTCATCGGCGATGCCACACAAAGTCAATCCGATCGATTTCGAAAACTCAGAAGGAAATATCGGCTTGGCCAATGCGCTTTTCGAACACCTTTCTGCAAAATTGCCGGTTTCGCGTTTGCAACGTGACCTCACCGATTCTACCGTTTTGCGTGTGGTTGGTGTCCCGATTGCGCACAGCCTTATTGCATTTCAAGCAACACTCAACGGACTCAATAAATTGTTACTAATCGAAGCTGAACTTCAGCACGACCTCGAACAAAATTGGGCGGTCGTTGCCGAAGCCATCCAGACGATTTTGCGCCGTGAAGGCTTTGAAAAACCCTATGAAGCACTAAAAGGCCTCACACGCAAAAATGAACGTGTCACAAAAGATCGCGTTCATGCTTTTATTGACGAATTGTCCGTATCTTCAGAACTCAAAGCTGAATTGAAGGCGATTAGTCCATGGACATACGTCGGGATTCAGCTCGTTCCGTAGCCAATGAAACAGACCCTTGCCTTCTTTTTTTTGTGGCTTGTACTTCTGGTGCAGGCGCAGGCTACCTTAGATTGGCAATGGGGCCCTTTACAACGCAGTAAAGGCTACCTTATTCATATTTTACCCAATAATGAAGGCAAACTCTTAAGTGTTCATGAACGTAGCAATATGGCCTCAAGCCAATTTGTCCTGAGTGAATACGAAGGTTTTTCTGAACTCAATTCGATCAAAGTAAAGCCAACGACACCTGAAGGTTTTGGCTATTACCAACAAACCTTGCTTATAGATGGCCATCCTTGTGTTTTTATTGCGGATCGCCAAGGCAAAGAAATGAAACTCTTTCTGCGCAACTTCGACCAAGAACTCAACGAGCTCGAAAGCAGCGAACTGTTTAGCTACACTGACACCCGCACCAATTCTACACCCGATTTCAGACTGATTCAATCGCCAGATCGCAGTCATTTTGCGGCCTTTTATTCGATTCCAGGACGCAAATCAGGCACCGATATTTATGGCTATGCCGTGTATAATTCACACTTTGAAAAAATCAGTTCGGGTGAATACAGCTTGCCATACGAAGCGCGCCTTACCTACATTGCCGATGAATTCCTGAACAATAACGGCGCTATTTTTGTCGGGGTAATTGAGCTTGAAGACGTCATCAATCAAGGCATACGTACGCGCCAAGAGTTTAAGAACATTCACATTTATCAAATCCAATCGAGTGGCTTACGCACTTACGACTTTGACTTACAAGGAAAACGCATTTCCAATTTTGAGCTCAATGCCAATGGCAGCAACAAACTGACTGTTTTTGGCATGTACAGTAGCTCGAGCTGGACAGGCATGCAAGATGGTTTTTTTAATGCCCAAATTGACCTTACCAAAGACCAAGCACAAGCGGTCGGTTTTATTCCGTTCACCAAAGAAATGGTTCTCAGTGAATACAGTGCCAACGAACAACAACGGCTAGAACGTCGCATGGAACGCAACAACGACGAAGCCCAATTGTCGCGCTATGAAGTGCGCGATTTGTTTACGTTAGCCGATGGAAGCTACGTAGGTGCGATTGAAAAATACTACGTGTACACAAACTACAATTACAACGCCCAAACCCAACAACGCATTTCGACCACGTATTACTATTACAACGACATCATCGCCTTTTGCATCGATAGCAGTGGCCATTTAAAATGGCAGCAACGCATCCCAAAAAGTCAAGTAAGTATCAACGATCATGGCCCCTTTAGCTCGTTTGCTTGCTTCCTGTCTGGCGATCACCTCTTCTTTATTTTCAACGACAGTGAGTCAAATTATGGAGAAGATGGCCAATTTAACCGCAAACAAGGAACTGTCCAGGCTTTTAGCCTTAGTAAATTCAAAAATGTGGGCGCAGTGGCACAACTCGATGTGACCAACGGCCAACAACAGCGTTACATTCTGCACCAACGACAAGACCAAGATATTTTACTCGTGCCCAAAGCCTTTCAACAAGACCGTAAAAACCAAGGGATTTACACCTACGGCATTTACGGACCTCAAGAAAAATTTGGTTACCTCCAATTCAAGACCCCATGAAACACGCACTAATCAGTTGTTTCTTGCTGCTTTTGGCAGCCTGTGACGGCCCCTCGAACCCCAAAGTTGCGGCTACCGAGCAATTGAGCGAATTGCCCAAAGACGACCACAGCTATTCAAATCTAAACCAAATCCGTACCAAACACCTTCACCTCGATTTAGAAGTTGATTTTCAGTCTAAAAAGATTTACGGTATTGCCTCGCATACCATGATCAATAACGGTGCAGACACCGCCATTTTTGACATCAAAGGGCTTCAGATTCAAAAAGTCACGCTCGGAAAAAAAGGACACGAAAAAGAAACCAGTTTTGCCATTGGCCCAATGGATAAAGACAGCATTATTGGCCAAGCTTTATTGGTCGATGTCGAACCAAGCACCACCAAAGTCAATATTTATTACCAAACAACCGAAAATTCAGACGCACTTGATTGGCTTGATAGTTCGCTGACGAGTTCGAAAAACAAACCCTTTTTGTATACGCAAGGGCAAGCCATCCTAACACGCACCTGGATTCCTTGCCAAGACTCGCCATCGAATCGCATAACCTACAGCGCTTCTGTTAAAGTTCCTGCTGACTTAATGGCCTTGATGTCAGCCCGCAACCCTAAAAAACGCGCCTTAGATGGTCATTACCATTTCGAACTCACCAAACCCATTCCAAGCTACCTGATTGCTCTAGCGGTCGGAGACATTCGCTACCATGCGTTCAGTGCAAATAGCGGAGTTTATGCCGAAAAAGAACTGATCGACGCCTGTGCACGCGAATTTGTGGCGATTCCTAAAATGATCGACGCCGCAGAACAACTATATGGCCCTTACCGATGGGATCAATACGATGTATTGGTGCTCCCCTACTCGTTTCCGTTTGGCGGCATGGAAAACCCTATGCTGACTTTTGCCAATCCGACGCTCATTACCGGAGACCGCAGCTTGGTCTCAGTGATTGCCCACGAATTGGCGCACTCGTGGTCAGGCAACTTAGTTACCAACCATAACTGGAACGATTTTTGGCTCAATGAAGGCACCACCGTCTACTTCGAAAACCGCATTATGGAAGCGCTTTACGGAAAGGAAATTGCCGACATTTTGGCCCTTGTTGAATTTGACGAATTACAAGATGAAATCGCATCCATGAATCAAAGTGCGCATCCGGAAGATAGTAAATTGCACATGGAGCTAGCCGGACGCGACCCCGACGACGCCATGACCGACGTGGCATATGTGAAAGGTGCCTTTTTCTTAAAAAGTCTGGAAGCAAAAGTGGGCCGCCAAAAATTCGATGCCTTCTTAAAAGGATATTTTGCGCATTTTGCCTTCCAAACGATTGATGCCATTCGATTCATCGATTACCTCAATGCCGATTTGCTCAAAAAAGACAAGCTTTCTTTTAATTACAACGAGTGGATTTACGAAAAAGGCTTGCCTAAAAACTGCCTGCAACTCGAGTCAGTACGCTTGAATAGCATGATTCAGTCGGCGCATCTTTTTGCACAAGGGAAACTGAGTTTTAAACCAAAATATCAATACAAAACCAAACGCATCCATGGCCGCAAACGACGCGTCAAAACGAATATCCACACGCAATATCAGGATCGTATTATCCAGGAATGGCAGTTGTTTATTCGCAACCTTCCGAGTGACCTAAGCATTAACAAAATGCGCGAACTTGACCGTGATTTGCATTTTTCGGCTACTGGCAATAGCGAAGTGCTGACAGAGTGGTTCATATTATCGGCAAAAACAGGCTATGCGGTACAAATTAGACCCGTTCTTGAACGATTTTTAGTCAAGGTGGGCCGACGCAAATATGTCTTACCGATTTACGATGCGCTCATGCAAAACCCCAAGACAAAGCACCTCGCAAGTGAACTATTCGAAAAAGCGAAAAACAATTACCATGCGGTAACCCGAAAAAGTGTTGCTGAAATCGTTAAGTAAATTTTACTAGTTCCCGTATTCGGACAAGAATTTAATGCGCATCAAACGCAACTCTTCTTCGGTATACAATCCGTCAAATTCGCGGTAAGCAGCAACTAATTCGTCGGATTCGGCCTGGGTGAAATAGTCGGTGATTTCTTCTTGATTGTCGGCATCGAGCAAGCCATCGATGTAATAGGCAATGTTGACGCGAGTACCTGAGTTGACAATCGACTCGAGTTCATCGAGCACCTCATCAAAACTTTTACCAAGTGCTTTTGCGATGTCTTCAAGAGGCGATTTGCGGTCGATGTTTTGAATGAGCTGCACCTTGTGGCCGCTTTTATTGATCAGAGATTTGACCACGAGGTCTTGCGGACGTTCAATTTGTTTTAGCTCGACATACTGGGCAATGAGCTCAATAAATGCTTGACCGTAACGCAGCGCTTTACCCGAACCAACACCTTGGATGTTTTGCAATTCGTCCATACTGATTGGGTATTGCAAACACATATCGCGCAGCGAAGGCTCTTGGAACACTACAAAAGGTGGAACTCCATGGTGCTTTGAAACTTGCTTGCGCAATTCAAGCAGTTGTTGGTATAATTCTTCGTCGAGAGCGGCGCCTTTTTGTGACAGCGACACTAAGTTGTCATCGTCGTCGGTATTTGAAAAATCGTGTTGTTTGATCAAAAGGAAAGAACTTGGATGCACCAAGAATTGCCGTCCTTTTTCAGTGATTTTGATGGTCCCGAATGATTCGACATCTTTGGTAATAAGCCCACCCACCGTTGCCTGGCGGATGACAGCATTCCAAAAGTGTTCGTCTTGATCGTTGCCACAGCCAAAACTTGGCAATTGATCGTGTTTGTAAGCCTTGATATCGGGTGTCAGATGCCCCGATAAGAAGGCACAGTAATGTTTTGCTTTTTGCGTTTCGTGCATCAGCTCAATGGCTTGTAGCAACATCGTAATGTAGGCTTGCCCTTCGCTGCGTTCACGTGGATTTCGACAGTTATCGCAGTGGTCGTGACAAAGGTGTTCGTCAAAGGCTTCACCAAAATAATGCAAAATGAATTTACGCCGGCAAACCGACGTTTCGGCGTAGGAAACGATTTCGTGCAAAAGCTGACGGCCAATTTCTTGTTCGGTAATGGCCTTTCCTTGAAGGAATTTTTCGAGCTTTTCGATGTCTTTGTAACTGTAAAAGGCCACGCATTCGCCGATGCCGCCGTCTCGACCCGCACGACCCGTTTCTTGGTAGTAACTCTCGATCGATTTTGGAATGTCATGGTGAATGACATAACGCACATCGGGCTTGTCGATGCCCATTCCGAAAGCAATGGTAGCCACAATAACATCGACCTCTTCCATGAGAAAGGCATCTTGATGTCGTGCTCTGGATGCTGCATCGAGACCCGCATGATAGGGCAAGGCATTGATACCATTGACCTGGAGCAACTCGGCAATTTCTTCCACTTTTTTACGACTGAGGCAATAAATGATGCCGCTTTCGCCAAGATGCTGTTTGATGTACCGAATGATTTGCTTTTCAACTTCGCGTTTTGGGCGAATTTCGTAATACAAATTTTCACGGTTAAATGAAGACTTGAACACGTCGGCATCGAGCATGTTCAAGTTTTTTTGAATATCATATTGAACCTTTGGCGTGGCCGTAGCGGTTAACGCAATGATGGGAACGTTTGAGATTTTTTCAAAAATTTCGCGAAGTCGGCGGTATTCTGGACGAAAATCATGGCCCCATTCGGAAATACAATGCGCTTCGTCTATGGCAAAAAACGAGATATTGACACTCGTAAGAAAATCGATGTTTTCTTGCTTCGTTAGTGATTCGGGAGCGACATACAGCATTTTGGTACGGCCTGCACGCACATCTTGCTTCACTTGTTGGATTTCAGCCTTGCTTAACGATGAATTCAGGAAATGGGCAATATTCTCAGTGTCTGAAAAGCCGCGCACCGCATCGACCTGATTTTTCATGAGAGCGATTAATGGCGAAACAACAATTGAGGTTCCTTCCAACAAAAGCGAAGGCAACTGGTAACACATCGATTTACCACCACCTGTAGGCATAATGACAAAGGTATTCCGGCCATTAAGTACATTTTGAATAATGTGTTCTTGCTCGCCTTTAAAATGGTCAAAACCAAAGTAATGGCGCAATGCGTAAGGAAGGTCGTATGTAGTTTGTGCAGAAATCATGTGGGCTTCACAAGAAGTAAACATTGGCTTTACGTTCTTGTTCATTTAAAAATACGGATAATCCGAGACCTACATGCTATAATCAAGAATAATTCTTAATTTTTTATGGATTGTAGGCCACCACTTCTTGAACTTCTGGCAAGTGCTGCTTCAGTAAATTTTCGATTCCGCCTTTGAGCGTAGCTGTTGAGGAAGGACAACCCGCACAGGCACCTTTCATAAAAACTGTCACTTTTCCGTTTTCAAATCCAAGGTATTCGATGGCGCCGCCGTCATTGGCAACTGCAGGACGCACATACTGATCTAGCAAGGCAACTATGGCTTCATCGATGTCTGAAGATTCAAATGTGGGCAATGGCGTTGGTACTTCATCTACTTCTGATGCTGCCACTTGCTCGGGCATGGCAATTAAGATTCCTTTTTCAAAACTGATCCATTCACGTACAAACTCGCGCAGCTCCATCGTTATAAAGTCCCACGGAACGTTGTCAGTTTTAGTGAGGGCAACAAAATTAGCTGCAATAAATACTTTCGTCACAAACGGAAAGTCAAACAAGGCCTCGGCCAACGGAGAATACCCTTTGGCACTTGACTTGGAATTAAATTCGACGGCATCGCCTGTTGGGATGAGGTATTTGTTTGCCACAAACTTCATCGTGCTAGGATTGGGCGTCATTTCAGTATAGACAGTAACCGGTATCATGGGCTTTTTTTAGGATGCAAAAATACACTTTTTTTAAGCTGCCTTATGCACAATGTGCCGGATCTAGCAAATCGAGGACCGTTTTAACGGGCGAAAAAACGGCTGAAGGAATTTCAATAAATAAGGTGTTCCAGAAAGCCATACTGCCGTTCCAAAGCCCCGGTTGCTCGATAAAGCGAATGGATTGACCTGCTTGGTTTTTTTCGACCACAAAATACGCTTCAGGATCTTTAAAGTCGGCAAGAGAATGGGGATTACCAGCGAGGTCACAAGGGCTTAATACCATCATGACGGGATTGAAATGGGTGCTTTGCAACAGTAAACGTGCACTTGAAGGCACCTGACTTAATTGCGCTTTTTCGACAATTTGTTTGGTGCATCCGGTTGGACCTTGAACAAAAAAAGGCCCGCCACCGGGTTGCCCTTCGTTTTTAACCATTCCACAAACGCGAAGCGGGCGATTCACAAGCGCGATCCAATTTTTTGGGCCTGAAGCGAGCTGCGCTGCATCGAAGAGCCCCATGTCTTGGTTCCAAGCACAAAGGCCATCAAAGTCATTTGTTTCAACGAAGCGACGCAATTGTTGCCTTATTTGGTGCTGCAAACCTAGTAAAAGCTCAATACAATTGGTCGTTGCTTCCTGTTTGTTGACATGTTGGACGTTGTCAATGTTCTTGACAAAAATATACTCGGATTGAATGGCCTCTAAATTTTTCAATAACGTACCGTGTCCGGCAGGTCGACGAATCGGACTACCGTCGGCGTGCAACGCTAATTTGCCATCAAAAGTAAAGGCAAAGGCATCGCTTTGCGGATCTTGGCTTGAATAGCGAATGTCTGATTTTTTTCCGGTAATTGTTTCAAGTTGAAGCAACGAAGATTCAAATTGTTGTTTAAAGGCGTGCTGAATGGTAAAATGGAATGTCGTTTGGGCCAGCTGCAATTGCTGCCCTTGTAGCACTTGCTCTTGAACGGCATTTAGTACCTGTCCTTCTTGCAAATGAAACGGAATTAACGCTTTAGGCAGCTCACCATAATTGAGTCCGGTAGGATTTAATAAATAAGCTGCAAAATCGGCAAGTTGCCACTGCTGCGTTTGGTATTCTTGACGCTTGTCATCGGGTAAGGTCCGAAACAAAGCAAAATCGGGCAAGTGTTGAAAAAAGCGCTCGGTTTGGGCGCTGTTTTCTGGCGTTGGATGCTTCAAAAAATCAACTAAAAACTGAAACATCCGTGAGCCCGAACCAGATGCGGGTACAAAATAGCTTAAGTTTAGCGCGGCTTTTCTCGCCACGTTTTGATATGCAAGCACCTGTGCTGGAGTTAGTTGTATAATTCCGTCACCAACTCGGCATGGTCGAATCACATCTAAACTTGGAGATCCTTTTTCGATCTTGGCTTTTTCTTGAAGTTGTAGGCTCGAAAGGTGTGGGTGTTCTTGCATCGTTTTTTGTTTCTTTGTGCCGTGAAAACACTTTTCGAATATACAACATTTTGGTGGAAGGCAAAAGGCCGTCATGGCACCCATTCGCCTTTTGCGTACCTGCTTGTCGATCAGGTTCGAAAAATCAAAATCAACGAAAAAAATAAAAGCTTGTCCGTTTGCAAACAACTTGCCGCTCATTTTTACTACCCAATTTTCACACAACTTCAAGAAAGCTGTCAACATCCGAAGCCATTAATTTTTTTCGTAAACACAGCGCTTACGATGAATGAATTAAGCCCACTTATTGATGGCATGCATCCGGATAGCCTCATCGTAGTTCCAAAAATACACCGTTCAGCAACGAAACACTTGTGGGAGAAACTTTGCCAACACCCCGACCTGCATTTTAGTGCCGACTTATGGCACACCGGACTGATCAGTAAAAAACCAGGACAGGCCAAAGCGCATTTCCGATTAAAATGGTGCATCCATTCGAATAATATGTAGATTTGTTCGTTGGTAAAGGATTATGCGCAAACTATTGCTTTTTTGCTTTCTTATTTTACTTGTAGCAGCAAGCTTTTTAAGCTCCTGCAACAAATCCATCATTGTCTCAAAACAACACCTCAATTTTTCGACCGACACGCTGGTTTTCGATACTGTTTTTACAACAGTTGGTTCGACCACGAAAGCGTTCAAAATTTACAACCCCGACAACAAAGTTTTACAAATTGACGAAATCGAATTGATGGGAGGAAGTGCCTCTGTTTACCGCATCAATGTAGACGGCATTGCTGCAACAAACTTCAAAGACATTCAACTCGAGGGCCACGATTCATTATTTGTTTTTGTAGAGGTTACCCTACAAGCCAACAATGGCACACAACCAATGGTCATTGAAGACTCCGTGCGCTTTAAAACAAATGGCCAAAATCAGTTTGTCAAATTGGCCGCATGGGGCCAAGACGCCTATTTTCATTACAAAGACCTCAACGAAGGCATTTGGCCCAACGACAAACCCCATGTTATTTATGGCTATGCCGCCATTGACTCATCGAAATCATTAACGATTCAGGCGGGCACGCACATTTACATGCACAAAAATGCCATTTTATACAATTACAAAGGCGCCTTGCAAATTCAAGGGCAGTTAGGAAACGAGGTCATTATTGAAGGCGACCGACTCGAACAAGACTACAAAGATGTTAGTGGGCAATTTTACGGGATTTATTTCCATCAAGCCTTGCCATCAAGTATTGATTATGCCATAATAAAGAATGGCACCTCTGGCGTTCATGTCTATAGCCACGACCCTGCCAACGCTAGCTACACGTTAACCCTTAGCAATACTAACATTTCAAACATGGCACGCTACGGTGTCTTTTTGTTTGCAGGAGCGCAGGTCAAGGCTGAAAATTGCATTATTGCCAAAAATGGCACCCATGCACTTCTGGTGTTACAAGGTGCTGATTTCAATTTCAACCATTGCAATCTGCTCGGATATGGCGCTTCGAGTAACCCAGCAGTTGGCATCAGTAATTTTTACAACGATGTCGCCCACGATCAAACGCTTGTTTCGTCAATCGACGAAGGAAAACTGACCAATTGCGTGATTTATGGCAACCTTGAAACAGAATTGGCTTTCGACACCATCCAAATGCCAGGTGTGCAACTGAACTTTGATTTTCAGCACACGGTCATTAAATCCAAAGAAATCTACACCGATGCCTTTTACGCAAGTAGTGTCAGCTGGAATCATGTACCTTACTTTACAGATGTTACGGTCAGTGATTTCACGTTTTCGGATCTTTCCTCACTAAGTAATAGCGGCATTGCTACCAGTGTCTTGACTGATATTTTAGGCCAAGCCCGCAACAACCCGCCAGATATCGGGGCCATTGAAAAACCTTGACAAAAAAAGGGCTGCCAATTGGCAGCCCTTTTTGCTTCGATTTTTTCAGCAATTACGCCTGTGCATTCATGTTATCAAGGACATCCATGACACTTTTTACCGCTTCAGCAGAAGAAGCAAGCAATGCTTTTTCATCGGCTGTTAATTGCAATTCGATGATTTTCTCGATGCCGTTTTTACCTAGTACAACCGGAACACCTAAATAGATATCAGACATGCCGTATTCTCCGGTTAACCAAGCACATACAGGGAAAATGCGTTTTTGATCGCGTACGATGGCTTCGACCATTTGTGCAGCTGCTGCACCTGGTGCGTACCACGCAGAAGTCCCGAGTAATTTTACGATTTCGCCACCACCAAATTTTGTACGCTCGATGATTTCGTTGAGTTTTGACTCTTCGATCATTTCAGTGACAGGAATACCACCAACTGTTGTGTAACGAGGTAGCGGAACCATGGTGTCACCGTGTCCGCCCATCAAGACTGCTTGAATGTCTTTTGGCGACACATTCAATTCTTCGGCCAAGAAGGCACGGTAACGTGCGGTATCAAGAACACCAGCCATACCAAACACGCGCGATGATGGCATGTTTGCATTCAAGAATGCACAGTATGTCATGACATCAAGTGGATTTGAAACCACGACAATAATGGCGTTTGGCGAATGCTTTACGATGTTTTCAGTCACGGTCTTAACGATACCAGCATTGGTCGCGATAAGGTCGTCACGAGACATTCCTGGCTTGCGTGGAAGCCCAGAGGTAATGACCACAACATCAGAATCAGCCGTACGCGCATAATCGTTGGTACATCCAACTGTACGCGAGTCGTACAAATTAATAGGGGCTGTTTGCCAGATATCGAGAGCTTTACCTTCGGCAAAACCTTCTTTAATATCGAGCAATACAATTTCGTTGGCGATTTCGCGGGTTGCCAACACATCAGCACAGGTTGCACCTACATTTCCTGCACCTACTACGGTTACTTTCATTTGATAAGGAATTAATTTGTAAAACGCTTAAGCGTGACGAATTTACGCATTGTTAAGAAAAAAATCATTTTTTTTGGCATGAAATCGAAGAAGTGAGCAACTTGAGGCAACCGCAACGCGTTACTTGCGTTTAGAAAACGTTGAAATTTGGAGAACCAGGTACATTTAAAGCACATTGTGGAGGCTTGCCTCCGGGGCGAACGCCGTTCACAAGAACAGCTGTTCAAACTCTTTTACGGCAAAATGCTAGCGGTATGCCACCGGTACATCTCTGACCGCGATAGCGCGCAAGAGGTACTCCAAGAGGCATTTTTAAAGGTCTTTGACAAACTGGAACATTTTGATTTTAAAGGCTCTCTAGAGGGTTGGATTCGTCGTATCGTTACAAATACAGCAATTGACCACCTCCGCAGAGCGAAAAAAAATCCATTTCTCAGCGACCAAGACAGCGACTTTAAAGATTTTTCGTTTGACGCGGTCCAAGAACAAGAAGACGCCCTGTACTTAAGTTTAAAGGCTGAGGTTGCCATGGCCGCAATTGCAAAATTATCGCCAGCTTACCGCACCGTCTTCAACCTATTTGTTTTAGAAGAACGTTCGCACAAAGAAATTGCCGAATTATTAGGCATCAGTGAAGGGACTTCCAAATCAAACCTTGCCAAAGCCAAAATGAACCTCCAACGTTTGTTACAAGAACAATTTTTACACCTTGATCAGCAATGAAAGAGAACTTAGAAAACGCATTCAAAAAAGCCCTTGACCAGCACGAGTTGCCCTACGACCCAAGTGCGTGGTCTCGCCTTGAAACGCAATTACCTGCATCAAAGAGCCATTGGCTTACCCTAAAAAAGAGCGGCCTCTTCGGAGCTGCTGTTTTACTTGTGGCTACCTATTTGCTTTGGCCAACTTCAGCTCCTAAAAAAGTGAGCCAAGACACTTCTGTGGCAAGCCACGCACCTAGCGCTTCTTCGAAAGTGCAACATCCGACTGTTCAAACTTCGCATTCTCAAGCGCAAGCTAGCAGCACGGCATTCAACACAGACCACCAAACCACCCAACCAACGCAAGGCGCTCAATTAGCGCAAGGCACTGAAATGCACCAAGCCCTCGAGAATCCACTTGCACTTACGAATCAAACACTTCAACCAGAGCGCACGCCGCAACTCAGCAGCCATTCCATTCCATTTTTTCAGTACCCAAGCCAATCGCCAGAACTTAAGGCACAAAGCACCGAAATCGAAAGTGGATTCAAATGTCAAGGAGAAACCTTTACCTACAGCACCACTACATGGGAAGTTGTTATTGTCTATGCTGGTCAGCGCTATGAGCTCGACAGAAATCAAGCCTTTCAATTGCAGCTAACTCAACCCGGGAAACTGAGTGTGAGTGTGTTCAACGGACCTTACGGACAAGCAAGTATAGAAGCCGAGTATACCGTTCAAGCAAAACCAACACTTTCGATGGTCGTTGAAGCCATCAATTACGAAGATGGCTGCCCGCGCATTCAATTACAAGTCGAAAGCAATGCGACCGCTCTTGATTGGAAAGCATCAGGTCCACTGCAAAATCAAAGCAACCGTGGCGCCGATTTATTGGCCTTCCGCGAAGGAAGCTACAGCATACAAACCATAGCGCACCTCGGCGAATGCAGCAGTGCAGAAAACCTCCGAATTCAACAACCTGAAGAATACAACTTACTTGCTGTCAATGCCTTTAACCCGAATTCACTCGATGAACGCAATGCCCACTTCATGCCTTTTGCCCTGACCAAGCGTCAGACGCCTTTCCGAATGGTTATCCTTGATCCTGAAACTGGCGCCATCGTTTTTGAAAGCTCCGACGCCAACAATGCGTGGGATGGCATCGACCAGCGAAATGGCAAACTGATTCCAGCTCAAAAGTCATACATCTGGAAAGTCGTGTTAGCACATCCGCTTCCCGGCGAAAAAAGTGAATACAAAGGCACGATTGTCCGGGTTTAAGCAAGCCTGAATCTGCAGAAAATCCTTATTTTTGTTTTCTTCGAAAAACGAACGTAAGCGATTCATGAGCCTTATCCGCATTCTTCCTGAGCACATTGCCAATCAAATTGCAGCCGGTGAGGTCATTCAGCGCCCCGCTTCTGTCGTGAAAGAATTGCTCGAAAATGCCATCGATGCCAACGCTCAGCACATCCAATTGCACGTCAAAGATGCAGGCAAGACACTCATCCAAGTCATTGACGACGGCAGCGGCATGAACGACAGCGATGCGGCCAGCTGCTTTTTACGCCACGCTACTAGCAAACTACAAAGTGCCGACGATTTGTTTCGGCTCTCTACAAAAGGATTCAGAGGCGAGGCATTGGCTTCTATTTCTGCGATCGCACACGTGACCCTCAAGACCAAAATGGCCCATTCCGAAGTCGGTTTGCAACTTGTCGTAGAGGGCAACCAACTCAAAAGCAACGAAGCCATCGTCTGTGAAACCGGAAGCTCGTTTGCGGTCAAAAATTTGTTTTACAATGTTCCTGCTCGTCGCAATTTTCTAAAATCTGACAGCATCGAATTTGGGCACATACAGTCTGAATTTGAACGAGTTGCATTGGCACACCCTGAGCTACACTTTAGCTTGCACCATAATAACATTGAAATTTACAAATTGCCATCTGGTAACTTGCGCATGCGTGTTGCAGCCATTTTTGGAAAAGGTAGCAACGAGCGCTTAGTGCCAATTGAAGAAGAAACAAATATTGTCAAGATCTCAGGTTTTGTAGGCAAGCCCGACAGTGCAAAAAAAACGCGCGGCGAACAATTTTTGTTTGTCAATCAGCGCTTTTTTAAAGATTCGTATTTCAACCATGCCATTTCAAAAGCTTTTGAGGGCATGCTATCTGCGAAACACTTTGCCAGTTATTGCATTTACCTTGAGGTAGATCCAGCAAAAATCGACGTCAATATCCACCCGACCAAGACCGAAATTAAATTTGAAGAAGACCGCTTTATTTATTCGATTTTGCTCAGTAGTGTGCGGCAGGCATTAGGAAAATATAACATCTTTCCGACCCTCGACTTTGAACAAGAAGCTGCTTTTGAATTGCCCGCCGAAATCCGCAAAAGTGATCCGGTCGAACCTCAAATCCGAGTCAACCCTAATTACAATCCGTTCCAAAGCACGCGTGCTTCATCGGGCTCAGGTTCCGGTTCCGGAAATTACACCAGTGCCATGCGCCCGGCCGATTACCCACAGCACCAACCCGAAGACTGGGCCAATTTTTACCAAATTGACGAAACACCGCGCGCAGCCGAAGCCACGCTTCTTGAAAGCGAAGAAAGCGGAAATAGCAACCAATACCTGATCCACGAAAACTTCTTGTTTTGTCCAACAAAATCAGGACTTCTCGTGATCAATATACGCCGAGCGCGCCACCGCATACTCTTTGATGAACTCATGCGCAAATTTGTCATTCAAGCCCTTGATGCCCAGCAACTCTTGTTTCCGATCGAAAAAGAACTTGAGCCTGCAGCAGCACTGATATGGAAAGACCAACAAAAACTCTGGAATCAACTAGGATTTGTCTACCAACTTGAGGCTACAGCACTTTCAATCGAAGCGGTGCCCACTTTGCTACCAGCCGATGCATTAGATCAGTGCATCGATGAACTGACCAACAAAGCACACTATCAAGACCTTGAAGGTGGCGACATTGCACACTTTATGGTCGATCTTCTTTCACGAAATGCCGCACGGTTTTTTCAGCTAAAACACCAAGAAGAAGCTGCCTTTTTTGTCGACTCGTTGTTCCAATGCGAACAACACGCGTTTAGTCCATCAGGAAAGTCCATCATGCATACGCTTACTTTTGACGAACTCTCTAAAAAATAGCCATGTTCAATCAACTTCCACAAGTCACCAAAAATATCTTGCTACTGAATATCGCTTTCTTTGTCGCGACGCTCATTTTAAACAAGCAAGGCATTGACCTCGAATTGAGTCTTGGAGGCCACTACATCAATTCTCCGTTTTTCCGACCATATCAGGTTGTGACGCATTTCTTTATGCACAGCAGCACTAACTTTTTGCATATTGTCATGAATATGTGGCTATTTGTGATGCTCGGATCTTTTCTTGAAAAACTTTGGGGACCCAAACGATTTTTTATTTTTTACATTGCCTGTGCCCTCGGATCTTTTGCGCTCTACAACGTTATTGGAGTACTTGAAATCCAATCGTTAAGAGCCAACTTGGCCCCAAAATTCAACCTCGAGCAATTCGATTATTTCTTAGCAAATAGTGTCAGCTTTAACGCAAATGCAGCCCAGCAAATCAACGACTATTTGTTTTCACATCACATTGAACTATCAGATGCCCTCCAGACCTACATCTTTAAATGTTATACGCCAGTCGTTGGCGCTTCAGGGGCAGTTTTCGGAATTCTTGCTGCCTTCGCAATCTTGTTTCCAAACACTGAATTTCGACTTTATTTTGCCATTCCAGTCAAAGCCAAATACTTAGTTACTGGCTATGTCTTATTGGAAATGTACTTGTCTTTTGCAAGCAATGTCAATGACAATATTGCCCATCTTGCTCATGTTGGCGGTGCCATTGTTGGTGCCATTTTAGTAGTCGTTTGGCGTAAAAATGACCGCGTAAATTTTTATTGATGAATCCGCTAATTGAGCAACTTAAGACACAATTTAGAAGTGGCAGCATGACCATTCGTTTGGTGATGGTCAATGTTGGTGTATTCGCACTGATACAACTCATCAATACACTGGAAAGACTACAAATTTTGAGCTTTCTAGATGGTTTACCACTGGGTTACCCAAATCAATATTTATTTGCTTTACCCGTCTTTCGGCTACAGATTCTTTACACACCATGGACACTCATCACGTCCTTATTTGCACATTTTGGGTTCTTGCACCTTCTTGGAAACCTCCTCTTCTTGTATTTTGCAGGATCAACATACGAACGCTTTTTTGGCGCCAAACGCCTTTTACATTTGTATATCATCGGTGGATTGACCGGTAATCTGACTGAAATATCAGCACATCTAATTTTCCCTGCGCTTCAAGGCAGTAGCTTTTCTGTTGTGGGCGCATCTGGTGCGATCATGGCTATTTTTATGGCCCTTGCCTTTGCCCAACCCCAATTAATGGTGCAACTTTTTGGTGTTTTTCCGTTGCGCATTTATATGCTAGCGCTTTTCTTTTTTCTTAAAGATTTATCATCCATTGGCACCAACGATCAAATTGCCCATTTTGCCCACATAGGAGGCGCACTATTTGGTTTCTGGAGCATTCAACAATTTTGGCACATCCGTTTATCTAGGCCTTGGTTAGGTTTTCAGTTGCCGACTAACAAACCAAAAATGACCGTTCAAAAAGGCGGACGCCCACTTTCAGATGACGACTACCGTGCTCAAAAACAAGCCAAGCAAGCCCGGCTCGATACCTTGCTCGATAAAATATCAAAAAAAGGCTACGACGCTTTGAGTCAACAAGAAAAGGATTTTCTATTTCAACAAAGCAACGATGAGTAAGCGTTCCATTTTTCGGATTTCGACTCTTTTCAAGCTCGGTACATTTGCCGTCTTGATCGGGCTTTTATTGAGCTATTTAGCACCTTTTATTCATCCGAAT
>JBDLQL010000017.1:0-75155 GCA_039800565.1 Bacteroidota bacterium | reverse complement strand
AACGGCAACACTTCAGACCGAACTCGAAATGAAAACCAAAGAATTGCAACGCAAAGAAGATGCTTTACTACGACTTGATGAAGAGTTAAAAGCAAAACAAGCCTTACTACTTGAACGTGAAAAACGCGTAAATGAGCTTGAAGAAGCCATTCGTAAAAAAGATGCGAAAATTCAATTATTGAAAGCAAAAGTAGCAAATGCGCTGCGCAGTTTTGAAAATCAAGGATTAACGGTTGTTCAGAAAAATGGTAAAATCTACGTAAGCCTAGAAGCAAAATTGCTGTTCCAATCGGGTTCAACAAAAGTCGAAGCAGAAGGAAAAGAAGCACTTGTCCAACTTGGCAAAGTACTCGAGACCGAACGCGATTTAGAAATTGTGGTGGAAGGCCATACCGATACCGACAAATTAAATAGCTCGGTGACACCTAAAAACAATTGGGAGTTATCGGTCCTTAGAGCTACAGCAGTTGTCGAGATTTTGTTGGCCAACTCAAACATGTCTCCAACACAAATTATGGCGGCAGGACGCAGCGAATTCCATCCAGTTGATCCGGCAGACAAGTCTAAAAACAGACGGATTGAAGTGATCATATCGCCAAATCTGAACGAGCTTTTCGAAATTATTTCAAATGAATAATTAGCGAATGACATTTACATGACCAGAGAGGTCTTCGTAGATGCCTTTTCCAATTTCATAAACAAAGTACCAGGTATACGTTCCATCTGGTACTTTTTTCGTTTGGTAGGTCCCGTCCCAAACAAAATGAAGGTCGTCAGACTCAAAAACGAGCTCGCCCCACCGATCAAAAATCTGAAAACGGCCACTTAATAAACCAATAAATTGGCCAGAGAAATACTCATTGAGACCATCGCCATCGGGTGTAAATGCGTTTGGAAGGTAAATGTATCGTTCAGGAGCAATCTGAATCCATTTAGAAATGCTATCTACACAGCCCTTCTGATCGGTTGCAATTAATGTAATTTCATATGATCCGGGGCTCGGATAAAGATGTGTCGGATTTACTAAATTGGATTGCGCGCCATCGCCAAACTCCCACGTGTAGGCCCACGCATTGACCGAAGCATTTTGCAACTGAACAGGCAATCCTTGCATCGGAGTTTGAGTCTGAATATAGAAATTTGCCAATGGCTTCACGACTTGGACAAAAGCCACCGCACCAACACTAAAGGTTTGACATTCGTCACTGACTTGAACAAAATAGGAAGTAGATACCTGCGGATGCACCCATATGCCATCGGTGCTCTCTTGGGTAGACCACAAATAGTAGAAAGTACCGTAACCACCAACTGCTGACGCTTGCAAAAACACACTATCGCCAGGGCAAATTTGGAATGGCCCGTTAGTTTGGGCAACTAATGGTGGGCTTGTAATGGTGTAACTTAACGAATCTTGAATGGAATTGGCACATTGATCTGTAACAGTGACCGTATAGACCGAAGAACTTGCGGGATTAACAGTGATTGAATCTTGTGCGCCAAGGAAAACGCCATTAGTTGTCCAGGAATAGGTATACTGGCCCGTTCCGCCACTTGCCTGAACACCGATAGTCGCTGGAATAAATGGACAAATCTCTATAATATCAGGACTGAGTTGAAGGGCTAACGGTGGTAAAATTGGAACCACGACAGTAATTGTATCATGCGCTGTGGCACCTCCGCACGCATCATTTACCAGGATAGAAACTTGCTGGGTTGCGCTTGGGGTAAGCGTAATTGAACCTGTATTTTGACCCGTAGACCAGAGATAGGTATAGGGTTGAACTCCGCCGCTAACAAGTGTATTTAAATTGACAGGATCGCCAGGGCAGTTGATGGGATTGCCACTAATTTGAACTTGAATGGGTGAATTGTCTTGGATAAACAAGTCAATGACTAAAGGCGTTATATTGCCACAAGGATCGGCGATTGGGAATGTGATGGTTAACGTTTCAAGCCCTTCCGGCATGTTATCGATGAGTGTCGTAACTGTAAAGTTCACCGTGCTTTGACCTGGAGCAAAGTTGATGCTTGCCGGGATTCCATTGTAATCGACACCATTTGTTGCGGTTCCACTTAGCTGGACTGGAATACTAAGCGCCTGACTTAGGTTGTTTTGTCTTTCAAGGGTGACTGCTGCTGTGACACATCCTTCAGCCAACCAATCAGGATTCGGAAAAACTTGCTGTGACAAGGTGTAATTGATGTCAACGGGTGTTAAGGTCGATAAACTATTGGCTTCTAAAAAAATGCCGGAATCCCATTGGCCATCGCCAACATCTGCCACGGCAATGATTAAATGATAGGTTTGTCCGCATTGTACTTTTGATACTGCTTCCAGCACTTTTGTAAACCCATCGTACTGAATATACTGCGGCGACGAATTATAAGGTGCAGTAGCACCATCGCCATTGTTTACATAATAAAAGGGATTGGTAATTCCATTGACATTATTTATAGAGACCACTGAGCCGTTAGGCAACTTGGCGATATTTTGGTTGCCAACAATGCCGGGGCCACTGATAAAGAAACCAAATACATCGTTGTAAGTCGTATTGTTGGGTGGGGCAAATTCAGGGTATTCATCTGAACCAAAAACGTATTTGAACCGAACGGTATCGGCATACGGAATGAAATCGAATTCTAACACTGCCGCATTGAACGTGGGGGTGCCGCCAATGGCATTTGTGAGTAATGGAAAACCAGGAGTTGTGTTGTCAAAACCAGCACCTGCTGCATTGTTAGGGCCTTGCGGACCATCGCCATTAGGCAAAGTGGTACCGGTTGTCATGACAATTCCACTGCTGATCCCTAGATTGGTACCCGTAGCTGAAAATTGTGCAATAGCAAGTGGGCTTCCATTATAAGTGACATTTGATACCGTGACCCCATTTCCGAGCAGTATATTTTGAACCAATCCTTGCGGATTGAGGGAATTGTTTGTCACGAGTTGGGCAGCAATCTTTTCAAGCGAAAAGTAGCCAATCATGCAAAGTAGAAGTACCCGAATTCTGAACATCTTGACCTTAAACGGATTTCATCGGTTTTCGTTGTCGTTTTTGACATCTTTTTTCAAAAAAAAAGGATGCCGAAGCATCCTTTCAATTTTTATGCCAAATGAAGGCTTATTTTTGGTCAAATAAAGGGCGTAAACCATACCATGCAAGGAATGGGAAAAAGTGCATCGGCATGGCGTAGCAATAAAAGATGTACTGATGTGCCTCTGTTGTTTCGCCTTTAAAAATAAAACCCAACACACCAACAAGACTTAAGGTTGTTAATGCGGCAAATAAAACACCGAAAATAAGTTCGCCAAATCGAGGGATAAACTTCGTGAGTAGCCAATGCCCTGCTGTTGCAAGTACTGTTCCGACCAAGCAAGCCACAAAGATGGCTGTGGTTGGAACTTCTTTTGAATAATCTTCTACGAGTTGCGTTTCGATCATGTCTCCATAGAAGTAGGAAATGAGACCTGCAAGAACTCCAGAGGCGAGTGCCCAACTTACTTTTTTAATCATTGTTTTACTTTTTTGTGAGGTTAATAGTTGCATTAATTTTTAGGTTGGCTGCGACATCTTTATCTTTTTTTCCAATCTGATAATCCGTGCGATCCACACTAAATTTAGCAATAATTGTTGCTTTATTTCCTTTTTTCGAAAAAGTAAATGGAATACTGACCTCTTTGGTAACGCCATGCATTTCTAATTTCCCATAGATTTTGTAACCTGCATCTGTTTTTTCGAATCGTGTTGAGCTAAACTCAATGTTAGGGTACTTCTCTGCGTCGAACCAATCTGCACTTTTGGCATGCTTGTTCATCATACCATTGCCCGTATTGATCGATTCAGCTTTGATTTTAAAACTCATTTTAGAACTCGAAAGATTGCTTTCATTAAAAACAATCGTTCCGGAAAATGAATCAAAGTCGCCACTGACGTCGGAATTGGAAAATGAAATAGTTGAGCTTTCGGCAATCTGGTAAGATTGAGCCATTGCTGGAAGCGCACAACAAAATATCACCCAAAAAAGCAACGTTCGCTTCATGAAATTAGTTTTTAGCAACTTCTAAATCGGCAACTAATTTAACTTCATCGGCAAGACCAGGACTTACTTCACCCATTCCGAATTCAGAACGCTTGACGCTACCTGTTATTTGCAAACCAGCAACTTCAGTTCCTTTGTAATTTTTAGAGTTTCCTGTATGAACTCCGGCAAATGTTACTGATTTCGTAACTCCGTGCATCGTTAAATCACCTACAATGACAAGGTTGTTACCTTTTGCTTTTTTAACAGATGTACTTTTGAAGGTAATTTTTGGAAACTTTTCTACGTCAAAACAATCAGCTGTTTTTAGGTGGTTGTCACGCATTTCAATACCAGTATTGACAGAAGCGGCATCAGCGGTTAATGTGATTGTTGCGTCTGAAAAATCAGCGTTAGGAGTTGTTACTTCCATATCAAATTTTGCAAAATTTCCGTGAACGTTGGTAATGTTGTTGTGTAGGATGGTAAACCCAAGACGTGAATGCGCGCCATCGACTGACCAAGCCCCTGCTTCAGTGGCAACAAAAGAAAATAAGGCGAACGCGCCAAATACAGATAAAACTACTTTTTTCATAAATCAAATTTTAGTGATAAACATTTTTACGGCAACAAAGTTCCCGTTTTCTTGCAAAGAAATCCTTGATTTAGGTCAAGGTTTTAGGGCTTGCAATTTTTCAAAGGCGTCTTTGATGTGACGAATCGGTTCAATGACCAAGCGGAGTTTATCGTCTTTTTGAACCAAACGGTATCCCGTTTGCTGCGCCATGATGGTATTCAATAAATGCTGAAACTGCTCTGTTTCGTAAAACGGAGATTGCGGATTGGCAATAAAATGACCCACCATTTTTTCAGATTTTATAACCAACCGTTCGAGGCCCATCGATTCGGCTAACCAACGCAATTCGAATGAAAATAAAAGTTCTTTAACTGCTTTCGGTAATGGGCCAAAACGATCAATAAGTTGTTGGCTAAAGGCATCGAGCTCGGCTTTGTTTTGGAGGTGATCTAATGCTTGGTATAAACTCAGACGCTCAGCTACTTGATTGACATACGTATCTGGAATTCGGACTTCTAAGTCGGTTTCAAAAATACAATCGCTCACAAACGCATGGAAGCTATCGGTCTGGCGCTCGTCAAAGAGTTCTTTGAACTCGTTTTCTTTGAGTTCTTGCATGGCTTCGTTGAGGATTTTCTGGTACATCTCAAAACCGATGTCGGCAATAAAGCCACTTTGCTCGCCACCAAGCATATTGCCCGCACCACGAATGTCGAGGTCTTTCATGGCAATATTAAAGCCCGATCCTAAATCAGAGAATTGAACAAGTGCCTCGAGCCGTTTGCGCGCATCGGAGGTCATGATGCTAAACTTAGGAGCAATGAGGTAACAAAACCCTTTTTTGTTACTACGCCCAACCCGACCACGTAATTGATGCAAGTCCGATAACCCAAATTGATGCGCATCATTAATAATAATGGTGTTGGCATTGGAGATGTCAATGCCCGATTCAATGATGGTTGTAGCCAATAAAACATCGTAGCGCCCTTCGATAAAATCCATCATGACTTTTTCGAGTTGCTTGCCATCCATTTGGCCGTGCCCGATCCCGACCCGGACGCCAGGGCAAAGACGTTGAATCATGCCAGAAAGCTCACGAATATTGGACAAGCGGTTATTGACAAAAAAGACCTGCCCACCCCTGCTTACTTCATACGCAATGGCATCACGAATGAGCTCTTCTGAAAAACTAACAATTTCGGTTAAGACGGGTTGCCGATTGGGTGGAGGTGTATTGATGATGCTAAGGTCGCGTGCACCCATTAACGAAAATTGCAAAGTGCGCGGTATCGGTGTTGCCGTAAGTGTTAGTGTGTCGACTGTGGCACGCAATGTTTTGAGTTTGTCTTTTACCGCTACGCCAAATTTTTGCTCTTCGTCAATAATCATAAGACCGAGGTCTTTGAACTTGACACGATCGGCAACAAGTGCATGGGTGCCAATTAAAATATCAATCTCACCCTTGGCTAATTTTTTAAGTGTTTCCGTAATTTCTTTTGCTGACTTGAAGCGATTGATGTAATCAACCGTTGCCGGAAAACCTGCTAAACGGGCTTTGAAGCTGCGGTAATGCTGTAACGACAAGATGGTGGTCGGTACTAAAACAGCGACTTGCTTGGAATCGGCCACTGCTTTAAATGCGGCCCGAATCGCCACTTCGGTTTTTCCAAAACCGACATCGCCACACACCAATCGGTCCATTGGGCGGGCTTCTTCCATGTCGCGCTTGATATCTTGAGTGGCTTTGTTTTGGTCAGGGGTATCTTCAAACATAAACGAAGCTTCAAGTTCGTTTTGAAGATACGAATCGGGAGTAAACGCAAAACCGGGTTTGCTACGGCGCTGGGCATATAACTTGATGAGGTCAAAAGCCAGTTCCTTGATTTTCTTTTTCGTTTTATTTTTGAGCGTCGACCAGGCTTGGGTTCCAAGTTTGTTTAGCATTGGTGCATTGCCTTCTTTCCCGGTAAACTTCGAGATGCGGTGTAACGAGTGGATCCCTACATACAAGACATCGCCGTCTTTGTAGACTAGCCGGATGGCTTCTTGCGGTTTGCCATTTACATCGATGGTTTCGAGACCTGAAAATTGCCCGACTCCATGATCGATGTGCGTGACGTAATCACCTTTCTGTAAATTGTAAATTTCTTTAAGGGTAAGGGCTTGCTTGGCTTGCTTGAATCCTTCTTTCAAGCGAAAGCGATGGTAGCGTTCAAATAACTGATGATCAGTGTAACAAAGCAATTTTAGACCTGGCAAACGAAAGCCTTCATGCAACGCAACGGCAACGGCATCAAACTCACCCGCTGCTCCGATGTCTTCAAAAATTTGATACAAGCGCTCAATCTGACGCGACTGATTTGAAAAAATCAAATTGGTAAAACCTTGGTTTTTGTGCGCAAGCAAATCGGCATGCAAGCGCTCAAAGTTTTTGTTAAAACTTGGCTGCGGCAAGCAATCAAACAAAACAGAAGCGGTTGCCGAATGCTGATACATAGGCCCCCATTCGATGAGTGAATAACTGACAAGCTGGTCTTGCCACTCTAAATGCGACAAATACAAATCACTGGGCAAACTGTGCTTGACGGTATCGGGCAAAGCCGCATAGATCTCGAGTGATTTTTCGTACTCTTTTTTTAAAATATCATACACACGTTGGTCGTCGGCAACCCAGCACATGGTGCTTGATCCCATAAAATGCAGAATGCTTTCTTGCGACTGTATGCTTAATTGCCCTTGTACATTCGGGACTACGTTAAAAAACTGATGCGTGTTGATCGATAACTGGCTGGCTGCATCAAAGGTGCGAATACTTTCAACCTCATCGCCAAAGAACTCGATTCGAAACGGATGGTCGTGGGCATAGGAAAAAACATCAACGATGCCACCGCGAATCGAAAACTGACCCGGCTCGTACACAAAATCAACGCGTTCGAACTGGTACTCGAGGAGCAGTTCATTGATAAAATCAATGCTGTAGGTTTTTGCAACCTCGATTCGCATGGTGTGTTTGACCAAGTTTTTTTGAGTCGGGACTTTTTCAAACAAGGCCTCTGGATACGTAACTATCCAGGCATTTTGACCGGAACTTAACCGCTCAAGCACTTCGGCACGTGCCACCACGTTGGCGTTATCGGTTTCTTCGAGGTGATAAGGAGTTCGAAACGAAGCTGGGTAAAACAGCAAGCGTTTTTCTTCTGGGTAAAGTGCTTCGAGGTCATTTAGAAAATAAGCGGCCTCCTCTCTGTCGTTCAAGACAAACAGATGATTTCCAGGTACTTGTTGGGCAATTAAAGACGAAACAATTGGGCGCGCTGAGCCCACTAAACCTTTCAGATGCAGGCGTGCTTTGGCCTTTACCAACGCGTGTGCAGCTTGGTCTATTCCGGCTAATCCGGACAGTTTTTGAAGTAAAAGTTGGATCTCCATGGAGGGCAGCAAAAATACACATTCTGTCAGCGAGAGCGAAAAAAAGTGTGACCTTTTCGAGGCACCGCGTTGCAAATAACAATTGGCTGTGAATATCTAACGATTCGACCAATCACTTGCCTAGTACCTTTCTTTAATTTTACATGACTAAATGTATAGAAACTTATGAAAATCTCCATGAAATACGTACTTACAGGAGCAACATTGCTCAGCTCAGGATTGTTAATGGCCCAAGAAGTGGCGACAACGGCTAGCTCAGACGCAGCGGCCATGAAAACGGTCGAAGAAATTTCAGCAATTGATTTCTTGCTCAAAGGAGGCTTCTTTTTAATTCCGATTTCTATTTTATTGTTTTATACCACATACATTGCCGTCGAGCGCTTCTTGTACATCCGTCGCATGACCAAGCAAAACATGCACTTACTAAACGATTTAAAAGGTCAATTGCAAAGTGGAAACATGTCCGGTGCACTTGAGTCAGTCAATCGGGATCAGACCTCATTTGGAAATGTCGTGAAAGAAGGAGTGCTTTCGATTGGGCGTCCGATTCCACAAATCGAAGCCAATATGGAAAAAGTAGCCAATATTGAAATTGGTAAAATGGAACGCAACGTCAACCACTTGGGTCTCATCGCTGGTATTGCTCCAACACTTGGTTTTATCGGTACCATTTCAGGGGTTATTAAAATTTTCTACAACATCTCGATATCTGAAAACGTATCGATCGGAAACATCTCTGGCGGTTTGTACGAAAAAATGATTTCCTCAGGTTCTGGTTTGGTGGTTGGTATTCTTGCCTTTACGGCATACCACTTACTAAACGGTATGATTGATAACTATGCGTTAGCGATTCAAAAAATCAACCTAGAGTTTGTTAAATTAATCCGTCCGAGCGATGCCAATAAAGCGTAACAGACGATTTCATGCAGAAGTAGCTACTTCTGCACTGAGCGACATCATGTTCTTCTTGTTGTTGTTCTTTTTGATCATCTCGACTTTGGCAAACCCGAATGTCATTAAGGTGCCACTGCCAAAATCAGATGCCAATGAAAAAACACAGAAGCAACACGTCACGTTAACTGTCAAATTTGACGACAACCAAAACCGCCATTTTTATGTCAACAACGATGAAGTTCCGTTGGATAAAATTGAAGGGGTATTGATCGGCGAGACAAAAAAATTGAACGACAACACTGTTATTTTGCGCTTGCCTTTTGATTCGAAAGTTCAAGAATTAGTTGACTTACTAAAAATAGGTATGCTCAATGATCTGAAAATGATTATTGCAACCAAAGAAGGCTAAAAAGAAACCATGGACCAATTGCAACTTGATTATTTAGAAGCACGCAAAGACGCTAAAAAGTCCTTGATTTACACAACTATTGCGTTGTTTCTTGCCCTTCTGCTGACCTTTCTCATCAAATTCGATGTACGGCCAGAAGCACTTGTCGATACGCCACCATTTAAATCAGACGAAGTCATCGAAGAGTTTCAGGTCGAATTGACCAAAGAAGAGCTTGCAGGGGGCTCAAGAGGTGGCGGTACACCAGGTTCGGGCCGTATTGCGCCACCAGCCGATCAAACCGAACGTGTGGCTACAGCCGCGCAAAGCGATTTCTCACATTCGAGCGGAAATTCGGACAACCACAATGCTTCGAACAGCAATAATACCAGTTCGACTACTAGCCGGGTAACCGATCCATTTAGCGGGAGCGGTGGAAGTGGTGGTCGTAATGGATCTGGCAACGGCCCATTTAGCGGTCCAGGATCAGGAACAGGGACGAATGACGGTGTTGGGCCGGGGCACGGTTCAGGGCGCGGTCGTGTCCGATTAAACAGTGTGAATCAGCCTAATTACAACCTCGATTACGATTGCCGCATTGGTTTTTTGTTGCAAGTAGATGAAAATGGAATGGTCGTTGGGGTACGCACCATCAAATCGGTCACAACCTGTTCTGATCTTCAAATCATCAATGACTTAAAAGAACGCTGTAGAAGAGAAGTGAGGTACAACAAAGATCCGGGGTCGCCGATTGTAGAGATGAACTATACCTTTAATCTTAATTCCAGGAATTAGGCCTTACCAATGGCTTGCTCGACCATTGTTTTAGAACCAATATAAAGGGGCACTCGTTGGTGCAATTCTGTTGGCTGAATTGACAAAATTCGATCGTGTTCGGTGCTGGCTAAACCTCCTGCTTGCTCGGCAATAAATGCCAACGGATTGCATTCGTACAATAAGCGCAAACGTCCTTTAGGTGCTGAAGGAACAGCCGGATAAATGTAAATACCGCCTTTAATGAGGTTGCGATGAAAATCAGCAACCAATGACCCAATATACCGACCCGAATACGGTTTTCCAGTTTGGTTTTGATCGGATTGACAATAGGCTAAATACTGACGCAATTGTGGGCTAAAATCGTTGAGATTTCCTTCATTGACTGCATATAAACGACCTGTTTCTGGCATGCGCATCGAAGGGTGCGACAAGAAAAATTCACCGATGGAAGGATCGAGTGTAAAGCCATTGACACCATTTCCGGTGGTATAAACAAGAATGGTTGATGAACCATATAATACATAGCCGGCAGCAACTTGTTGGCTCCCTGGTTGCAACATATCTTGCAAAGTTGCTGGTGTTCCACAAGGTGAGATGCGACGGTAAATTGAAAAAATAGTGCCAATCGAAACATTGACATCTATATTTGAAGACCCATCTAGCGGGTCAAACAAAACGACGTATTTGCCGTTTTTAGAAGCTTCAGATTGAAAAGCGACGAAGTCATCGTTTTCTTCTGAGGCAATTCCACACACTTCAGCACCTTGTTCGAATGCACGAATAAAAGCTTGATCGGCAACGACGTCTAGTTTTTGTTGCTCTTCGCCTTGCACATTTTGCCCGCCTTGAGCCCCAAGAATGTGGTCTACGAGCCCGGCTTTACGGACATCATTACTGACAATTTTAGAAGCCAGTGCAATGTCGGAAAGCAAGCGCGACAACTCGCCACTTGCAAATGGGAAGTCTTGCTGGTTATGAAGAATAAATTCGTGTAAGGTAACGAGTTTTGACATCGCTACTTAGATCGAAAACATGTTGCTGTAATCTGAACCAAGGTGGATCGGATTGACAATGAGTGTTGGAATGAGCGCATCATTTGTAATGATGTATTGCTCGTAATTGGTAGTTAACGCACTAAAAATGGTATTGCGTTGCAAGTTCATGATGGCAATTAAATCGGCATCTACTGAAACCGCATATTTTACCAATTCTTTGTCAAAACCTGAACTAGGAACCACTGCACTGGTCATGTCAATTCCACGGTCTTTAAAGAAGTTTTCAGAGAACGTAATATTTGAGCGCACTTGGTGTTTGAGGTATTCGTCGGTTTCGTCTGGCGTAACCACATGTACTTTTGAATTGAAATATTGCGCCAAATTGGCAACAATAGAAAGTTTTTGTTTGGTTTCTTTGTGCAAATCCATTGGAACAACAATAGAGTCGTAACCTGTAGCCTTCACTGCTTTTTCTTGAACAATTATAAATGGCACTTGTGAACTTGTAACCACTTTTAAGGCACGGCTACCGGTAATGTGTTGCCACCCGTGTGCGCCATGTGTGCCCATGATAATAAGTTCGGCACGGTGTTCGGCAGCAAATGCACCAATATCTTCAAAAATGCTACCAATACGCACATTCGGTGTCATTTTAACCCCCTCTGCAGCGAATTCATCGATTTTTGCCTGTAGCTGAACAAGCGCTTCTGCAATTTGGCTTTCTTTTGAAACCACATGTAGGAATTGAATTTCAGCACCAAGTGGTTTTGCAGTTGCAATAGCATGTTGGATAGCGATGTCCGCGACAGCAGTAAAATCGATAGGAACGATGAAGGTTTTGGTTTGCATAGTTGAGTTTTTTACAAATTTAAAACAAAGTGGATAAAGAACGCGACCAATTTCTCTTTATTTTTGAGCATGGCCATCATTGGAAAACTCATTCAACGAACAACTGCGATTGGATTCAAGCGCAGTGCACGAAATAGTGTCGAATACCGCCATCAATTGGAGGCGTTAAAATACACGTTAGAAAGTGCCAAACATACCGCCTTTGGGCAAGCGCATCAGTTTCAGCAGCTGCTCGATTCGGAAGACATGGTCAGTATGTACCAGCAACATGTCCCCATTACCGATTACGATGCATTTTACGAGCAATGGCTGAAAGCGACCATCGATGGTGCAAAAGATCACACCTGGAAAGGTCGGATTAAGTATTTTGCGCTGTCTTCCGGAACAACAGGTTCTCCCAGCAAACGAATTCCTGTTACTACTGAAATGATCCGGTCATTTCAACGCGTTTCGATCCGGCAATTTTCAATTTTACACGAGCTCAACTTGCCCGACTCTTTTTATTCCGCAAAGGTGTTAGCCGTCGGAGGATCGACCAAGTTAAAACAACTGAAAGGTCATTTTGAAGGCGATTTAAGCGGGATCTTAAAAAAGCACACCTCCATAATTGCAGCCCCTTTTACAAAGCCCAATAAGAAAATCACAAACTTAAAAGACTGGAAAGAAAAATTGCCATTAATGGTTGCAGAAGCGCCCAAATGGAACATCGGAATCATGGCCGGAATTCCAAGTTGGTGCATTTTGTTACTCGAAGAAATTGTCAAACACTACCAACTTGAAAGCATTCATGATATCTGGCCAAATTTTAGGGTGTATGTGCATGGTGGTGTCTACATGGATCCGTTTGTTGAGCGACTTGAAAAACTTTGCAAACATCCAGTCGTATTACTTGATACCTATTTGGCGAGTGAAGGGTACTTTGGCTATCAAACCAGCCCGGTTCGAAAAGGCATGAAATTACTCATGAATAATGGGATATTTTTTGAGTTTATTCCGTTTAATGCGGCCTATTTTGACGAAAATGGCGACTTAAAAACAAGCGACAACGCACTTACCATTAGCGAAGTACAAACGGGTGTCGATTATGCAATGGTCATCACGACAAATGCCGGTTTGTGGCGCTATATGATTGGTGATTTGGTCCGTTTTGTCGATGTAGAAGAGCGCGAAGTCATTATTTCAGGACGCATCAAACAATTCTTGAGCTTATGTGGCGAACACCTTTCACTTGACAACATCAATAGCGCATTGACCGCCGTTTGTAAAAGCCATCAACTTTCGGTTTCTGAATATACCTTACACGCTGATGAAACAGAAAATAAACACATCTGGTATGTGGGAATTGATAGCGGCGCTGTACCCGATACCTTTATGGATGAAATTGATCAAGAATTGCAACGCATCAATGACGACTACGCATATGTGCGCAAGCATAGCATGCCTGCACCAGTACTTCATTGTGTCGAAACACAGCACTTTTACGGATTTTTAGAATCTATTGGGAAATTGGGGGCGCAAAATAAAGTCCCGAGAGTGATGAATAAAAGCCAAGCTGAAAAATGGAAAGTCTTTCTTAGCGCAAACGGGAGCCCTCAAACAACGAGTGCTTCATAAACGTATACGACAAATTGAACTCGACCGAATGGCGATACGCACTCGCCAATTTGCCGAGGTCTGCATCGTAAGACATCCCGAAAGCAAAGGCTCCAAAATCTAATGAAACGTATGGAGCGAGTGTGCCACTTGTTCGCATGTAAATTCCGGTAGTTAAATAACGTGTACTAATTTCGTTCGTGATTTGTGACGAACCCTTTAGTTGCAAGCGGTAAAGGGCTCCTAGAATAAATTCTTTGTGGCCGCCTTGCCGGTAATGGCTTAAGCTTAGGTGCAAAGCCGAAACTTCTGTGAGTCCTAATTTGAAACTTGCAAAACCAACAAACTTTTGATACAAGCGGTCTGCAGAAAGTGCATTGTATTGCAACGTTGGGCGATTAACATGTTGCAGGGAAATCCCGGTTTGCAAGGACCACTGCCCATCGCGCAATTCGCCGTGTCTGGCAGGTTCATAGCGATACGCCAAACCAAGACCTGCATCAACAAATGAGAAACTCGTAAAATCATTTTCTTCGCCAGTAACAACAGTTGGATCGAGGTAAGAGCCATTCCACTGCGAATAATAAAGCAAGCGACTAAAATCGGCCGAACGTTGCTGAATGGCGGTTTGCAAACCGGCATCGAGCCAATGGCCTTTAGCAAGCGGTAAGTGCCCGCTAGCAGTCAGACCAAACGATTTTTGAGTCATTTTTGAATCACCACCAACATCGTTGCTAAACCCAAGTGCCAAACCCGCATAAGCACGATCCATTTTTTTGGTTTTACCTAAGCCAAACTCGGCCATTCCGTAGCTTGTCATGAATTGTGTGCCTGTTCCAATCCATTGATTGCGATTTAGCAATGTGATTTTCTCAAAGCCTGTATAGGTGCCTACAAATGCCGGATTTAAAAAGGAGATGCTGCGATCGGCCTGCGTCAAATGAAAATCTTGGGCATGTGCATGAATAGCACACATGACGATAAGCATGGAAAATAGCTTCTTCATACCTATCGAATCAACGTGATGTTTCCAGTAAATTTCTTGGTAGCACCTGTGTCATAAACCACCTCACAGATATAAGCATAAACACCGCTATTGCAAGCTTTTCCGTGTGTAGAGCCATCCCATTTAAAGGTTTTGCTTGAAGATTCAAACATCAGGTTACCCCAACGGTCAAATACTTTAAAGGATAAACTTGCGATGTCTTTACCTGCAATTACCTGGTACACTTCATTAAGACCATCTCCTACCCCATTTGGCGAAAATGCCGTTGGGAAATAAATGCCTGTGGCACATTCAGGTGAAGTCGCATCAGGGTCACATGGATCGAGCGGATTGGAACCATTCGTAACTTCTGTGCCGTCGTTAATGCCATCGCCATCGGTATCGGCATTGTTTGGGTTGGTGCCTAAAGTGGCTTCTTGCGCATCGGTTAAGCCGTCAAAATCGGTGTCAATTTGGCAGCCAGGAAGCGTATCGTCTGGATCACAAGGGTTAAGTGGGTCTGATCCGTTGGTGACTTCGGTGCCGTCGTTTTGGCCATCGCCATCGGTATCTGGATTTGTTGGATTGGTGCCCGCCAAACCTTCTTGGGTATTGGTAAGTCCGTCACCGTCTTGATCACAAGGGCCTGCGTTTGCATTTGGAATACAGGGGTCAGTATTTGCCGGGTCGAGTTCGTCCGAAACGCCATCGCCATCGGTATCGGTAATAGATGACTCAAGGGCATCAATAATGCCATCACCATCGGTATCTGTTGGTGCACTGACATTGCCAATTTCAGTACAATCAGAATCGCCATCGCCATCGGTATCTACTAAGTTCGGATCGGTGCCTAATGCAATTTCATCGACATTCAAACAACCATCACCATCAAGGTCTGGATTGTCTGGGACAAAAACGGCAACAATAGTTTCTGGGCCTGCAATCGTGATGTAATTCGTGTCTTGTAAATTACCCAGACCCATTGGGCCTGTCGTGTAGGTCCAGTGGTCAAAAATGAAACCTGGATTTGCTTTCGCAATTACGTTGGTTTGAATGCCACCAAAATAAGTGGTGGCCCATGGATAGTTCGGTGGATAAATTGAATTGACTTTGATTGTTCCTGCACCGGCAGGTGTAACATCGAATGTAACTGGGAAAGGGCCGGTTAATGAATAACAATCAATGAGGCCTTGCGTAAGTGCTGTACAGCGGGTGTTAATGAAATTATGTAATGCCGTAACATTGGCCTGATAGGTGGCCAATGAACCACCCCATTTGGCAATTTGCCCGGGCATTTCAGGGGCAATTTCGGCCAACATGGAATCCAGTAAAGGAATCATAAAGGCACACGATAATTTGGTGTTCATGAGGTCAATGTATCGGGCGATGTAATACTGCTCGACCATTGGGTTTTCATTGATGAGTTTTTGTAAAATTTGGGTGTGTCCTTGCCCCCCTGGATTTGGCAAATTTTCCACATTACACGGATCGGCATTTGGCTGCGTGCTAGGTACACCTGTGTAATTGATGTAGTGCCCAAACGTAGCGTCAAGATCCCAAAGTGCATAGCCCCATTTTCGGTGTTCGCCATTGGTGTCGAGCCCGCGCCACCAAGCAGTATTCCAGTTCAGCCAGTCTGTTGTTACTGTGACCGAATTCAAGACGAAATAATCGACCAGTGATTTCCAGTTGTAAAGACTATCGACATAATTAAAATTGGCAGCCACACCCATATTATTGGTAAGCACATAGTTTTTTAAACTGTTCCAAGCAGGTGTTGCATTTGGTGCGCCATATTCTTGCCAAGTACCACCCCACGTTTTAAGGTATTGCAAATCATATTTGTACTGATCGTAATAATAATCCGTGTAATCGTGGTCATCGGCTTTTTCGCGGATTTCGTACACCCCCCAATACACACCATTTAGGTAAAGTACACAAGGGCGCCATGTGCGTTCGTCGAGTTTGAGCTCTGCGCGCATTGAAAGCGTATGTACAAAAGCATCGCGAATGTGAGCGCCACCCGACGAAAACGGGTAGTTGTCGTTAGCTGCAGGTTTTAGAATAAGTTTTTGAAAACCAGTGCGCGTAGACTCAGGGAAAATTTGGTGATCGATGTCGCCATTTTGTCCGTATTGGTCACGGCATAAGAAGTCAAAGCCGCGTTGTTGGTAGGCCCAAGAATCGTTACCGTGTTTGTTAAAATCACCTTCTGATTCATCTTTGAAGACACCGTTGTCTTCGAAGAGCTCAAAAGCACCAATTCGGTCAGGAGGGTTTTGGCTTCCAGTAGCCACTAGCTGATAAACCGGTTGGCTGCAGACAGAAACAACGGGAATGCTGTGTGTCACATTGATAAAGTACGTGTTGGTTTCTGTCATGGAACTTAAGGTGGCTCCAAAAGCAGTTGCTCTTAGTACTGTTGTTGCAGTAATACTAATTGGGCCACTATAGGCTGTCGAGCTTGCAACTGGATCGGTACCGTTAGTCGTGTATCGAATGGTTGCTGTAGGGTCGGCACAAGTTATCGAGACGGATTGCGTTCCGCTGTAAAAGCCAGCTTGCAAACTAAATACTGGTTTTGGCGGATAAAAGGCGACGCCACCGGTATTGTTGGCATTTGGGGTTGGGGTCGTGAACAATTTAAAGTCAATGGCGCCATTGCTTGAGCGGCCAACCGAATGGTTGGATTTGGTTAAATGAACAATTTTAAAAGAATCGACCACGACTGCAGTTGGATTCGATAATATAATCCAGTCGCCATCGGTCTGAGATAAATTAAAATTTGGGTGGTATTCGTTCCCATTTACGGTATTGCGCTTTGAGCAATAGACCATTTTAAAGCCATTCGCATTAATGCTGCCACTTGGGATTTGCCATTTGGTCAAATTGCTTGGTTTGTCTGACAAATACCAGCCGGTGAGGTCAATTGCTGCGCCTGTTGTGTTATACAATTCTATCCAGTCTTCGCGTTGCCCATAGGCATCTGTTGGGCCTGAAATATTTGAACACGAATATTCGTTGACAAGCACTTGTGCCTGACTCAGAAATTGAAGAAGAAGAAATAGGGAAAGTAAGCGTAGCTTCATTCAGTTTGGTTTAGGACATCAATAATACTAAAAAGCGCGGTTTTTACCAAAGAAACAGACGCATCAAAAGTCAAAAGGTTGTTTATATTTGTGCTTGAATTCTTAAAAAGTGGCCATGAAAAAATCGATTTATACTGCACTCATTATTTTAAGTGTCCTCCTGCTTCATTCATGTAAAAAATACGAAGGAACTGGCGGGCGCTCGAGCATCACCGGCAAAATTACCATCAATGAAAAGCTATATGTCAACGGGGTATTATCTCAAACTGTAACGTATCCGGGCGCTACTGAAGATGTTTACATTATTTATGGCACTCAAGACAGCATTTTTGACGACAAAGCAGAATGCAATTACGATGGTTCCTTCAAGTTTTCAAACTTGTTTCCGGGCACCTACACCATCTATGCCTACAACGAGATTTTTCATACAGGAAATAACCTGACCAACAACGATGACGATTATTACACCAAAGAACCTGTTCAGTATACCATTGAAATCGGGAAAAATGAACAAAAAGACCTCGGTTCAATCACGTTGATTCGTTAAAGATGCGCTACTTGCTTGTTTGCTTGCTTTTCAACGGGTTTTTATCAGCGCAAAATTCTAGCGTTTATCAAACCTGGACAGAACTAGGTGCCAGTTACAAACTTTCGAAACAAAGTGCGCTAGGCCTTGACCTCACAACCCGTTTCGCTGCAGGAGGTGTCAATTGCTTTTTTCCGCAGATTTCGTATCGGTATAAAGTGTCAACGTATTTTCGCCCTTCGCTTGACTACCGCCTCATTGAACAACAAAATGGGTTCGGGAATTTCATTTTACAGCACCGCATCAATGCCAATGCGCAATTTAATTATGGCTTCAATGCCTTTCAATTTGGCTTTCGGGTGCGCTACCAATATTCGTTTAATCGTTTGTCACAGATAAACGATTCAGAATTCAATGATGCCTTTCGCTTTAAACCAAGCCTTGAATATGACTTAAAAAAGTGGAACCTACACCCTTCCCTTAGTACCGAGTTTTTTCTGGCTGCTTTGTCTGATCAACAATCTTACGGACTCAATCGGATTCGTTGGTATGCGGGTGTTGAAATGGATATTAGTAGCCAACAGTCGATAAGTGTTGGGTACTTTTATGACCAACGGATTTATTCCCCTGGAGCTGTCAATAGAGCTATCTTAAATTTAGGCTATTCCTATAGCTTTGAAAAAGCGAAAAAGAAAAGCAATTAGTCGGTATAACTATTGGCTTCTAAGCGTTCAATTACCCGCTGTAAATTGGCTACTTTTTTAGTCTGCCTTGACTGAATGGCTGTTTGGGTAAAATACTGGTGTTGACGTAAAAATTTTACTTGTATTTCATCCCATTCTCGGCGGTTTTGAATTTTTCCCATTTCGGTCAATTCCTGACGCAATTTATCGGCAATCATTTCAAAATCATCGCGCCCGAGGTAATCTAAATCGGCATCACAAATGATTTCTTGTAATTTATTGATGGGTTTGTGCGGAATTTCAGTAGCATGAATCAGTTCAACAATGGTATTGACGTGCTGTTCGGTATAGCCATACTTCGGTAAAATTTCTTGAGCCATGCGCGCGCCAATGGACTCATTTTTGTCGTATTGTTCGATGAAACCCGCGTCGTGCAACACAGCAGCCGTTTTGAGCAAAAACAAACCTTCGTCGGTAACTCCTTCAAGCAAAGCAATGCGTTCGACCGACTTGACAACATCTTTGGTGTGTGTCAAGGAATGGTAGTACAATTTATCTGATAAGCGTTTCGCCAAAATATCGACGACGTGGTGTTCAGTTTTGTAATATTTGATCGAGCTATAGTGGTGAAGCTTTTTAATCTCTTCAAAGCGCGAATTTGGCACCAAGCCCTCATTGTTGACCGACAATTCTGGTTTGATGCGATGCACCACATACATGTCTACTTTTGTGCGCGATTTGGTGAGGGCTTTTCCTTTATATTCGCATTCAAAATAGGGTTCAATGTATTGAAAGGTATTTCCTGCAATGGTTACTTTACCAGGTTCTCCGAGCATTTCCATGCGCTGAGCCAAATTCACTGACGATCCCCAAATATCATACGCCAAGCGAATATTTCCGATAATACCGGCAATAACAGGCCCTGTGTTGATCCCTAAACGAATTTCCCAATAGTCTTCGTGGTCAGCGATGGCCTCGTACTTGAGTTTGTCCATGAAGGCCTGGATCTGCAATGCGGCACAGCACGCATCGATCGGATTGGTCGAGTTTTCAATCGGAACCCCACCAGCACACATGTAAGCATCACCAATAGTTTTGATTTTTTCGAGGTTATTGGCCTGGATGATTTCATCGAACTTTTGAAACAAGACATCGAGTTTGGATACAATGCGGCTTGGCGCCATCGTTTCAGAAATACGCGTGAACCCAACCACATCGGTAAACATAATGGAAACCTGCTTAAACGCATGGGCCTTTACTTTACCGCTGCGCTTCAACTCAATGACAACCTCTGAAGGCAAGGTGTTGAGCAACCATTGTTCGGTCCGGTCTTTTTCTTGTTGCAACAACGATTGCTGCTCAATAACTTTGTTTTTTTCTTCTTCGAGCAAGCGCTTTTGCTCTTCGATTTTTGTTTTTTGAAGCCGAATTTCGCGGGTGCGTTCGGCAATTTTAACCTCGAGCCGGACTTGATTTCGACGCGATTCTTCGATGCGATTACGGATGATGAATAAGACTAAAAAGACAAAAAGTACCGTGACTATTAGCCAAAACCACCATGCTTGAAAGATGAACAACGAGATCATTACTCAAATTTAGTCAGTTCCTCGGAACGCCACACAAAAAGGTACTAAAAAAGGGGCCGAAGCCCCTTGAATTAAAATTTGAAAAACCAACTGGCCATTGGCACAGGAAAGGATGCGTTTGGTGTAATGACACCTGCTAAACTTATCTGAAAGGCGCGCGTATCTGATCGTTGGAAGCGCATACCAGGCATGATCACAAGTGCATATTGTGACGCTGGCTTTGAAACACTCCATTCACCAACTGTGGATTGGTAAATACTCGTGTTCGGATCATAAAAGGAAGAATAATCTTGGCTGCCAATTTCAATATTGTTTTGAATTTTTAAATACATGCAGTCATAGATGAGGCTTGCTTTTTTACCAACCTTCACTTGGCCCGCCAAGCCGACAATTGGTGCTCTGTATTTATTAGAAGGTTGTGTATAGGATCCAATGACTGTAGGAGGAATGCCAGTATAAACACCTGGTTGGTAAATTGGGGTGGTGTATGTTCCGCTGCCATCATTTAAGTAGCTATACCCAACAGAAAGGGTGACGTTATTGCGGCGATCGCCGTAGGTAATCATTCCCCAATGCAAACCGCCAAAGCCTTTGCCTTGATTCAAGTAACCGGTAGTGCCAAATAAGGTTCCAAAGCCATAGTTTAGTTTAGGATTTGCCGTGCCGCGAGTGTATTTTAATGCCAATACAAGCGGTGAACCAATCCAGGTAGACATGACGCCAACGGAAAAATCTTTATGGACAGCAAAATGCACCTCGGGGCCATATAAATTAAGCATGGCGTAATTTTCGCCTTTTTTAATCGGGAAACAATTGGTGGTAAACTGATAACGGGTTGTAAAAACACCTGATTCTTTGTATTCACCATTGCTAAAGTCGTTTTTATAATCGATCGGAGCAATGGATTTAATTTCAAATTTAGGGATGAAAATCTTCCCTAACGAAATCGTTTGAACCAAGACTTCACGTCCGTCATCGGACAAAATTAGGCCCACATATTCAGTACCATCGTTTTTAATAATTAGGTACTTTGTCGTGTCGGTTGTGGTTGTGGTGGTTGCAGGCGCTTGGGCAACTGCAATTGAACTTTTAAGTGTAAAAACGAAAACAGTAACTAGTAAAAAAAAGATGTTTTTCATAGGATAATTTTTAGCGTGCAATTGTACGTAAATCTAAGAAGAACGTTTCAAATAAGAAGTTGGTGAGTATTGCGGTGAACGTAAAAAAGGGGCCGAAGCCCCTTTCCATCCTGCATGTATGGGTTTAGTAGTAGCGTGCAGGGTTATTTTTATTGATCGGTTGTTTGCTTTTTTGGACATTGAAACCAATGTTGACACCGGCATAACCACCGCCTTTTTGTGAGCTGTAGAACACATTTACGGGTACATTTAAGGCACCTGCCTGAAAAGTTTTGCCAAACGCAATGATAAAACTAGTGCTTAGTGATTTGTCTCCGCGGCTGTCAAAATGCTTTTCAAAATTATAGACGAGCGGCGTCGAAGGGTTGGAAGCGGCATACTGGTTCCAGTCCGATTGCGAAAAATAATGCCCATCTAAAGAGTACAGTTTGTCTGTATCAAAAAATCCTTGCGAAGTAGAAGTAAGCCCAAAGCGTGGTCCGAATGCAAATTCATAATTTCCTTTACCGAATCGGAAACCATTTAATAAAGAAACTGAGGGTACGAACTGTCCTTGCTCGAGGCCTGAAATATTAAAAATCCCTTCAATTAATGCTGAAAAATTTTCTGTACCCACATATTGTCCTTCTACTTGGTAGCCGATCATTGATGCAAACGGAGCAATTCCAAGACCACCGTATTGTTCATCTCTGGTAGCAAATTCATGGAGTGAACCCGTTAAATAGGCCACACCTACACGAGGGCCACTATTATTGATTTTACCAACATTGTTCGAAGAAATTACTTCGTTTTTAAAGGCCAAGCGGTCTGTTAACACTTTGTCTACAGCAATGCCATGCATTTCCTTCAACACGATTTCAATCATGCGCTGAATTTCAGCTTCCTGGTTGTCAAATTCGCGCACAGCCGATTTATAAATCGAGCGCGTTTTTACATCGATGATTTTTACGGTCAATACAATTTTATTGCCGAGCCCATCAAAGCTTCCACTCATGACGTAATCCACTTTTAATTCTTCTCCAAGATTAGACAAGCAACTTTGCCCAAAGCAACCCTGACGAAATTCTTCTTTTGCCTTAAGTGCTTCGGCCATATCAAACTCGTCATAGACGCTGTACTTGGCCATTTTGATGAGCTCAAGTCGCATCATTTTAGCAGCTGATTCAGCTTTGATAGTTAAGGTATTGATGTTTGGATTGGCCACTGCAATCGTTGGTAATTTCTCGGCAAAAGAGCGCGAGGCGAATAACAGTATGCACACACTTAGTATCCAATTTTTTGCTTTCATAGTTTTCAATTTGATGCAACAAAGGAACTATGAATTTTAGCAACTGTAAAATTGAATCTCGTGGCTACCGCAGATTGATTTGCGAATTTCGCAATTAGGTATGGAATTCTAAATCCGCTTCGATTTTTTTACGGAACATGCGGATGGTTTTTTCGAAATCCGAGAAGTAATTATTGCGCTCGCGTTCATTGACCACGCTGATTAAACTCGAATTCGCTAATTGTTTGTCAATGACCTGCTTTGCATCCTGAACGTATTGCTCATCTGTAGTTTGTAAAAAATTCATGATGTTGTGCGTCAGAAACAGACCTTGCTTGTCTTTGGTTTCGTAGTAAAAAGCAGAATCGGCATTGATCGTTTCATTAAAATACATTTCAAGCTGATTGCCACCTGCTGGCACTGGGGTGCCATAAATGAATTTCTTGCCCACATCGGCTTGCGCTTTTAAATGTTCAGAAAACATAAGAAGGCGATCGCATAAAAACAACGCGTATGCAGGGTCTTCAAATTGATTGGACTTATAATAGTAGAGGATTTGTCGTAAAAATCCACGCATTAATTCGGGGTCAAAGATTTCGACAGACGGAATGCTATTGTAGGCCTGAAGGATCGATTTTCCTAACTCGAATGCACGCTCTGTCGTTTTCTCGTGCTTGAACAACACGTCTTTGTAATCTGGGATTTGCAAGTGCGTTTTGGCCCAAAAAAACAATTTAAAGCGCACCAATTGCGGAAAATTTAGCAATTGAAAAAAATGTGTGTTATTGATCGTCAACATAATCCGCGGATCATCGAGCGCGCGCAACCGTTGAAAAGCCTCAAGAATGCCCTCAAGGTAGGATTCTAAAGAGAAATCATAGGCATTGAGCGGCGTATACCTAAAAATGACATTGCCTTTTTGTTGTTGAATTAAGGCATCGAATGAAATATCGAAGGTCTTACACAACCGTTTGATTTCATCAATCGTTAGCGCAGTTTCATTGCGCATTCTCCGATACGCGGCATCCATACTAATATGCAGCGACTCACTTAAGATATGGCCCATAGACTCGCCTGGTGCTAATTTCGCACGCACTAATTGCAACAATTGTTCTTGGGTACTTTGCATCAGAACTTAAAGAACCAACTTACCATTGGCATTGGAAATGAATAATGCGAAACAAGAGGGCTTGTGCCGGTTCCAGAATTGCCATTTAGATACATTTTACTATGGCCAATGACGCCAGAAAGTGTGACTTGGAATGCTCGATTTTCTGTACGTTGAAAACGCATCCCGGGCATAAGAAGAAAGTTGGTCGACTTGAGCGTTGCTTCTGGATAAATAGCCGAGAAAACCGAGTAGGAAGGTTTGGAAGTGACCGGATCGTAATAATAGTTTTGGTCTTGCATGTAGCTATTACTCTGAACAGAACCCATTAATACCATAGCATCCCAAATAAAACTTGCTTTTTTGCCAACCGATGCGATGCCTGCCAACCCAATTACCGGCGCTTTGTACATACTGCTTTTTGCAGTGTGCGTAATTGTCGGCGGATAATAAAAATCAAACCCGCCTGCAGCATTTGGCACGGCATTATAGGTGCCGGGTTCATAGAAGTTTTGAGTGGGGCCCTTCATGCCTGAATTGGCATAACAAAATCCGAAAGACAAGGTGACATTCGTAAAGCGATTACCGTAAGTTGCCATGGCCCAATGTAAGCCGCCAAAAGCCTTTCCTTGATTTAGATAACCTGAATTTCCGACCAAGGTACCTAAACCAAAATGAAGTTTTTCATTGCGCGTTGGAATGCTGTATTTAAATGCCAATGCTAACGGAGAGGCTATCCATGTAGCCATGATGCCTACACTAAACCGGTTCGATACTGAAAAGTGAACTTCGGGTCCGTAAAGGTTGACCATGGCGTAATTTTCCCCTTTTTTAATCGGAAAACAATTGGTAGAAAACTGATAACGCGTGGTAAATACACCTTGCCCGACCAACTCGCCATTTTTGTAGTCTTCAACGATATCTACTTTGCGGATGTCAAGGATTTCAGCTTTTGGAATGTACAGTTTGCCAAGTTCGTTTGTGAGCACCAAGATTTCACGTCCATCATCTGAGACGATTTGTCCGATGTATTGGACATTATTGGTTCGGGTAATGATGTACTTGGTGGTATCTGTCGGATTTACAGGTGTTTGAGCCTTAACTTGCACATGTAATCCGATTAATAAAAGTACGAAGAAGACGCGTTGTTTCAATTGCATTGGTTTCTGTTAGGAGAATTAAAAGTACAAATTTTGCATCAATCGGCACGATAGACACGGTGCACGCGTTGCGAGATGCTCGTGAGGATTTCGTAGGGAATCGTTTGAGCCGCTTCCGCAAAAGATTGTAAGGACTGATTTGGGCCAATAATTTCAACGAGGTCGCCTTCTTTGGCATGAGGCGCCTCGACCATGATCATGTCCATGCAAACGCGCCCTAATGTTGGGCAAAACCGATTGCCAATGAACACCCCACCGACTCCGTTACTTAGGTTTCGTTTGAATCCATCGGCGTAACCAACCGGAATAATGGCAATTTGTACATCTTGGACAGCCTGAAAGCTGCAGTTGTAGCCAACATATTCACCGGCTTTGACCACCTTGATTTGCGAAACCGCACTGTGCCAACTAACCACTGGTTGCAATGTTTTTTGAAACACAGGGTCTTGATTGATGCCAAACAACCCGATGCCCAAACGCACTAAATCAAATTGTGCTGCTGAATAATGAATAGTCCCTTCGGAATTAAGCAAATGTCCGAGAATAGGATACGGAAGTTGTGTCCGAATTTGCTGCAATAGACCTGTAAAAAGGGTGATTTGCTGCTGCGTAAAGTTGGAATTCATTTGATCGGCATCGGCCAAATGGCTATAGACACTTTTCACCATCACTTCGGGCTGTGCTTGTAAAATTTCAAGCACAAGTGGCCACTGTTGCGACTCAAAGCCAAGCCGATGCATTCCTGTGTCAAACTTGAGGTGAATCGGGTAGGCACTTTGCTCTTTAGAAATCAACTTTCGAATAAATTGATCCAATAATTGGAGCGAGTAAATGGCAGGTTCGAGGTTGGCATCGATACAGGCGCCAAAGGCATCGGCTTCCGGATTCATCACCAAAATCGGGAGCGTGATCCCCGCGTTGCGCAGTTCAATTCCTTCATCGACATACGCGACGCCTAAATAATGGACGCCCGCTCGCACTAGTGCCTTTGCCAATTCGGTGGCACCACCACCATAAGCTTGTGCCTTCACCATAGCCAATAACTGCGTTGATGGCAACACCCGCTCTTGATAACGAGCTAGATTAGCACGCAAGGCAGCTAAGTCATAACTGACGGTCGTAATGTGTTTTTTTAAGGTCAATTGTTCGAGCCACGATTCGGTGATTCGGTGCTCATTGCCTTTCAATAAAACCCATTTGTTGGCTACCGAAGGTAATGCTGTTGGCAATGTTCGGTACAAATGTGCTTCTTGAATTTGATGCTGGGCTAAGGCCTCTTTGAGTTGATTTTCAACTTCAAGACTGGCGTTTCCGAGGTAACAAATGACCATTATATCTTGACTTGTTGCCATTGATTTGAGGTAAGACAACGAAGCTTCGAAGGCAATGGCGTCGAGGGTGTATGTATCGTTAATTATGCGGGAACCGTCAATGCCCTCGAGGTGTTCGAGGCGCATGGCCAATTGTGGCAATTCGTGCAGTTCGTGCTCCTCGATCTCGGCAAATTTTTGCGCACATTCAAGTGCTAATTGCGCGTTATGACGACGGATGGAATCTTGAAACGGACAATTGGAAAGAAATGCTGGGCTTGCGTGCAATTGATCACCATCGATTGTCCATTGCGCCGCTTTTGTCAATTGGTCAAGTGCGGCTAAATAAGCTTCACGCGACTCAAATTGATACTGTTGTGGGTAGGATTTAGTTGTCAAAACACATCCGCTTGGCTGCAGCATTCCTACAATGCGTTGCATTTCGTCAGGTGTTGTGAATGCGACCTCAATTAAACCGAGATCAGCATTAGGTGGAAGTTCTAAAAGTGAAAGCGCGATTCCGAGTTGCGAATTGTAACTTTTCGGGCTTCTAAACACCGATTTTTTACCGCTTAACAGGAAATGGATCCATTCCTTGACTGTTGTTTTTCCGTATTGGCCACAAATGGCAACAATTGGGTAAGTCAATTGCGTTCGGTGCCATGCGGCTAATTTTTGAAGCGCCACTAAAGGATTTTTGACCAGAAAATAAGTGGCATCGGGTTGTATCAGTACAGGGGTTTTATGCACCACAAAAAAACGAATTCCTTTTTGATACGCTTCATCAAGAAATTGAAAACCACTTCGTTGTGGGCCTTCAAGTGCAAAAAAAACCTGGCCTTGAATTGGCCGAATTCGTCGGGTATCATACACCACCTCTTGAAGGGCATCGTTAGTAGGTTTCCCAACGCAAGCGGCTTCAAGATGCCGGGCAAAATCAACAGAATTCAGGTTTAATTTCATTCGTGAGCTTGTTGGTAACAACTACGACACAATGGCTTGTACTTTTCAACAGCGCCAACGAGAACTTGTTCGGTCTGTGCAACCGTTCGCTGCGAGAATTGAGCCAAATTGCCACATTCGACGCAGACAGCATGAACTTTACTCACATATTCTGCTTTGGCCATTAAATGGGGCATTGGTCCGAACGGATTTCCGAGGTAATCCATATCGAGTCCAGCCACAATAACCCGAACACCACGATTGGCTAAGGCATCACAGACAGCCGGCAATTGATCGTCAAAAAATTGGGCTTCGTCAATGGCAACAATGTGTTGCTCAGACCAGTTACTGTTGATTTCTGACGAATGCGAAACTTGAATGGCTTGAAAACTCTGACCTTGATGACTAACAACCTCATCATCGGCATACCTGTTGTCTATTTTTGGTTTAAATAGTAACAAGGATTGATTGGCAAATTCGGCCCGACGCAATCGACGAATCAGTTCTTCAGTTTTACCCGAGAACATGGAGCCACAAATGACTTCAATCCATCCGTGCTGACTACCAGGTTTTGAAAATTGTTCTAAAAACATGTGTATCTGTTCATTTCCTGTGAAAAGAAATTGAGCAATTTCGTCACAGCTATCAAGTTGTTTTCTAATTTTGATTCATGGTCACGAAAAGTGGCACGAATGCACGAATTTAATAAGTAAAAAGCAATGTCTGAACAAAGTCAGCCTCTTATGATGAAAACTATTTTAGGTCACCTCGAAACAGGCCTGAACAAACTCGAAAACGGACAACTCAGTCCGGAAGACATGGAGTTATTGGTCGAAGATGCCAAAGAACTCTACGAACGACTTATTATTTTACGCTACAAAGTTTACGAAACAAACGTACTTGGTGTGACAGAACCTGTCATTTCCGCAAGCATTCGTCAGCCAGAAATTGAAGAACCAATTGATCTATTTGGTGTCATCGAGCCTGAAGAGCCAACAGTTGCTCCTGTATTTGAAGTCTCTTTTGGCGACGATCAGAATGAAGAAGATCCGATTGCTGAAGAAGAATTCGTGATGGAATCGGCTACTACCTATGAAGAAGAAAGCGAAGAAGAAGAAATAACTGAAGATTCGCAAGTAGCTGAAGATTCTGAAAAAGAACTTGAAGAAGAAAGCGAAGAAGAAGAAATGCTTGAGGAAGCGCATGAAGAAGAAACTACGCCTGTTATGGAAACTCCTGTTGCGCAATACGAGCCAAGTTTTTCGTCTGATCAACCGATTTGGATGGCAGAAATGGAAGCCAACATCCGTGACAACCGAAGTGTGTTTCCGTTAGAAACCTTAATTGGTGCATTTACACTCAACGAAAAATTACAATTCATCAATGAATTGTTTGATGGTTCGTCTGATGCCTTTTCTTCCGGAATCAAGCAGCTTGATCAACTCGGAAACATGGATGCAGCACGTTCGGTCTTGAGTGCCTTTGCCACTGACTACAACTGGGACACCGAGTCTGAAATCGTAGAAGATTTTATCTATAAAGTTTGTCGACGCTATGCGGCTGGCGCTTAGTTTCGTTGCGTTTTTCTATACAACAGCACTCGTTGCTCAACATTATGCTTACAAAGAGGCCATCACGACCCTATGCTCGGCACCATTTGCAGGTCGCGGCTATGTCGATAACGGCGCTCAACAAGCAGCGCAGTTTATTGAGTCTGAATTTAAGGCCATCGGATTAAAACCAAAAGGCAAAAAAGGCTACAAACAAGCCTTTCATTATTCAGTCCAGACCTTCCCTGGAGCTTGCCAACTAATTGCAGGCACGGATACGTTAAAAGCGGGAATCGATTATTTAATTGATCCGGCGTCAGCGGGCACTAGTGGCAAGCAAACATACCAACTCGTATATTGCAAAACGGCAACTCTTTTACAGTCTACAAGCAGTTTTAAACCTTGCCCACCAGGGCGCATGCTGGTTGTCCAGACTTCTGGCTTCGGAGGCGATACCATAAAAATATTAAAGGCCCGACTCAAGGAACTGAGCAAATTTGCGCCAGTGCTAGAACTCAATGACGAAAAACTGACGTGGTCTGTAAGTCAGAGTGCGACGCCCTACCCGCTTTTACATGCAGTTTTAAGCAAATGGCCTTCACAAGTAAACAGTTGCCAACTTGAACTCGAGGCACGCATGCTACCGAACTTTCAAACACACAATGTCATCGGGTTTTTGCCTGCAAGCACCGAAGCAAAATCAAAAGAAACCATTGTATTAAGTGCACATTACGACCATTTAGGAAAAATGGGGCAACAGGCCTATTTTCCGGGCGCCAACGACAATGCCTCTGGTGTGGGAATGCTGTTGTATTTAGCCCATGAATTGGCTCGGCAAAACGAGCGTTCTGTCAATTATGTTTTTATCGCTTTTAGTGGTGAAGAAGCAGGTTTAATTGGTTCCAAGTATTTTACTGAACATCCTACTTTTGATTTAAAAAAGATCCGTTTTGTCTTGAATTTGGACATCATGGGGAGTGGTGAAGAAGGAATTACGGTTGTCAATGCAACAAAATTCCCGACCGAATTTGAACGACTCGTGCAACTGAATCAGCAACATGCTGCCTTAACACAGGTAAAATCGAGGGGGCCAGCCGCCAATTCGGACCACTACTTTTTTACCGAACTTGGCATTCCGTCCTTTTTCATTTACACCATGGGGCCCAACAAGCATTACCATGACATCGAAGATCGGGCCGAAGAACTTAGTTATGCGGCTTTTGAACCGCTAGCAACGCTCCTTTTAGAGTTTCTGCGCTCATTTTAACTGCCGAACCAAAAAACTGGTTTGGACAATAAGAACAGTTAACGACAAACCCAGCATGTACAATACCAAATCAGTACGCTGATCGGTATAAATAAAAGCCAAGCACGTCGATAAATAAGCCAACAACTGGCTCACCGACAAAATTAAAAATCGAAAGGTTAGCTCTTCATGATTGCCCCTGTTTCGGGCAAATAAAATCAACATTGAAAAGGCTAAAATACACCCTGCACTTAATTGCGCGACACCTACTTCTTGAAAGCTGAGCGGAAATACGTGCATCCAAGCCAATAAAAGAAAACCTACATGCACCGCTGCAATGGATGCAAAATAGGCAAACGCGGCATTCTTCTTCATTCTTCGTTTGAAATGGAAAGGACTTCTTTAATAACGACATAGAGGCCTATCCCGACTCCAATCAATGACAACACGACCGTCCAGATTGGTTTTTTAAGCTGGTAATGCGCATCTAGTTTGGTTCCAAAAAAAGTAAATAGCCCAATTATGGCCGCCAATTGAAAGCCAGCAGTGGTGAGTCGGTAAAAAGCAGATTTTGGCGCTGTTGACTTAGTCATTAAAGGCTAAATCCGTATCAAGTTTGGGTGTTGAAACCCCAGCACGCATGACACAAGCTCCTTCAAAAAAGGCGCCCTCTTCGATATGCAATTTCATGGTCTGGATGTCACCTTTGATGCGTGCAGTTGCGCGCAATACCAACAAGTTTTCGATGGTAAGTTCGCCATCCATAGCACCTTCGATTTCGGCAGTTACACAAACAAGGTTGCCAGTAATTTTGCCTGAGCTACCAATGATGACTTTACCGGCACATGAAACATTGCCATTTACTTCACCTTCAAGTAAGATGTTAGAATCGGAAGTGAGGTCACCGTTGATTTCTGTTCCTGCAATAATACGGTTCGTACGATCTGAGCTTACGTCAGCTGATGATGAACCTCCAAAAATGTCTTTTCTGAGCATGTTTTCTTAATAGTTATCGATGAAAAACGCTTTATAATCATCAAATTTCGAGGTTTCTATTAACTTTTTCAAATTTTCTTGATTGATAATGTAGATTTTGTTGTTTTGGTAGTCATCTAAATACTCGACTCCGGCCTTATAGGCATTGACAAAATCCCATGCAATCTTGGTTGTCGGAAATTCTTGAATTAATACAAAATTTGTTTCGGCGACAGTTGTTTTGCCTGTAACCTTCACTTTTGTAGTCTTGAACGCTTTAGTGGCGAAGCTTGCCACTGCATTTCGCAACTCATCAACTTCTTCATCTTCATCGAGTAACACGATGACGTATTGGGTGACATTCGGCAAGTCGACAAATAACGAAGGCTTTTTGGCCTCAGGGAGTTGGAACTTCGAATAGCCTTTGTCGATAATCGCTATCATTTCTTTGGCACGTTGTGCTTGATCTGATTTTGGTTTTTCGTCAATGATGCGCTGCAAACGCGGTATGAGTTCTTTTTTGTTCTCGGTCAGTTGCCCAAAGGCAAGTGCATTTAACAACAAATATTCTGAGCGATAGGCATTTGAAAGGTCGTTATCGACAATTTTTTGCGTTTCAGTGAGTACCAACGAATAATAGGCTTGGTCGTATTTTTCGACTAATTTTAAGTAGGCCGCTTGGTCTTGTTGGGCACTAAGCTTTTGCTTTACATAAAAATCAGGATCTTTAAAGTAATTGGCTGCATCCGAATTTGGATATTTCGTTAAAATATATTGCCTGTATTTATCTCCTGATTCTGTACCTGCATAGATTTTATAAAGTTGAAAAGCAGCTGATAAATCGGTTGGGTGCTCGAGGTTCATGTCGAGAATAGCCAAGAATTGGGCTGCAGCCAATTCGGTTTCGTTCAAGACTTCTTTGTAAAGCACACCAGAAGTGTATAAGGCGTCTAGTAAGCGTTCTTGAGAAGCAGCCAACGCTTCAGGAGTAAGCGGAATATCTTTTAATAATGATTCAACCGTTAAGGAATCGGTTTTAGTTGCGCTAGGCGATTGTGCACTGGAATCTTGACCGTTTTGAGCCGTTACACTCGAAAGAATAACACGCTCGCTGCGACGCCAATCGTCGGTATTTTCGCGCTGACCCCAATATTTTCGAAACTCATTAAAGCCATCTTCACGCAATTTGGGGTTGTTAAACACAAACTTATTGGCGTTTGTAGTAGGACTGGTGGCTTGGCTTTGCTGCAGGGCCAAAAGTTTGGCTGCTTCTTGCTCTTTGCGTCGTTGCTCGTCGCGTTTGATTTGCTTAATGGTCTCCTTTAAAAAGTCTTCGCGGTCTTTTTCAGAAAGTTTGGCAATGCGCTGCACCGAATCTTCGAACTGCGCAATTTCAATGGCTTTTACGAGGTCAGCAAGCTTGGTCGCTTTGTTTCGAATTTGATCGGCATTTGGGTAGTCGTCGGTCAGGAATCGCGAGCTTGAATCGTAGTACTTTTGCGCATGCACGAAGTTTTTATCGGCAAAAGCGAGGTCACCAAGCTTTTCATAAGACTGCGCACGTTGACGTTTGTTATTATTCGAATAAAATGCCGACTCGGTCAGGTAGGATTTGGCAAGCGGCTTGTTCCCTCGCGAAAGCTCGATGCTTGCCATGGCATAATAAATTTGGTCTTTGAAGGTGGCATTTTTGGCATCACGCAACATTTTTTGAAGGTCTTTAGCCAATTTTTCACCACCACCTGTCACTGCTCGATTCAGGCGCGCATTAAAGGCAATGTCAGTAGCAGCTGCTGCCTTCATGGCTTTTGAATAGCGGTCACCAGCCGAAGCGAGGTCGTTTTGTGATTGATACACTTGTGCCAATATGTAGTTCAGTCGTGCCTTCTCTTTGGCATTGGGACATTTCTGAATGGCATTTGATAGGCCTTTAATGGCTTCGTCAACTTCTTTGCGACGCAGGGCCAAATCGGCATAGGTTTTATAAATTTCAAATTGCAGCTTTTTTGACATTTTCGGGGCTGCTTCAGGGTTTTTAGCGCGCAGAAATGGGATGTAATCGGTCAAGACTTTGTCTTTTTGCATTTCGGCACGTTCATTCAATGCATCCAAAATCAGTTTGGCATCGGCATACTTTTTTTGTTCGACATAAATGCGTGCAATCCACAACTCTGCAACGTAGGTTGAAGGGTCTTTTTCAAAAAAGCGCTTGACAAACTGAAAATTGTCCATTGCTTTTTGGTAATCGCGGCGGTAAAAGAAGGCTTCCCCGACTGTAATCCAATTTTCGTCGATCCATTTGTTGTATTCTGCTGTTTTGTAAAACATATTTTCAGCAGACGGCATGCTGTGATTTAAAATCACTTTAGAACACTTTGCAATGGCCGTATCGATAGACGGCAGCATGCCTTTGACGTCTTTTTCTTGCGGCAACGGAAAGACTGGTAAGATGCTGTAAAAATCTTCTTTGCGGCTATCGTTGTATGTTTTTAGCGAAACGCGCAATAATTCTTTGGCATTAAAATGCCCGTTGTATTTTGCAGTTGTTTGGTGGTAAAAACGATTGATTGGCGTGTTGTTTTCAGTAGAACATGCGGCTACACCAAGCAACAGAACGGCAAAAAAGAAAAGATGTAGGCGTTTTGGCATGTGCTGAAATTGAGGCGTTATAACGCCGGAAAGCGCTTTTTAGTATGTAACTTACGCAATATTGGTAAAGACCTGCTGAATGTCGTCATCGTCTTCGATTTTGTCGAGCATTTTTTCGATGTCGACTAATTGCTCTTCTGAAAATTCGACCGGACTTGTAGGGATGCGTTTAAGGCTCGATTTCTGAACCTCTATTTGCATGTCTTCAAGTGCCTTTGCAATGGTACCGAATGCGGTGTAATCTCCGTAAACAATAATGTTCTCTTCTTCTACCTCGATTTCTTCACAACCTGCATCGATCAGATCGAGCTCGAGCATTTCAGGATCCATTTCTGGTGTGCGGGCGATTTCAAACACACTTTTGCGGCTAAACATAAATTCCATTGAGCCATTTGGAACAACAGCTCCACCTGCTTTATTGAAGTAGGATTTAACGTTGGCCACCGTACGTGTCGGGTTGTCGGTTGCGCATTCTACATACACCAATACACCGTGTGGGCCCTTGCCTTCGTAGTTGACTTCAGTAAACGAAGCGATGTCTTTTTGAGCTGCACGCTTAATTGCCGATTCAATGTTGTCTTTGGGCATGTTCTCGGACTTGGCATTTTGAATCGCTGTCCGCAACTTGGCATTGGTTGTTGGGTCCATTCCGCCTTCTTTGGCCGCCATCGTGATGGCTTTACCTAGTTTTGGAAACATTTTGGACATTTTGTCCCAACGCTTTTCTTTAGCTGCTCTGCGGTATTCAAACGCTCTTCCCATAATGCTGTACTTTTTGGGCAAAAATAAGGAAAACGAAAGGAATTTTCAAGTCTGAATTTTTAAGCTAAAATCTGCTCGATATAGCTTAGTAATGGCTCTTTGCCAAAGCCCGATTCACTAGACGTAGTAAACACAGGAGGCATTTCTGCCCAGTACTTTAACATTTCTTTTTTGTACTTCGCCAAATTCTTTTGCAAGGCAGAACTTGAAAGTTTATCCATTTTCGTGAATACCATTGAAAATGGCAGGCCTTTTTGTCCGCACCAATTCATGAATTCTAAGTCAATCTTTTGAGGTTCTAGGCGGCAATCGAGGAGCACAAAAATGTTAAAAAGCGTTTCGCGTTTGGTCAGGTAATCGGCGATGAATCGTTCAAAAGTACTGCGCTGATTTTTACTAACTTTTGCATAGCCATAGCCTGGCAAATCGACCAAATACCACTCTTCATTGATTAAAAAGTGATTGATGAGTTGCGTTTTGCCGGGTGTTCCGGAGGTTTTGGCCAGGCCTTTGGTGCCAGTTAGCATATTGATCAATGAAGACTTGCCTACATTGGAACGGCCAATAAATGCAAATTCAGGCTTTGCGTCTTGCGGGCATTTGCTAATCTCGGTATTTGAAACAATAAAGGCGGCCGATTTGATTTTCATGGAACAAAGGTACCGTTAATCTTCTATTTTTGCCCCTTTTGAACAAAACATGCACGAATATGTTTAGCATTCAGGTCAGCTGAAAAAAGCGATATATGGCAGAATACAAAATAAAAGATATTGAAGTATTAACGGGCATCAAAGCGCATACGATTCGCATTTGGGAGAAACGCTACGGCATGCTCATTCCAGAACGCACCGACACCAAAATCCGAACCTATTCAGACCAGGACCTTTCCTTTTTACTCAATGTGAGCATGCTTTACAAGCATGGCGTCAAGATTTCGCACATTGCTGCCATGGAACCCGCCGCAATGCACACCGAGGTGGCTTCCATTTTGCTCAAACACAGCCCTGAACTTGCCGAAGAAAAACTCATTTTGGCATTACTAGAACTTGACGAGTGTTTGTTTCGTGATACACTACAAGGCCTCATTGATGAAAAAGGCTTGGATGCAACATTTAGCGGGCACTTGATCCCTTTTTTAGAACGCATCGGCGTGATGTGGTTGGTCGAAAGTATTAGTGCCGCTCAAGAGCACTTTATTTCAAACTTAATCCGTCAGAAAGTCATTGCTGAAATTGATAAACTGCCCATTCCAGCTCAAAACGGAAAAAGTGTACTGCTGTTTTTACCGGAACACGATTGGCATGAAATCGGCCTGCTTTTTTATCAGTATTTATTGCGAAGCGCCGGTATCCATACCTATTATCTTGGGCAAAGCCTCCCTTACGATTCGTTGATAGATTGCATTCAAAAATTAAAACCAAGTTATGCCATCAGTTCGTGGTTAAATGCGGTTGACCCTGCATTTTTGCAACGGTATTTCGAACAATTACGGCAAGATGCGCCGGGCGTTACCTTAATGGCTGGTGGGGCACAAATCAATATGCATGCACAACTTTTAAAAGGATGCATGATAGAAATTAAAAATGCAGGCAGTTTGCTAAGCCATTTTGAGGCTTAAAGCACCATATTGACAATCTTTCCTGGAACGACAATTACTTTTTTAGGCGCATTTCCTTCTAGCCATTTTTGAGCTTCTGGCAGGGCTAAAACATGTGCTTGTACTTCTTGCGGAGTCAGGGTTAATGGAAGATTTACCTTGAAGCGCATTTTTCCATTGAAAGATACCGGATAGTCAAAAGTTGATTCTTGTAAATACGCTTCGTTAAATTGCGGATACTGCTGATCAAAAATAGAAGTCGCAGTGGGCTGAAGTTTGGACCAGATCTCTTCACAAATATGCGGCGCGTATGGAGCCATCAAAATGGTTAACTGTTCAAGAATATGGCGGTTCGTGCATTTTTGCTCTGTCAGTTCGTTTACACAAATCATAAACGAAGAGACGCCCGTATTAAACGAAAAGCGTTCGAGGTCGTCGGCCAATTTTTTAATGGTTTTATGAAGTGTTTTGAGCGCAGTTGCGCTTGGCTCCGTGTCATGTACTTCAAAGGTTCCATTCAGGTGAAACAACCTCCAATATTTCTTTAAGAAATTGTGTACGCCTGTAATTCCTTTGGTGTCCCAAGGTTTGCTTTGTTCTAACGGCCCCAAGAACATTTCATACATGCGGAGGGTATCGGCGCCGTATTTTTCGCATAAGTCGTCTGGGGTAACCACATTATACCAGCGCTTCGACATTTTATCGACTTCGCGTTTGACGAGCACTTTTCCTGCGGCATTTGTGACAAACTGTTGATCAGCATATTGCGGTTGCCAAGCACGTAAAGCCTCGAGCTGAATGCTCTCGTCGTCATTAATGAGGTCAATCAAGATGCGAACTTCACGGAAACCGGTAGTTTCGGCCGGAAGCATATCGTACGAAACCATTTTGGCATCGGGCCCAATATAAGCAATTGCCGATTTTCCTAAAATCATGCCTTGGTTGATCAATTTTGCGAAAGGCTCGTCAAAGGAAATAAAACCTAAATCATACAAGGCTTTTGTCCAGAATCGGGCGTACAATAAGTGACCCGTTGCATGTTCTGAACCTCCAATGTAAAGGTCCACTTGCTTCCAATAATCAAGTTTAACTTTTGACGCAAATTCCAGTTGGTTTTGCGGATCCATGTAACGTAAAAAGTACCATGAACTACCGGCCCAACCTGGCATGGTGTTGAATTCCATGCGGTCACCTAACGCACAATTCCAAGCCGATTTTGGGGCTCGGGCCAACGGCGGCTCGCCATCTGCTGTAGGCAAATACGCATCGACTTCTGGTAAGGTAATCGGTAAATGTTCGTCGTTTACTAACTTGGGAATTCCTTGTTCGTAATAAACTGGAAAGGGCTCGCCCCAATAGCGTTGGCGTGAAAAAACCGCATCGCGCAAGCGGAAATTGGTTTTGCCTTTGCCAATACCTTTCGCCTCGATGGCTTCGATCGCCTTTTCCATGGCGGACTTGACATCAAGTCCGTTCAAGAAATCAGACTGCGTTAATTTCGCTTCCTTTTCAGTGTAAGCCACTTCTGACAAATCTACATTTTCGAAAATTGCAGGGATTGGTAGCTGAAAATGACGGGCAAAATCATAGTCTCGTTGATCGCCACAAGGCACCGCCATGACAGCGCCAGTTCCGTAAGAAGCCAATACATAATCGCCAATCCAAATGGGGATTTCTTGTCCTGTAAATGGATGAAGCGCATAGGCACCAATAAAAACACCACTAATATTTTTGACATCGGACTGACGGTCACGTTCGGTTTTAAGCGCCGACTCTTTTTGATAGGCTTCAACTGCATCTTTGCATGTAGCACTCGTAAGTACTGTAACAAGCGGATGCTCCGGTGCTAAAACCATAAAACTGACACCAAAAATAGTGTCGGGGCGCGTCGTAAATACTTCGATTTTGGCAGCGTTTCCTTTCACTTCAAAATGAACACTGGCTCCTTTTGACTTGCCAATCCAATTGCGTTGTTGCTCTTTAAGGGCGTCAGTCCAGTCAATGCGATCGAGTCCATCGAGCAGGCGATCGGCGTATGCTTTGATGCGCATTGACCACTGCATCATGCGTTTTTGCTCGACTGGATGTCCGCCACGCTCAGATACGCCATTGACGATTTCGTCATTGGCTAAGACAGTTCCTAAAGCGGGGCACCAATTAACCCAACTTTCGGCCAAATAAGCCAAGCGGTAATCTTGGAGGATTTCTTCTTGTTTCGAAGAGCTCATTGCTTTCCACTCAGCAGCTGTAAAGTGATGTGTTACCTCTGAATGCGCATTAATTTTGGCACTACCCATTGCTTCAAAAGCTTCAATAAGTTTTGAAATGGGTTGGGCTTTATTTAATTGAACATCATAATAAGCATTGAAAAGTTGCTTAAAAATCCATTGTGTCCATTTGTAATAATTCGGGTCCGAGGTACGAACTTCTCTAGACCAATCATATGAGAAACCCATGAGGTCGAGCTGTTCGCGGTAACGAGCAATGTTTTGTTCGGTAGTAATCGCCGGATGTTGGCCCGTTTGAATGGCGTATTGCTCTGCAGGCAATCCGAACGAATCATAGCCCATTGGGTGCAATACATTGAATCCGCTAAGACGTTTATAGCGTGCATAAATGTCAGAGGCGATGTAACCTAGTGGGTGGCCGACGTGTAGACCTGCTCCAGATGGATACGGAAACATATCAAGTACATAATACTTTGGTTTGTTGCTGTCTTCGGTGACTTTATAGGTGCCACGTTGTTGCCATTCCTTACGCCATTTGGCTTCTATACTTCTAAATTCGTATTCCATCCTGCTTTTTCTGAAAGCACAAAGATACGAAGCTTCAGCTTATCGCAACATAAAGTAAATTCCGAGTAAAAAGAGGAGGGCATCGTAGCTGCGTTTGGGTAAAAAAGTCTCGCGCTTTGCTACCAGTAATGCCAACAAAATCCAGACGAATGGCAATCCCATTAAATACGCAAAGAAAGCCAACAGAAAAATAACAAGGAAAGCGCTTGTCTCCTTGCCTATCTTGCTTGCGAAGGTCTTGATTTTCCCATTGTCTTCTTCGATATCTTCGGCATCAACTTGAATACTTAATGCCAAGTAAAAAATAAAAAATGGCAGATACGCTAAATTCACGTTGCCGGCAAGCGCAGGGATTAAATTGAGCTGAATGTACCACATGGTGGCGATCAGAAGGTTTTTTAGCAACATTATCCGGCGCCACGCAAGCCCATTCACGTATGTCACGAGTAATAAGAGTTGTAGTAACAAAAGGCACCAAAACCAAAGAAAGGGCAAAGACGACTTGTATGCAAAAAGATAAAAGGCCACCACAAAGGCCAACGAAAGCAAGTAAATGCCCTTTTTAGGTCGCAGATCTTTCGTTTGAAATCCGAAGTAAATCAAGCCAATCAGGAGGCCATGAGCAAGAGCTTTTGAAAGGAAATCGAGGTCGAATTTATCGAATACCCGCGCCCAATTAAAGAGGCCAACACTATAGCACACGACATATAAAGCTAAAAGAATATTGCGTAAATACTTACTTTTCAATGACATCGGCAATGGATTCGATAGAAATGTGCTCAATACATTTGCAAGGCGCTCCTTTCAGACATTCAGAACAAAGTGGGTCGTGTACTAGCGCCAATGCTTTAGGCCCGATAGCCGACCAGCGCCCCGGATGTATCGGACGACGCGAAGAAAACAAACCAATGGCACGCGTTGCCGCTAAACCTGCCACATGGTACGGTCCTGTCGAGCAAGCAACAAGTGCCTTAACTTGGCCAATGATCGCAATGAATTCAGTCAAACTCCATTGCCCTGTCGCATCTTGGATATTAGGGTGTTGTGGAATCTGATCGCGAAATAACGCGCCTTCTTTTTCGGTTCCTGAAAAATAAATTTGGTAACCGCGTTCTGCCAAAAGTAAGGCAAGTTGCATGTAATTGGCAAGCGGGTACTCGAGGCCACTACCCTGCGATTTAGGGTGCAAAATTATAGCATTTGCCAATTGCTGACCTGCGGGGTTTGAAGCAACAGGAATGTGAAAAGCTTGCGGTTGATTCAAGTCTGAACGGCTTGGAATCGCATCTACACCGAGCGGTTTTAACAAAAAGAAATTAAGTTGCGCTTCGTGTAACTCCGAATTTTTGCGTGAAAATCGAGGTCGATGTGTACAGGTCCACCAATGAAAAAGCCGGTGCGAGGTTCCGATACGAATTGGGATTTTGGCGTCATGACACCAGTTAGCAATGGTTTGATTCGGAAACACATGAATGACAGCATCAAAACGAGCCAAGTTCGCTCGGCGCGTTTCAGGCGTCAACTGCATGAGCGTTTCGAGCGTCATGATTTCATCAATGGGTTCAAAACAAGCCACCACTGCTTGGGTATAGCTTTTACACAAATACACCAAATTTGCTGACGGGAATTGCTTTTTTAGGGCTACACACAGTGGAAGCGTCAGGCAAACATCGCCGATACTATCGGTGCGCGAAATCAGGATTTGCTTAGGCGTTTTCATGATGCAACTGGCGTAATCGCTTGTATTTGACATAAGTGGCGTAGGCGCTTCTGCAGGCGATATTCCAGCCTGCTGTTGCATCTAAAAAACCCAATTTTAAAAAATAGGTCTTTACAAATTGTGCGCAGACCTTCGTTGCGATTTTGAGGCCATTACTTTGTACGTTTCGTTTAAACAATTCTTGAGCAGCGATCTCTGAAAAATAGGATATCTGTTTGTAATGGTCTTCTTTGGTGTAATACGAATAATGCAAGAGGTCGCCCATTAAAAGTTTTGGTTCGAGGCCAGGTTTAAGCAGCAACTGATCATGAGGGTTAATTCCTCCCCATTGGGCGTCAGTTTTTGACACCAAACGAAGCTTTGTATCCGGATACCAACCACTGTGTTTAATCCAGGTTCCGCAGTAATTTGTGAGTCGGTGAAATTGATAAGCTCCGTGTTCGGGCAATGCGGATTTGAGCTGCAAAATTGAATTTCGGAGTTCTGGACTAAGTGCTTCGTCGGCATCTAATGACAAAATCCACGGATGGCTTGCGCGACTAAAAGCCTCATTTTTTTGCTGAATGTGGCCCTCAAACGGATGGCACTCAAAACGCACACCATAAGTGCTACAGATTTGGGCAGTTTCATCGGTCGAAAACGAATCGAGGACCAAAATTTCATCACAAACTCCTTGGAGTGAATCGAGGCAACGCGCAATGTTTCGTGCTTCATTGAACGTGATGATCACACCGGATATTTTCATGATTCGTTATTTCACACGTAGACGTTGGCCAACTGCAATGCTGTTAATATGCACGCCCGGATTGAGTCGTTTCAATTGTTCTTGGCTCAGGTTGTGTCGTTGCGCAACTCTACCAAAAGTATCGCCCGGTTTGACCGTATAATATTTCTTGACAGGTTGTGCCGGAGTTGGGGTTGGGCTCGGCGCAGGGTTGACTTGTGTTGGAGCTTGGTTACTGTATACAGTTAGGCGTTGTCCGACATAAATATTGGTCGTGCGCAAGGCATTCCACTCCATAAGTTGTTCAATACTAACATTGTAGCGCAACGCAATGGAACGCAAGTTTTCGCCTGCTTTTACCTTGTGGTACATCAAGGCGGCAGTTGGTGTTGTTGTTCGGTTGCTTGAAGTGTCAGGTGGGTTTAGTTGCGCTATAGTAATTGTGGAATCACGGTGTAGCGAATCGATTGTAGGTGGCGTGGGTGGTACAACAGGTTTTGGCGCATAAATCGATTGCTCAAGTGCATAGAGCGAATCTTCAAGACTCACCAATAATCCAATTTTTTCAAGCGGACCACTGATACAACGCGCAGGTGTCATTTTAGGAACAAACGTGGTTTTGTAGACCGGATTGAGTGCCTGGATTTCGCTAAGTTCCCAAGAAATGAGCGTTGAAATGGTACTCATGTGCACCCCTTCTTTGAGGCAAATGGTGTCGAGTTGGGCATTGTGTAATTTGGCCTCCATCGGAATGATATTGTACTCGGCATGGTAGGTCATCATGTAGGCTGCCGCGATAAAGTTCGGGACATACCCTTGTGTTTCTTGGGGCAAGTACGGACGCACTTCCCAATAGGTGGTTTTACCGCCAGAACGACTTATGGCATGATTGACATTTCCAGGTCCGGCATTGTAAGCCGCGAGCGCTAAATTCCAGTCGCCGTAAATGCCATACAGTTGCTTTAAGTACCGACAGGCAGCATCGGTTGCCATTTCTGGGTCCATGCGTTCGTCGATGTAAGAGTTTTCTTTGAGGCCATAATACAATCCCGTTTTGTACATGAATTGCCATAAACCCAAGGCACCTGCACGCGATTTAACTTGCGGGCGCAAGCCACTTTCAATGACCGCTAAAAAACGCAGTTCTAGCGGCAAGCCGTATTCGGCTAATTTTTCTTCAAACAAGTCAAAATACAAAGCCGAGCGACCCATTGCGACCCGGATAAATCCACGTCGTTGGGCAGCAAAAAACTTGATCGTTGAAAGCGTCGCGGGATTGCAATCCATGTGAAAGGGCGTCAGTTGACTCATTTTTTCGAGACGTGCACAAATGACGGAATCTGAAAAAGTTGGAATTTGACCCGGACTATAATTGAGGGCTTGAATGATTGAATCGTAATTGCTTGAATTGGCGTATTCGCTGTAGAATAAATTCAGGCTTTGTTGGACAGTATTTAAAAAAGCGTCGGCGCTTAAAGAATCGGAAGGGCGCACCAAATGAGGTGGGCGCTGTGCCCTAACAAGCAACACATGAAACAACAGAAATACCAGCCAGACAACACGCATTAAAACAACTTTTCAAGGGTTTCTGAGGCTGCATATAGCAAGGCTTCTTCAAAATCGTTGGTCATGAGTTGCAAGCCATAGGGCAATCCACTCGAATGCATGCCAAACGGCACACTAATAGCAGGATTACCGGTTAAGTTGGCATGTACGGTAAAAATATCTTGCAAATACATTTGAATGGGATCTTTGACCGCATTTAGTTCAAAGGCCACACCAGGTGTGGTAGGTGAAAGCAAAACATCACAGTTTGCAAGCAATTCGTTGGTTCGATTTTTTAAAATCCGACGGACTTGTTGGCCTTTGGTATAATAAGCATCGTAATAACCATGAGACAAAACAAAAGTACCGGTCATGATGCGTCGTTTTACTTCTGGTCCAAACCCTTCAGTACGTGATTTTACATAGGTTTCTTCAACGCCTTTGGCATCTTGACTACGGTGCCCATAGTGCACCCCATCAAATCGCGACAAATTGGAAGAAGCTTCAGCGGTAGTAAGTACGTAATAAGTAGGTACCATGTAGTCGAGGTAAGGAAAACTCACCGTACTGACTTCGTGGCCTTCTGCCTTCAGACCAATGCGCAATTTTTGAGTACTTACTTTTTCAGATGCAATCGGAAGTGAGGATGACGTTGCGTCAAATTCGTCTTGACCTGCGCTCAATTGATACAATAACTGCGAATCTTGGATTGAATTGGTAAAAAATCCAATTTGATCAAATGAAGATGCATACGCAATTAGACCGTAGCGACTCATGCGACCGTAAGTAGGCTTGACACCATAAGTGCCTGTCCAAGAAGCAGGTTGACGAACCGAACCACCTGTGTCACTACCCAATGTAGCCGTACACAAGCCAGCAGAAACTGCAACAGCACTTCCTCCAGAAGAACCACCAGGGACATAATTGGCTTTGTGGTTATTTTGGACGGGGCCATAGGCCGAAGTTTCGTTGGAACTTCCCATGGCAAATTCATCGCAGTTCAAGCGACCAATTACAATGGCGTCTTGATCGAGTAGTCGTTGCAACACAGTTGCGGTATACAAAGATGTAAATCCTTCAAGAATTTTTGAAGAAGCAGAAACCCGATGATTGCGGTAACAAATGTTGTCTTTGATGCCAATAATGACTCCCGCCAATGGGCCTGCAGTGCCAGCCGCAATTTTAGCGTCAACAAGTTTTGCTTGGGCACGCGCACTTTCTTCGAATACTTCAAGAAATGCATTGAGGTGTTGGTGAGCCTCAATACGCTCTAGGTGCTCGTTCACTAGTGCCAATGCTGTCTTGCCAGAGAGCAAGGCTTTCTGAATATCGGCAATCGTTAAGTACATCGATTACTTTTCTTCTTTAGTGACTTCTGTTGATGACGAAGCTTGATTTTCGCCTTTTGAAGCATCTTTGAATTCTTTCACGCCTTGACCAAGGCCTTTCATTAATTCAGGAATTTTTTTACCACCAAAGAAAAGTAGTACAATAATGAGGATGAGAATGATCTCGGTTGGTCCGAACTTGCCCATAATTACGCAGTTTTTTGAATACTTACAAAACTACGAAAAATAGAAACGCTTAGTGAAGCGATTACAATTTTCTTGCAACTTCTACTTCTTCGTAAGCCTCGACAATATCTCCAATTTGTATATCGTTGAATTTATCGATGTTCAAACCACACTCGTAATTGTTTTTCACCTCTCTGACATCATCTTTGAAGCGTTTTAACGAACCAAGTGTTCCGGTATGAACCACAATGCCATCACGAATGACGCGGATCTTAGACGAACGCTTGATGATACCATCCATGACATAACATCCGGCAATGGTACCAACCTTGGTAATGTTGAATGTTTCGCGAATTTCGGCAGATCCAATGATTTGTTCTTCAATGTCTGGCGATAACATGCCTTCCATCGCGGCTTTGATTTCTTCAATGGCTTTGTAGATGATCGAATACAAGCGAATATCGATTTGCTCGTTCTCGGCCAACTTACGTGCTGGAAGCGTTGGTCGAACTTGGAATCCGATAATGATTGCATCAGAAGCTGAGGCCAAGTTGACATCGGCTTCGGTAATTGCACCGACACCTTTATGTACAATATTGACTTGGATTTCTTCTGTAGACAAGTTAAGCAATGAATCAGAAAGGGCTTCAATCGAACCATCAACGTCACCTTTAACGATGATATTGAGCTCTTTGAAGTCTCCGATTGCCAAACGACGACCAATTTCGTCGAGTGTGATGTGTTTGGTGGTACGTAAGCCTTGCTCGCGGTACAATTGTTCGCGTTTTTGTGCAATTGATTTGGCTTCTTTTTCGTCGTCGAGGACATTGAATTTATCACCCGCACTTGGCGCGCCGTTGATCCCGAGTACTGATACTGGTTGGGCTGGTCCGGCTTCTTTTAACGCGACACCGTGTTCGTCGTGCATCGCACGTACACGGCCAAAATAACGCCCGACAAGAATGACATCACCGACACGCATGGTTCCGGCCTCGACCAACATGTTGGTCACATAACCTTTTCCTTTATCTAGCGATGATTCGATAACTGTTCCGACAGCGTTTTTGGCAGGATTCGCTTTCAAGTCAAGCAATTCAGCTTCGAGCAATACTTTGTCGAGTAAGGCATCGATATTGAGGTTTTGCTTGGCTGAAATTTCTTGAACTTGGTATTTACCACCCCAATCTTCTACCAAAATATTCATGGCGGAAAGTTGCTCGCGGATGCGGTCTGGGTTGGCGCCAGGTTTATCAATCTTGTTGATCGCAAAAATCATAGGCACATTGGCGGCCTGCGCATGCGAAATGGCTTCTTTTGTTTGTGGCATGACGTCGTCGTCTGCCGCAACAATGATAATAGCGACATCGGTAACTTGAGCACCACGTGCACGCATGGCCGTAAAGGCTTCGTGACCTGGTGTATCGAGGAAAGTCATTTTGCGACCATCTTTTAAGGTCACTGAGTAGGCCCCGATGTGCTGTGTAATTCCGCCCGCTTCGCCTTCTGTAACATTTGCGTTACGGATGCGGTCAAGTAATGAAGTTTTACCGTGGTCAACGTGTCCCATCACCGTAATAATTGGCGGTCGGGCAATTAAGTCTTCTGGTTGGTCTTCAACTACCGTAATGGCATCTTGTAATTCGGCAGAAACAAATTCGGTTTCAAAACCAAATTCATCGGCTACAATCTGAATGGTTTCTGCATCCAATCGTTGATTGATCGAGGCAAAAATACCCAATGACATACAAACCGAAATGACTTGTGTCGGTTGGATGTTCATCATGGAAGCCAACTCAGAAACAGTTACAAACTCAGTAAGTTTGAGTGTTTTTTCTTCCAACTCCGCCATCGCCATTTCTTCTTGACGACGCTGAGCATTGTTGTCGCGTTTTTGGCGACGATTTTTTGAAGCTTTTGATTTTCCACCTTGGTTCGATAAACGTGCTAAGGTTTCTTTGATTTCTTTCTGAATGTCTTGCTCCGAAATTTCGGTTTTTTCGGTTTTGGCACGACCTGCTTGGTTGTTGCCACCGCCTGTACCAACCTCGACCTTTTTAATGCGCTTGCGTTTGCGCTTCGCATCGGCACTTTCAGAAGAAGAAGCCACCGGATTGCGCGGTTTTTCAACTGGCAATTCAATTTTTCCTAATACTGTAGGGCCTGAAAGTGTTTGTCGTGTTACACGAATGGTTTCGATTTCTGGAGCTGGGGCCGGAGCCGGAGCAGGGGCTTCTACTTTTGGCGCTTCTTCAACGACTGGGGCCTCAGCTACCGGTGTAGGTTCTGGCGCTGCTGGCGTCTCGGCAACTGGCTCTTCTTTTTTCTTGTCAGGGCGGGTGCGCTGATTGATGGCATCAAGGTCAATTTTACCAACGACATTCACTGTCGTTTCAGGTGCTTTTGCAGCTGGTTCTGGAGCCTTCACAACGGGCTCGTTCATGACCTGACGCTTGATTTCTTCAAGGTTTATTTCTTCCTCGTCTTCATCAGGTTGCGGCTCCGCATTTTGCTCTTCGACTGGCTTGTCTTTCAATGATAAAGACTCGCGTTTTTCACGACGCATTGCTGCCTTTGACTGTTCTTTTAAATTGAGGTCAGCAGCAAATTCTTGGCACAAAATTTCAAAGTGTTCTTGCTCGAGTCGCGAAGTTGGACTCGGGTCAATTTTGATGCCTTTTGAATCTAAGAATTCGACAATTGTCGGAATTCCTACATTCAATTCTCCTGCTGCTTTTCCTAAACGAATCGGTTTTCCCGCCATAAAATTGGTATTGCGCTCCTTGTTCGGTACTTAAATTTATTCAAATTCTGCTTGTAAAATACGGAATACTTCCTCGATCGTTTCTTTTTCGAGGTCCGTACGTGATACAAGGTCTTCTATACTGATTTCGAGTACAGACTTCGCGGTATCGCAACCGATAGCCTTTAACTCGTCGATGATCCAGCTATCGATTTCATCTGCAAATTCTTCGAGGTCAACATCTTCGATATCCACTTCGCCATCGCGGTACACATCAATTTCATAGCCACAAAGCTTACCTGCTAACTTGATGTTGTTTCCGCCTTTACCGATCGCCAAAGAAACTTGGTCTGGCTTCAAGTATACTTTCACACGGCCTTCTTCTTCTAAAATTTCCATAGAGGTGATTTTAGCTGGAGAAAGCGAACGTTGAATTAGCAATTGGTTATTTGTAGTGTAGTTTATTACGTCAATGTTTTCGTTGCGCAATTCACGAACAATGCCGTGAATACGAGAACCTTTCATCCCGACGCAAGCACCTACTGGATCGATGCGGTCATCGTAAGACTCTACGGCAACTTTTGCACGCTCACCTGGTTCGCGTACAATTTTTTTGATGGTAATAAGGCCATCAAAAACTTCAGGAACTTCAAGCTCGAACAAACGCTCTAAAAATTCTGGAGCCGTACGAGACAAGATGATTACTGGTGTACTGTTGCGCATGTCTACTTTTGATACAACCGCACGAACCGCTTCGCCTTTTTTGAAGAAATCCGAAGGAATTTGTTCTGATTTTGGCAAAATCAGCTCGTTGTTGTCGTCGTCCATGACCAAGATTTCTTTTTTCCAAACTTGGTAAACTTCGCCGGTAACAATTTCGCCAATACGCTCTTTGTACTTGTTGTATAATTGGTCTTTTTCCAATTCCATGATACGCGAAATCAAGTTTTGGCGTAAAGCCAAGACATTGCGGCGCCCGAAATCGGCAAACTTGAATTCTTCAGTTACTTCTTCACCAATTTCAAAATCGGGTTCAATTTTAATGGCATCAGAATAAGCGATTTCAGTGTTTGGATCTTCCACTTCACCATCATCAACGATCTCTTTGTTCAAGAAAATCTGAACGTCACCTTTGTCAATATTGACAACGATATCGATGTGTTCGTCGGTATTGAATTTCTTTTTTAACATCGCACGGAAGACATCTTCCAATACATGTTGCATTGTCTGCTTGTCAATATTCTTTAATTCTTTGAACTCCGAGAACGAGTCAACAAGTTCCAAACTATTCATGGCTTTTATTTAAATGATATAACAATTTTAGCTTCTTTAATTTGGTCGAAGGTCAATTCTTTGACTTCTTCTACCCATACTTTACGTTTGTGGTCTTCGAGCTTTTTTTGAAAGCGTTGCTTAAAGACAAGTGTGTCGTCGGCCATTTTGACCAATTCGGCCTCGAATGATTCACCATCATGTGTATGAACAGTGAAACTTCGGCCAATATTTTTTGCAAACTGATTGATATGACGAATCGGGCGATCTAAACCAGCCGAAGAAACATGCAATTCGAAATCGGCCTCTTCGCGATCAAGGTTGTGCTCAATGTTTCTTGAAACCGACATGCAATCATTGACACTGACGCCTCCTTTTAGCTTGTCAATTTCGACATGAATGACATTTGTAGGTGAAATACGTAAATCAACTACATACAAGCCATTGTCAAGCTCAGCGATGCGTTCGGCAATCAATTCTTCGATGCGGGATCTTGAAATCATAGTATTGTAATAAAAGAGGGGACTTGCGTCCCCTCTCACTTTTCTTATAAATCTGTTGCAAATATACATGCTAAATTCGAATCCTGCAAATTGGGCTGTTATCTTTGTACTATGTTAGTAGAAATTGATGATAAAATTGTTGCAACAACGCTCTTTGAAAAGCGCTTTGTGTGCGATTTAACAGCTTGTAAAGGTGCTTGCTGCATTGAAGGCGATGCAGGTGCGCCGATGACAATGGACGAAGTGGCTATTGTACGCGAAAAATTGGATCTCATTAAGCCACACATGCGTCCAGAAGGAATCGCTGCCATTGAAGCCTCAGATGTGTATTACCTCGACGACGATGACGAGCCGGCAAGCACACTCGTAAATGGAAAGGAATGTGCGTTTGTCTATTTTGACGAACAAGAAACTGCCAAGTGTGCGATTGAAAAAGCGTATCGTGAAGGTCAAATTGATTTTCCAAAACCCATTTCGTGCCACCTCTACCCGATTCGCACGCGTCAGTTTACAGAATATACGGCACTTAATTATGAAGAATGGAACATTTGTAAGCCCGCATGCAGTTGTGGCGAAAAACTAGATGTTCCAGTCTATAAATTCTTAAAAGAACCCATCATTCGTGCGTTTGGGGAAGCTTTCTATAACGAGCTAGAAGTCGTTGCCAAAGAATTGTAAAGCACAACAACATCCAAAAATAAAAAAGGCCCGAATAATCGGGCCTTTATTGTTTATGAACTAAGTTCTAGTGCTCTTCTTCCCCTTCAGCTAAAGGTGTCGTTTGCGGAATAAAGTCAACATCGGCACCTGGCTTCGAGTAATCGTAAGGCCAACGGTGTACAGTTGGCAATTCGCCTGGCCAGTTACCGTGAATTGCTTCGACTGGGGTTGTCCATTCAAGTGTATTCGATTTCCAAGGGTTTTGAACCGCTTTTGGTCCACGGAAAATACTGTAGAAGAAATTGAACAAGAAAATCAATTGACCCAATGCCGCAATGATCGCAAAAATGGTAATGATTTGATTCAAGTCCATCATGAGGTTTGCTGAATTGCTATCAAACTCGCCATAAACTGAATAGTCATAATAACGACGTGGCGCACCAGCCAACCCAACAAAGTGCATTGGGAAGAAAACACCATAAGCCCCGATAATGGTAACCCAGAAGTGTGCATAACCTAAACGCGTATTCATCATACGGCCATACATTTTAGGGAACCAATGGTAAACACCACCAAACATACCAAATACAGCAGACATCCCCATTACAATATGGAAGTGAGCGACAACAAAATAGGTATCGTGCATCATGATATCAAGTGCAGAGTCAGCCAAGATGATTCCGGTAACACCTCCTGTGATGAATGTAGATACCAACCCAATTGCAAACAACATTGCAGGTGTAAGTACTAATGAACCTTTCCAGAGGGTCGTGAGGTAGTTAAATACTTTTACAGCAGATGGAATGGCAATAAGGAGTGTTGTAAATACGAATACCGAACCTAAGAATGGATTCATTCCCGTCACAAACATATGGTGACCCCATACAATGAACGATAAGAAACCAATGGCTAAGATCGAGCCGATCATGGCTTTGTAACCAAAGATTGGCTTGCGTGAATTGGTTGCAATAATTTCTGAAGACAAACCGAGTGCAGGTAGCAATACGATGTATACTTCAGGGTGACCTAAGAACCAAAATAAGTGTTGGAACAATAATGGAGATCCACCATGGTTGGTTAACATTTCACCTCCAACAATAATGTCAGAAAGGTAGAAAGAAGTACCCATTAGACGGTCCATGATCAATAATAACGCTGCCGAAAGTAAAACTGGGAACGACAATACCCCAAGAATTGCTGTCACGAAAAATGCCCAAATTGTTAATGGCATGCGTGTCATGCTCATGCCTTGGGTGCGAAGGTTGACAATCGTTACAATATAGTTCAAGCTACCTAGTAATGAAGAGGCGATGAAGATGGCCATTGAAAATAACCAAAGTGTCATCCCTAAACCAGAACCTGAAACCGCTTGTGGCAAGGCAGAAAGTGGTGGGTAAACCGTCCAACCTGCCATTGCTGGTCCTGACTCAACAAACAAAGAAACCAACATCAAGATGGATGACAAAGCAAACAACCAATACGATAGCATGTTCATGAAGCCAGAGGCCATGTCGCGTGCGCCGAGTTGCAACGGAATAAGAATGTTTGAGAAAGTTCCTGATAAACCACCTGTCAAAAGGAAGAAGACCATGATCGTACCGTGAATGGTAACTAAACCTAAGTACATGTCTTCTTTTAGTACGCCATTCGGCGCCCATTTTTCGCCCAAAAAGAACGATAAGAAGTCAGAACTTTCGCCTGGCCATGCCAATTGAATACGGAACAAGATGGATAACATCATCGCAACAATACCCATGAATACAGCAGTCATTAAGAACTGCTTACCAATCATTTTGTGGTCTTGCGAGAAAATGTATTTCGATACAAAGTGCTCCTCATGATGTGCGTGAGCATCATGATGTCCGTGTGCGTGTGCGTCGTGTGAAGCCATTCTTTATAAAATTTATCGTTTCTAAATTAATTCATTGAGGTTGTGTCTGCAGGAGATGCTGCTGGTGCTACTGGTGCAGCTGCCGGAAAGTACTTGTCTTTGAAAGTTTGACCTTTCTTACTTGCCATCCATGCTTTGTATTCACTTTTGTCAAGTACAACAACTACCATTTTCATTTTGTAATGCGCACCACCACAAATCTTGTTACACATTAACACATAGTTAAATGCTCCGTCGTTTTTCAACTCACGCATTTCTTTTGTGGTTTTGTTCGGCGTAAATTTCATGCGCGTTGCCATTCCTGGTACCGTGTTCATTTGAGCACGGAAATGTGGAAAGTAGGCAGAGTGAATGACATCTTTAGAACGTAATGCTATTTCATACTCCTGGCCTTTGCACAAATAAAGGGTGTCTTTTTGAATGATGTCGTCCCATGCACTTGCATCCAATTTTGGATTGTGGTTTTGTTTCATTTGCGTCAAGAAACGGTACAAACGCTCTTTGCGCGATAAATCCGTTTTCAAGGCATTGAAAGTTGAGTCATTTAAAATGGTATCGCGGTTACTTAACAAGCGTTGGATTGAACGAATTCCTGTAGCGCTATTCATCATGTTGTTAAGCGCACTGTCAATGGTATTTGAAGTCATTAACGCCAATTCATTGTTGTCGGTAGTTAGTTTGTAATCGTATTTACCAAGTGTGTTGTCGGCGCCCGAATAACGCGCGGTCCAATCAAACTGCTTTGAAAATAATTCAATGCGGATGGCTTCGTCTTTTGTTGGGCCCGTTAAGTGACTCCAAGTTTGCAAACCTAAGATGATAATGACGGCCAATACGACTGCAGGAACAACAGTCCATAGCATCTCCAACTTGTTGTTGTGTGGGTAATAGAAAGCAGGTACACCTGGCTTCTTGACATACTTAAATGTAAAGTAGTACAATAAGAAGTTTGTAAAGAAGAAAACGGCGATAATAATACCGAAATTCAAGTTCAAGAGTGAATCCATTTCTTCTCCTTCAATAGAAGCAGCTGCGCCACGACCTGTCCAGCCGTATGCTACAAATAAATAGATAACTGATGCAAAAAATACGATCATAAAGCCCAACATCATGCGCGCATTTAAATTGTTGTCGCGGCTTGAAATTTCGTGCTCTTGGTGCTTGCGCAACTTTGAAGAAATTTCATAGATGCGAACCAATTGTGCGATGGCAATGGCACCTAATACAATGACCAATAAGATGATTAATTTATTTTCCATGATAATTCAGGTTGTCTGCGTATTAAATTTCGTGATGGATACTTTCGTCAAGGAATGGGTGATTGACAGGAGTCAATGGAGCTTTTGTAAGATTGCGCAATACAACCCAAATAAATCCACCCATGATTGCTAATGCCATTCCAATTTCGAGGGCACCAATTTTTGCGTTTTGCCCTAATGAACCTGCTGACACCATGATGTATACATCGAGCCAGTGACCAGCCAAAATGATCAAACCAACAAACGTAAGAATACCTGCATGACGCTTTGCATCACGTGACATTAAAATCAACATTGGGAAAGCAAAGTTGATGATAAACATTGCAAAGTACAATACTTGGAAATGAGCAATACGTGTTTGGTAATAAATCACCTCTTCACCGATGTTTGCGTACCAAATCAACATAAATTGTGAAAACCACATATAAGACCACAAGAAAGAGGTGGCGAAGGTCCATTTACCGAGGTCATGGATGTGTGATTCGTTTACTTTTTCAAGGTAGCCTTGCTTTTTGAGGTAAAGAGTTGTGATGACCAAAACCACCATTGTTGAACACCACATACCAGCAAAAGTATACCATCCAAACAAGGTAGAGTACCAGTGTACGTCAATTGACATTAACCAATCCCATGCAGAAGTTGAACTGAAAACTGCAAAGAACACTAAGAACATGGCTCCACGCTTGTAGTTTAAGAAGTGAAGTTCAGTTCCACCTACTTTATCTTCTTCTAGTGAACGCTTTTTGAAACCACGCAAGAAAAGAAAATAAGTAGTGAAGTAGGCAATTGTACGAATCCAGAAAAAAGTTGGATTTAAGTACGCCGATTTGTGACGAACAATTTCGTCATGCGCTAATGTATGCGGATCCATCCAAGAATAGATATGTGCACCATCACTTAAAGTAATCACCAACAAAATCAATCCTAAAAAGATCATTCCAAATGGTAAGAACCCTGCAACTGCTTCAATGACACGTTTTACCGCTGCATACCAACCTGTTTCGGTTGCATATTGCAACGATAAAAAGAATAAGGCACCAAGACCTAATGCAAAAAAGAAGAATCCAGAGATTAATCCACTTGCCAAAAATCGGGTTTTAAAATGGTGATCACCCATCGAGGTCATGACACCAATTAGAGTCAATAACAAACCGACACCAATGAGGCCGAATGCTACGTTTTTCGCTTTTTTGGTAATTTGAAATTCCATTGCTTAAATCTTGATTAGTTCGCTTTAGTTGTATCTGCTACTGGGGCGGCCATTGCGGCACCTGTCGCATCAAATTTTCCGTAGTTCGCATCTTGCAAGCGACGAATGTAATGAATGATTGTCCAGATTTCTTTTTTGTTCAAGATCGAACCGTGTGAGCCCATCATTCCTTTACCGTAGTAAATAGAATAGAACATTTGACCTTCTGAAATGGCTAAGGCACCATAGTTTGGAACACCTGCATAAGCACCGCTAGCAACCATTGGCCCATTTCCGTCTCCTTTTTCACCATGGCAGTGCTGACACATCGCTGTAAAGAGTTCTTTACCTTTACCGATTACTGTTTCAGCATTCGCAACATTTAAAAGGATAGGATTGCGATCAGCAGCCGCTAAGGTGTATTCATCAGCTGTAGAATAGTCCCAACCATATAAACCATGCGTCTCGCGAAAAGCTGCAGTTGGCTTACGGAAATAAGGCAACATCATTTTGACATCGGCTGAATCTTTTCCGTAAAAAGGAATGGCATGTGCTGGAGGCGTCATTGCTGACAAACGACCTTTCCATTTCTTATTTTCACGTCCACGAATTTCTCCGTAATCGACATAGGTTTCAATACCTGGGGTGCGGTACATATCTGGAGCATATTCCAATCCTGGACTGTCAGAATTTGACACACAAGAATTTAAGAGGAATAACGACAGCGTTAACGCAGCGCCACTTACTATCGCAAAAACACTTTTTTTCATTTGAAACTGTTCTTTAAATTTCTTTTTTATCCAATTCGAGGTAACCTGTTTCTTGCAACATGCTATCCAAATCCGCTTCTGATACCGCGTGATTTTCGCTTAAACGAATTTCCATCACAAATTTATCGTCTGTTGTACGAGGATCTGGATTTTGAGCAGGCATTCCTGGCAATGTTTTGTTGCGTAATAAATAGGTAATTGCCATTCCGTGTGCTGCACACATTACTGTAAACTCAAAACTAATTGGAACAAACGCCAACATGTTTTCGAGGTAGGTGAAGTTTGGCTTTCCACCGATATTCATCGGCCAGTCAACAACCATAAAGAAGCGCATTCCGATCGTTGCAAGGGTTAAACCTGTTAATCCATACAAGAACGCCATGATTCCTAAACGCGTGTTTTTTACACCAATGATTGGATCAATCCCGTGAATTGGAAATGGAGAAAATACCTCTGAGATTTTAACTCCTTTTGCGACGAGTTTTTTTGCACTGTCTTTGAGTGCTTCATCATCGTCATACATTACGTAAACTACTTTATCTGACATAGCCTATTCTTAATGGTGTTTGTAATAATCTGGTGATTCTTTGTAAGATTGTCCTGAACCTTTCAAGATTGTTTTGACTTCGTTTAATGCCAATACCGGGAAGAAACGTGCAAACAATAAGAAGAATACAAAGAACAAACCGATCGTTCCGATATACACAGCGATATCGATATGGCTTGGGAAGTGCATACTCCAAGCAGCTGGAATGTAATCGCGGTGAATTGAAGTAACGATGATCACGTAACGCTCGAACCACATACCGATGTTCACGACAATCGAAATGAAGAATGTGAACAATAAACTTCTTCTCAAACGACGAATCCACATCAATTGCGGTGAAATCACGTTGCAGGTCATCATGGACCAATACGCCCACCAGTAAGGACCAGTAGCGCGGTTAATGAACGCATATGATTCGTATTCTACACCAGAATACCAAGAAATGAACAACTCGGTAATATAGGCAGTACCTACAATTGAACCGGTTACCATGATTACGATATTCATGTATTCAACGTGCTTGGTATGGATGTATGCTTCAAGACCCATTGCTTTACGCATAATGAGCAAAAGCGTTTGTACCATCGCAAAACCTGAGAATACCGCACCTGCTACGAAGTATGGCGGGAAAATGGTGGTGTGCCAACCTGGAATTACCGAAGTGGCGAAGTCAAAAGATACAATCGAGTGAACCGAGAATACAAGTGGTGTTGCCAAACCTGCAAGAACCAATGATACCAATTCAAAACGATTCCAATGCTTGGCTCGGCCAGACCAACCGAAAGACAAGATGCTGTACATCTTTTTCGCTAATGGTTTTTTAGCGCGGTCACGAATGGTTGCAAAGTCAGGAATCAGACCGATGTACCAGAACACCAATGAAACCGATAAATACGTTGAAATCGCAAATACGTCCCATAAAAGCGGTGAGTTGAAGTTTACCCACAAAGATCCGAATTGGTTCGGAATTGGCATTACCCAATAACCTACCCATAAACGACCCATGTGAATCAATGGGAAGGTACCCGCCATAAATACCGCAAAGATGGTCATGGCTTCTGCCGAACGGTTAATTGCCATACGCCATTTCTGACGGAACAATAACAATACGGCCGAGATGAGCGTACCGGCGTGACCAATACCTACCCACCATACGAAGTTGGTGATATCCCAAGCCCATCCGATGGTTTTGTTTAATCCCCAAACACCGATACCAGTACCGAGTAGGTACATAATACTTCCGACTCCGTAAAGACCGATAATTAAGGCGATACCAAATAGGATGTACCACATCTTTGGTGCTTTGTCCTCAATCGGACGACATACATCTTCTGTTACATCATGATACGTCTTGTGACCTAAGATGAGTGGTTCTCTGATTGCTGCTTCCTTTTGCATTGCAGTAGTTTATTTGAGTTGTCTAATTCTTTTATACTAACATTCCCCGACTTGAATTTTGTCAAGCAAGGCATTTTCTTCGTTGCGTACTTTCACTTGGTACCAGATGTTTGGTTTTACACCAACTTCTTCAAGTGCTTGGTAAGCACGGGTACCTTCTGACTTCTCACGAATCATTGATTTCAAGTCATTCCAGTCACCAACAACAATGGCGTTGGTCGGACAAGCATCAGAACATGCTGTCGCGAAATCACCGTCAGCAACCGGGCGCGCTTCTTTTTTCGCAACCAATTTCGTTGCTTGAATGCGTTGCACACAGAACGAACATTTTTCCATGACACCACGCGTACGAACCGTTACATCCGGATTCAATACCATGCGGCCTAAATCGTCTTGAGCCGGGTTGACTTCAGTAAATTTCTTGTAAGAAGGGTAATTAAACCAGTTGAAGCGGCGAACTTTGTACGGACAGTTATTGGCACAATAACGTGTACCAATACAACGGTTGTAAGCCATCTGGTTAAGACCTTCGTTTGAGTGTGTCGTTGCAGCCACCGGACAAACTGTTTCACATGGAGCATGATTACAGTGATGACACATTAAAGGCATGTGTACAACTGAAGGATTAAGCGCTGCGATTTCAGCGTTATCGTAGTTGAAATTGTCTTTGTCAGCTTTGGTACCAACCGCTGCTTCTTCGTTTGAAGCAAAGTAACGGTCAATGCGCAACCAGTGCATTTCACGACCGCGACGTACTTCATCTTTACCAACAACAGGAACGTTGTTTTCAGACTGACAGGCGATCAAACATGAACCACAGCCAATACATGAAGACAAGTCAACTGACATTCCCCAACGATGGCCTACTTTTTCTACAGGGTGTGCATTCCAAAGGTCAAATTCAGAAATTGGAGCTTCGACGTGATTGCCATGCGCATCCATTTTTTGCAATTTGTGCCCTTCGTTAAAGGCATCTTTCTCACGATTTTTGAAAATCGATAATGTTGTTTCACGAACAATTGAATCACGACCCATTACGGTGTGATGAATTTGTGTCGCAGCAATTGGATATGATCCCTCAACTTTGGCAACTTTAGCAGCAGCCATATATTGGTAGGTACCAGATGCAGCAATCAGTGCAAACACATTTGCTCCGATTGGCATTAGTTTGCCAGCTTCAGAGGCAGCATGGCCACCATATTCTTTGGTTTGGTAAGCGGCTTTACCAATTTTTTCGCCATTGGCTCCACGTCCATAACCAAGCGCAATACCAATAGTACCAAGTGCTTGTCCTGGAAGTGGGTAAACTGGTAAGGTTAGTGATTTTCCATTGACAGAAACACTTGCTAAACTTAAGCCGTGTTCTTGGTCATAGGTCGTTGCATATCCTGCACGCTCCATTTCTGAAGGGTTCATTGTAATGTAGTTGTCCCAGGTAACCTTCGTAACTGGATCTGGCATTTCTTGCAACCAAGGGTTGTTTGCAAACTGACCATTACCAATCGCAGCTTTTTGGTAGAAAATAACTTCCTGACCAGAAGTAGCTGGTAACGCTGTGACTGCGGCATCCGTATAGGTAAGCGCAGCTGGTGCAACTGTTTTTGCGACACAACTGTTGTGTGTGGCATACGCGAAATCACCTGTTGGATAGATGCTAGCAAACGTAGCTTTGATGTAGTCGTATGCTACCGTAGAATCTTGACCACCGCGTTGCGCAGTGCCATTCCAAACTAACAAAGATTCAAGTGCTGAAGAGGTGTTTCCGAGCGGACGAATCGTTGGTTGAGCAATTGCATATTCGGAAGCCTTTGGCTCAAAATCAGCCCAATTTTCTAATTGATGGTGTTCTGGACAAACATACGTACATAGCGCTGCTGTTTCGTCTGCATAGGCAGAAATGGCTACAGATGTAATTGATTTTAAACCTTTTGCAAACGCAGCGCCATTTGGCAAGCTATATACCGGATTCACACCCATCATGATGAGTACTTCTGGCCCTTTACCTGCAGCAACATCTGCTGCCAACTTCATGACCTTCGCGTCTTCAGATTGGTGAAGATTTAGGGTGTTTGCTAAATCGATTGTTGTGCCATAAGCACCAAGTAATTGATTTAACTTATTTGCTAATTGCTGGACACCAACGTGATTTGAACCGGCAACTACAAGTGATTCGTTTTTCGATTTTTTGAGCGCAGCAACTGCTTTCTTCGCTGAAGCTTCCCATGAACCGGCCTTGAAAGCCACTCCTGGATTTCCGCCAAGGGCTTTAATCATGTACGCCAACACAGCTCCTTCTTCTGAAGGTTTGATCATGTCGCGAACATCTGCATTTGTTCCGGTTGTTGAAAGAACCGTCTCAAATTGGAAATGTTTTGACATCCAGGCTGCTTCTGGATTGCGTGTCGTACCATATTGTACAGCAAACTCGGTTGGCAATAACCAAGTGCTTAAGAAATCGGCACCGACACTGACAATCGTTTTTGCTTTAGAGAAATCATAACTTGGAAGGATGCGTGCACCCCAATTTTTTAGGTTTGCCTCGCGCATGGCAGCGTAAGAAACCGCATCGTATTGAACGTGTTCAAATTTGCTACCGGCTTCACCGTTCAATTTTACAGCCATTTCAGCAATGGCACGTTTGATTGAAGGAGAAATAACTGTAGTAGATAATAAGGTGACTTTTTTGGCGCCTGCAATTGCTTTTGTAATAGCCGCATCTACTGCATCCCAAGAAGCATCTTTTCCATTTGCCATTGGTTTTTGGAGGCGTTCACTATCGTACAAGCCCAAGACAGAAGCAATAATTTGTGGATTTGTACCACCTTTTGTAAAGCCAAAGTCTTTGTTTCCTTTAATGAAAATCGGACGACCCTCACGGGTTTTGACCATTATGCTTGCATAAGAAGAACCATCATAATACGTACTTGCATACCATGTGGGCATACCTGGTGTTACGTTTTCAGGTTTTACAGCGTAAGGAACTACTTTCGTAACCGGAGCTTCACAAGCAGCAAGCGTAGCAGCTGCCACAGAGAACCCGAGGAACTTTAAGAAATCACGACGAGCGGTTGAAGACTCCGCCAAATTTTCGTCAGCGAGGAAAGCCTCTACTGAAGATTGATTTGGAAACTCTTGCTCTTTGTGCTTGATGAATTCTGGCGTTTGCTTTAATTCTTCAAGGCCTTTCCAATATTTTTTAGTCATTTCCATAGTCTTAATTCGACAAGAACGTTTGTATTACAATATTAATAGTGACATTTAGCACATTCCCAACCACCCAATTCGTTGACGGTAATTTTACCATCTTTCAAGTACTTTTTATAAAGCTTAGGATCTTTTTTCAAGCGGCGGTGAATTTCGTCGTAGTAGGCATTTTTGCCATTTCCGACAGCAACATCTTTTTTGCTGTGACACTCAATACACCAACCCATAGTTAATGTAGCGCGTGTCAATTTGATGTTTCCTTCAATTTTATTCAACTCTTCTACAGGCTGAACTTTTGCAGTTTCGTTCATTTGCGTCATGTCGCCGTGACATTGCTTACAATCGACACCTCCAACTACAACGTGTTGTGAGTGATTGAAATAAACGTGCTCTGGCAAGTTGTGAACTTTATTCCAGACAATTGGCTTGGTTTTGCCTGTGTATTTCATGCCTTCTTTATCCCAACCAGCAGCTGCATAGATCTTTTTGATTTGACCTTCAAAAGGCTTTCCAGCACCGTCAATTTGTTTGTGACAGTTCATACACACATTCACAGAAGGAATGGAAGCTGCTTTTGATTTGGTAACAGCATTGTGACAGTATTTACAATCAATGCCATTGACACCAGTATGACGATCGTGAGGGAAGGCAATTGGTTGAGATGGCTGATAGCCTTCCATGATATTGATTGAATAGAGTGTTTGGAACAAAGCAACAACGATTGAAATAACCACAATAAGTGAAGCAATTCCAACTTGTAAACGGTATTTCCAAGCCAAGCTACGTAGCTCTTCGCCGTAAGTCATTTTTTCTGCATCTGCCTCGCTGTCAGAAGTAGCAATTTTTAATTGACGACGTACGCCACCAACTGCCATAATTACCACAACGAAAATGATACCCATAATGAGCCAAATCCAGCTAGAAGAACTTTCTTCAGTTGCTGCAGCATCAGTTGCAACAACTGCTCCTGCTGCTGCTCCTGCGTCAGCAGTTGCCGCTGCAGGATCTGGAGCTGAATCAACCCAATCCAAAATGGCATCGATGTCTTCTTTTTTCAAGTCTGGGAATGCAGACATTGCTGTTGGTGAAAACTTAGATACTTCTGCCGCATACGGATCGTTTGCTGCAGCCGTTTGCCAGTTATTTACCCATTGGTAGATACTGCCTTCTTTTGCCCCACCTGCAGCCCATTTGTCACGAACACCTGCAAGCTTAGGGCCTGTAGAGTTTTTGTGCGGCATGTGGCAGGTTGAACATTTGGCTTTAAAAAGAGCCTCGCCTTGCGCGGATGCATTATTTGAGAATGCTGCGAAGCTAATAGAAAGTGCAACGAATGCTAGTGATTTGAAGCGCTTAAGCAATTGAATGTTAGATATTTCCATGTAAAAAACTACTAATTCACTCTAAATTTTGTTGCGGACAAGCCGCTATTTATCGGGAGCAAAAATAGAATAAACAAGGCATTATATGACAAATTCATGACAAAAAATGGGGCAAGCGCTCTAATTTAAAATCATTCTAAATAGACTTACAGAAGCATTTCAATCAAATGCGTAATTTTGAAAGATGAAACACTGGATTTTGATTGGTTTTACAAGCCTTAGTTGGGCTATTTCTGCACAAGTTCAACTTATTGTAGATCCGCGCACAGATCAAGAAGTCGCGAAACGAGCAAGCAAACAAATGCCCGGATATCGGATTCAAATTGGATTCGACTCTGACAAAGAATTTATTGATAAAACCCGCGCAGCTTTTATATCACAATTCCCTAAAATTGACACCTATGTGCGTTTTGAGGCGCCAAATTTCAATTTGATGGTTGGTGATTTTCGAACCCAACTCGATGCAGAGCGTTTTAAGAACCAGTTAATTGGCAAATTCCCGATTGCGATCATTCACAAGGAAATGATCAATTTACCGCGTGTAGACTGATTAAAATTGTTTCCAGCCTTGGGCTTTTAACGGTATGGCAGAACCGCTTTTATCGACGAAATAGGTGCCATCAGCGGCATTGGTCATGTGGCCAATAATGGTAAAATTCGGATTCGATTGCACCAACTCAAAATCTTTTTGTTGGATGGTAAATAACAATTCGTAATCCTCTCCTCCATTAAGTGCACAAGTACTTGGGTCGAGGTTAAAATCGAGCGCAGCCATCGAGGTTTTGGCATCAATTGGTAATTTTTCATCATAGACATGACAACCCAATTGACTGGCTTTACACAAGTGTAAAATTTCACTTGATAAGCCGTCAGAAATGTCAATCATTGCGGTAGGCTGCACGCCCAATTGTGCTAAAATGTTCACCACATCGAGACGCGCTTCAGGTTTTAGCTGGCGTTGCAAAATGTAATCGTGGCCATCAAGATCTGGTTGGATTTGTGGGTTGCTTTTGTAGACTTCTTTTTCGCGTTCAAGCACTTGTAAGCCCATATATGCACCTCCTAAATCACCACTGACCACCAAAAGGTCATGTTCTTTGGCTCCTGAACGCAAACACAACTGCTCTTGGGCAAGTGTTCCGACAGCCGTAATGCTAATACACAAACCTGCATGCGAAGAAGTGGTGTCGCCACCAATGAGGTCTACATTGTAAGCTTCGCAAGCTGCGTTAATTCCGGCATACAATTCTTGCAACGCTTCGAGCGAAAACCGATTTGAAACAGCTAATGAAACTGTAATTTGTTTAGGGGTTGCGTTCATCGCACAGATATCCGATACATTGACAGCTACAGCTTTGTAACCTAAATGTTTTAACGGCATGTACATGAGGTCGAAATGAACCCCTTCAATGAGCAAATCGGTACTGATAACTTGTAATTGCCCATTTCCTAAATCGATCACAGCAGCGTCGTCGCCGATGCCAACTTTGGTTTCAGGGTGCTTAAGTTGAATGTTTTTGGTCAATGCCTCGATAAGGCCAAACTCGCCAAGTTGTTCGATTTCTGTACGCGTATCGGTCATGCTTTTTGTTGCAAAGTTAGCGAAATAAAAAAAGCCTCCGGATGGGAGGCTTTTGTTGGCCCACTAGGGCTCGAACCTAGACTCTTCTGAACCAAAATCAGACGTGTTGCCAGTTACACCATGGGCCAATAAAGGATAGCATTCAAGAATGCGAGTGCAAATTTAAGAACATTTTTTCTTCCTGTCAAACACCTTGTCAAAATAATTTTGACTCTTCTGCGTAATTGCCTGTGCAGATTGCAATTTGATAGCGAATATTCTTAAATTCGCATCTATTAAACCTTACATTCTTTTCGCATGAATTATTCAAAATGGAACACATACCTCGGATGGCTCATTTTCGGGATTGCCTCTGTAGTGTATTTATTGACCATAGAATCTACCGCAAGTCTCTGGGACTGTGGTGAATACATCACTGCTGCTTACAAACTTGAAGTAGGTCACCCGCCAGGCGCCCCATTATTTATGGTTCTTGGTCGTTTGTTTTCCTTTTTTGCAGCGCCAGAAAATGTCGCTGTTTATATCAATGCACTTTCAGCACTTTCAAGTTCAATGACCATTCTTTTTATGTTTTGGTCATTAACGCTCCTCATTAAAAAGATTGTACTCAAACAAGGCGAAACTCTTGATAACGGAAATCAACTTGCCATTTTCAGTGCGGCTGCAATTGGGTCGTTGGCCTATACGTTCTCCGATTCGTTTTGGTTTTCAGCTGTAGAAGGGGAAGTGTATGCCATGGCTTCGCTATTTACCGCAGTCATTTTTTGGGCTATTCTTAAGTGGGACGAAGAAATGGATCTGCTATCGCATGGTTCCAAATTGTCAGAACTTCGCCCAAATCGTTGGTTGATCCTCATTTTCTTTTTACTAGGTTTAGCTATTGGAGTCCACTTACTAGGTATTTTGGTTGTGCCAGCAATTGGTTACATGATTTACTTCCGCACCCATGAAGAAGTCAATTTGAAAGGTTTTCTTCTAACAGGACTCATTTCAGTCCTAGCCCTTGGCTTCATTCAAGAAGCGGTTATTCCCGGAAGTATTGCATTGGCCTCTGAATTCGAAGTGGCTTTTGTAAATGGACTAGGTTTGCCATTCTATAGTGGCACCGTCTTCTTTTTTGCCCTATTAATTAGCGCCTGTTTATACATTGTTCGTTATGCCTACAAATCAGGAAAAACCATTCTCTATAATGCGATGATGGGCCTCGTGGTGTTATTGATAGGTTATGGCTCGTTTGCAGTCATTGTAATTCGATCAAACGCGAATACGCCGCTGGACGAAAATGACCCTGAAAACCTTGTAACCCTTCACTCCTATTTAAAACGTGAACAATACGGCTCGGCACCTATTTTTAGTGGGCCTTATTGGAACTCGTTCCGTAACGGTGAAGAAATGACTGAAAATGGCCCGAAATTGCTCGATCGCTCGGCATGGAAAGACCTCTCTCCTTACTTTTTACGTCGATTTGTGGTCTTGCAAAGTGATGTAGAAGTCAAAGCCTTTACCAAAGAAGCAGATGCCCAAGAATGGGTCAAAAACAATGGGGGTGATTTTTCGATCGAAGAAAAATACTACGAAAGTAATGCGAGCATCCGCCATGATGCCGAACCTACTTATGCTCAAACTACCATTTTTCCACGTATGTATTCGGGCGATGGCCCATCTGCCGCGCTTCACCGCCAATTGTATGCTAAATGGTCTGGCTATGATGAAAATGATGGAACAAGTACCGAAGTAGGACGCGACGGTAAACGCTTGCCAAGTTTTGGTGAAAACCTCACTTACTTCTTCCGTTACCAAGTCAATTGGATGTATATCCGCTACTTTATGTGGAATTTTGTGGGTCGTCAGAACGACATTCAAGGCCATGGCGACAACATGCACGGAAACTGGATATCAGGGATTTCTTTCCTTGACGAAGCACGCCTAGGAAGCCAAGAATTTGCACCTTATTACACCACCAATAACCAAGCACACAACACTTTCTTCTTCTTGCCATTAATCTTGGCAATTATTGGCTTGGTCTTTCATTACCGACGCATGCCAAAAGATGCTTTTGTCTTGACACTCGTCTTTTTATTTACCGGATTAGCCATTGTTGTTTACCTCAACCAGAAACCTTACGAGCCGCGTGAGCGTGACTACGCGTATTCGGGTTCTTTCTACTTCTTTGCCATGTGGATCGGAATTGGTGTTTACGCGCTATTTGATTTCTTAAAACGCTACATGAACAATGCCACCTCAAGAGCTGGGCTTGCCGGTGCTCTAGGTATCATTGTACCTGTTATCATGGGTATACAAGGCTGGGACGACCACGACCGCAGCGGCAAAACAACAGCTCGTGACTTAGCAAGTAACTACCTTGAATCTTGTGGTAAAAATGGCATCCTTTTTACAAACGGGGACAACGACACTTTTCCTCTTTGGTACCTCCAAGAAGTCGAAGGAAAACGCACCGATGTTCGGGTTTGTAACCTTTCATTGATGGGTACTGACTGGTACACCAATCAAATGAAATTACGCGCTTATGAATCAGATCCTTTGCCGATTAAATTCCGTGAAGATCAGATCCTGATGTACGCAGGTAATACCGATCAAGTGTACTTTATGCCTTTGTTACAATTGTTTTCACAAAATCCATCTGAAGCACTGATCAAGAAAGTGCTAGATATGCGCTTAAAGCACAATCCGGCTGAGGCAGTATATGCGGCACGTTATTACGACCAACAAGCACAAGTTTTATTTACCGATATCGTTTCAAAAACAGCCGAGTTTGATGCCTTAAAACAGCAACTTTCTACAACCGACACCGCAAATATTGTCGATGCGACCATGAAGAAATACTATGGCGTATTTAAATTGTTTGAAGGTGCCCGCAATGGCAATGTTGAATTTAAAAATGGTTCTGCCGAAAAATTACAAGAGCTATTAGATCAATACGAGCGTTTTTGGTCTACCGTTGACTTCAGCGAAGCAATGGCATTTGTCCGCGACGATGCCAACATGATTACAGACGAACAAAACAAATTCAGTTTCTTCCCTTCGTCGCGATTCTCATTGAAAGTCAATAAAGCCAATGCCATTGCAGCAGGCGTTTTAGCGAAAACGACAGCCGACAGTCTTGTGAGCTCGACGATTAACTTTGAATTCGATCCAGAACGCGATCAAACACTTTCAAGAGAAGAAGTCATGATGATGGATGTCGTTGCAAACAACGATTGGAAACGTGGCATTTATTTCTCGAGTAATCGTGGCTCATCGTTTGCAATTGCCTTACTAAGCGCAGGTTACATCAAACAAGTAGGAATGGCATATGCCCTTTCTCCTGTAAAAGCTCAGCCTGTATTGTACGATGTCAATCAGATGGAAGCCAATATGCTAACGAAATATGTATACGGTGATATGGCCAACGCATCGGTGTTAACCGATTATTATGCACGCCGACACACCATCCAATACCGTTCTAACTTTTTGTTATTAGCCGAGCAATTACTGAATGCTGGGCGTAAAAAAGAAGCGATCAAAGCCCTTGATAAAGCCATGGCTGTGATGCCGCTTGAAACGGTGCTTGATTACGGTGACATCAATCCGGCAGATCCATTCAATTCATTGAATGCAAACAAAGAACACAATCAATTTAACTATCAAGGGCAAAGCATCCGACCGTTGTCTGCAGGGGTACTCCATGAATATGTTCAATTGTATTACATGGCCGGAGCCAACGCTAAAGGAGCTGCACTTGGTCAAAAATTGCTTGCGAACTACAAAACAGTGGCAGCTTATTTTGAACACAGTTCTGCCGAATTCGCAGGAAATATAGACAACGTCGAAGACCTGATTGCGGTCATGGATGCATGTTTAAAAATGCGCAGCACCCTTATGGCCACCAAGCAGCTCAATTCAACATTTGGCAAACAACTGAATGGTTTTGTGCAGCGCAATTATAAGGTGGTCTTGCCACGCATTTACCAAGAGCTTGATCAAGCAGCCTCCGAAGCCGGAGAAAGTGCTGATGCTTTTGGCAATGCAGGCTACTACGGCACGATGTTGGCCAACTTAAAATCGTACATGGGCGCACTTGCTGAGCATCATGGTTTGATTAAAGGCGCACCGGTTCAGTTGCCAGCAAGTCAATCGACGCCGGCGCCTATTAATACGCAAGTCCTGGCACCAAATTCGGGTTCAGACACAGGTGGAATGATGCGTTAACATAATAGAAATGCGGTACTTTTTCAATCATTTATTGCATGAATTTGAATTGCCGTTAAAGAACCCTGTTCTTGTATTTTCTATTTTACTATTCATTATCTTACTCTCGCCCATTGTATTGCGGAAATTTAAAATTCCTGGAATCATTGGTCTCATTTTATCAGGCCTCATTATTGGGCCGCACGGACTTGGTTTAATTGGGGCAAAAACACTCGAATCCGAAGGGTCGATAAAATTATTTTCGACTATTGGACTCCTGTATATTATGTTCATGGCGGGGCTTGAGTTAGACTTAAGGCAATTTAAACGCTACCTTAACAAAAGTCTAACCTTTGGCTTTTTAACGTTCTTCATTCCGTTGGCGTTAGGCTATCCGTTATGCCGAGAAGTCTTGCATTTACAACCTTTAGCGGCCTTACTAACCGCAAGTATGTTTTCTACACACACACTTGTTGCCTACCCCATCGTTAGCAAATTCGGACTTACAAAACATGCTGCGGTCGCTATTACTGTTGGTGGAACCATTCTGACAGACACTGCTGTACTTATTATTTTGGCTATCATATCCAGTGCTTCTAAAGGTCATCTTGATGCCGCATTTTGGTTCCGATTACTTACTTCTTTACTTATTTTTTCACTCATTATGTTTTTGCTCATTCCACGCATTGCCCGTTGGTTTTTTAGCAAACTAGACAGTGAAAAATCTTCTCAGTACATTTTTGTATTATCTGTCGTTTTCTTTTCCGCGTTTTTAGCAGAGGTAGCAGGTGTTGAGCATATTATTGGCGCATTTGTGGCGGGCTTGGTCTTAAACAAATTGATTCCTCACCATTCCACATTAATGAATCGAATCGATTTTATTGGGAACTCACTTTTTATTCCCTTCTTTTTAATATTCGTTGGAATGGTCGTTGATTACAAAGCCTTTTTCCAAGGTTCTTGGCCCCTAATGATTGCTGGTATTCTAACGAGTTTTGCTATTTTTTCAAAATGGCTTGCCGCCTATTTTACCCAATTGATTTTTAAACTGACCACTAGCGAACGTAAAATCATATTCGGATTAAGTACCTCTCATGCTGCGGCAACCTTAGCAATCATTATGGTTGGTTATGATGAAGGCAATGGAATACTCAGCATTAATATTGTAAATGGAACCGTATTACTCATCTTATTTACGTGTATGACCGCTTCATTTGTTACTGAAAATGCAGGTAAAAAATTGCTGATCGAACGTTCTGAAAATAGTGAACTTGAAGAATTTGGTACCAAACTCAGAAATAAGCATTTGATGCTTTACATGAATGAATTGGCCGGAAACGAAAATATTTTGGATTTTTCAGTATTGATTTCAGACCCAAAAGTGATCAATCCGATTTCTGTGGTAAGTGTTTTTCCGAACAATGAGTTTGCCGAACACATGATTCGAAAATCACGAAAATCACTCGAAGAAATCGCCACGCATTTGTCAGGTCATGAAACCAAATTAAATACGATAGCTACAATCGATCACAATTTATCATCAGGAATTGCACGTGTTTCTAAAGAACTCGTTGCCGATATCGTATTGCTAAATGACAGCCGTCACATCAATCTGATCAAACGCATTGTTGGTGATGATCGCGCACATTTGCTTGATGTCTGTGATAAAACCATATTTTTTGGTCAAATAGACGCGCCAAGTGTTTCGTATCAACGCATCGTTCTTGTTTTGCCCTTATTAGCTGAGCTTGAACCAACTTTTTCGCTTTGGACAGAACGCATTTTACGCATGAGTCGCGAACTTCACATCCCAATCGAATTGTTTGGGTCAAAGGGTTCTTTTGAAGCACTTGACAAAGTGGCAATTGCAAATAAAACCGAAACTGAAATAGCTTTTCATCAACTCGATCAACTTGATGAATTTTATTTACGCTACCAGCGCAAAGACCATGACTTTATTTGTATCTCAGCAGCACGCTCGGGCTCTGTATCCTATGAAATAGGCATTGATTTTATCGTTCAAGGCATTGAAAAGGCATTTGATACAAACGATTACTTATTGGTGTATCCAGGTACAATTGGGAATGACACCACCTTTTCGAATTACGATGACATGACCTCAACTCCGATTGCAGCTGGGGTAGAAACGATTCAGAAAATTGGTAGAGAAGTAGGCTCTATTTTCAAGAAGTCGAAGTAATGAAAACAAAATCAAGCTTTTGGATATACCTGTTAGGGACCTATGTATTCTTGCAATTTAGTTGGTGGGCTTACCATATCATTCAACTGAGTGCCTACTTACCAGCCGAAGCCCATACACTAGAGCGGCGTGTAGGCATGATTATCGGTGAAGGAGCTGTCTTTTTAGTCATATTAGGCTATGGCATCTACCGGATTCGTAAATCACTTTTAAAAGAGCTCGAATTGCAGCAACGCCAAACAAACTTCTTATTGAGTGTGACACACGAACTAAAAACACCATTGGCAGCACTTAAACTATACCACCAAACCTTATTAAAACATGCGTTAAGTGAAGAAAAAAGAGCGCAATTACTGACAAAAGCCCAGGAAGAAAATGACCGGCTCGAACAACTCATCGAAAACATCTTACACGCGACACGCGTCGAGAACAAGTTGTACCAAGTTTTTAAAGAGCGTGTTGAACTGAGTCAACTCATTCTAGATACCATAGATACCTATCACAAACGGCATCAAAATTCATTGATTCATTTTAAGGGTCCAACTGAATTAATGGCTGAAATTGATCCTGTATTATTCGCCTCTATCCTTCATAATTTAATCGATAATGCGATTAAATATGCCGGGCTTGAAGCAACAATTGAAGTGCAGTTAATTGCATATGATCATACCTTTGCCTTATTGGTGAGTGATACCGGAAAAGGCATTTCAGAAAACGAACGGCAGCGGGTATTTGAAAAATTTTACCGCATCGGCGACGAAGAAACGCGCAAAGCGCCTGGCAGTGGTTTGGGCTTGTTCATCGTCTATGAATTTGTCCGTTTACAAGGTGGAACGGTGCGATGTTTAGCCAATCAGCCGCAAGGCACGAAATTTGAGGTAATTTTACCACTATGACAAAGCACTTCGGACTCATTATTTTGGATGGTTGGGGTATCGGCAACCACAGCGCTTCAGATGCCATTTTTCAGGCGAATACGCCTTTTATGGATCATTTATTGGCGCATTACCCGAACGCCCGTTTAAAAACATCCGGCGAAGATGTTGGCCTACCAGAAGGTCAGATGGGGAATTCAGAAGTCGGGCATTTAAATATTGGTGCGGGTCGGATCGTATATCAAGAACTAACGCGCATCAATAAAAGTATCCGAGAAGGCGAATTTCTAAAAAACGAAGTTCTTCAAAATGCCTTCACTTACGCCAAACAAAACAACAAAAAAGTCCATTTAATGGGCTTGGTTTCTAAAGGTGGCGTACACAGTTCTCAAGAACACCTCTATGCGCTTTGTCATCTAGCCCACCACTTTGAACTCTCAAAAGTGTTCGTTCATGCGTTTACAGATGGCCGTGATTGCGACCCAAAAAGTGGCCTTCGATTTATTCAAGAACTCGAAGAAGAACTAAGTTTATCTACTGGAAAAATTGCTACGCTCATCGGGCGCTATTACGCCATGGATCGTGACCAACGCTGGGAACGGGTGGCAAAAGCTTACCACCTGATGGTAAATGGCGAAGGGCAACACGCAACGAGTGCCGCCGAGGCCTTGCTTCAATCGTACGAAAATGGCATAACTGATGAATTTATCGAGGCACACCTGATCGATGCAGCAGGATGCATCGAAAATGGTGATGTTGTCATTTCATTTAATTTCCGGACAGATCGCCCACGCGAAATCACTAGTGCGCTTACACAACGTGCTTATCATGAATTCAATATGCACCCACTTTCACTGCATTATTGTACCATGACCAATTACGACGCTGCTTTTGAAGGATTGCAAGTGATTTTCGAAAAAGACAACCTCAGCAATACGCTTGGCGAAGTCATTTCTAAAATGGATCGGAGCCAATTGCGAATTGCAGAAACTGAAAAATACCCACATGTCACCTTTTTCTTTAGTGGCGGTCGTGAAACTGAGTTTCCATTAGAAACACGCATCATGGTCAGTTCACCGAAAGTAGCGACCTACGATTTGCAGCCCGAAATGAGTGCTCTTCAAGTACGTGATGCGATTGTTACTTCCATTCAAAATGAAAAACCGCATTTCTTTTGCCTCAACTTTGCCAATCCTGACATGGTCGGGCATACTGGTGTGTATGACGCTATTATAAAAGCGGTCGAAACAGTCGATTCATGCTTAAAAACAGTTGTTGAAACAGGCCTACAACACGACTACGAGTTTTTGGTCATTGCCGATCACGGAAACGCAGATTATGCAATCAACGAAGATGGCAGTCCAAATACGGCACATAGTTTAAATCCGGTTCCGGTAGTGTTGGTTACTCCGGACCATCATGTGCACTTGCACGACGGAATTTTAGCAGATGTAGCACCGACCATTCTTGAGCGTATGCGCCTCGCTGCCCCGATTGAAATGAGTGGTTCTAGTTTGGTTGAACCCTTAACTTAACAAGATTCCTTTTGCGTTGAGTTGCTCGATCCAAACGAACTGATCGGGTTGTATACTTCCCGCAACAAAAACAAAACGTTTGTCATACATGACATCGTCGGCCCAAAAACTAACCCAATATTCATTACTTAAGTCAAATAGTTCCGGCATGATGGGTTCAATTCGAGCCGCTTCATTTGGCAACAAAAGTTCAATTCCGCGGCGTAACGTTGAGGTTTGAATTGCTTCGCCTGTTTGAGGGTCTTCGCCGTAACCGGTCGAGGCAACAATAATACCTTCAATAATATCTTCGCGCTCACTCAATAAATAAACAATGTATTCTTTTTCATTGTTATCGAGAGGCAACTCAACAAGAGCTACGCTTACGCCTTCTACTTTTGGTCCTTTTAGTTCTTCTCTCATGAAAATTGGGGGCTAAAATGAAATACTTCGGCCATTTTTTGAAGTAACACCTCACTGACCGTATCGATATCGATGCTTCTGCCAAGTTCTTGCTGCATGGAGGTGACCGCTTTATCGTCGATGCCACACGGTACGATGTTGCCAAAATAAGCGAGATCAGGCTGTACATTTAAGGCGATGCCATGCATGGTTATCCAACGCGAGCACTTGACACCCATCGCACATATTTTTCGGGCAGCAACCGTATTAGGAGCAATCCAAACACCCGTCAAGCCCTCATACCGATCAGCTTCAATGCCAAACTCGGCTAATGTTAAAATCACAGCCTCTTCCAAAAAGCGCATGTATTTATGAATGTCTGTGAAGAATTGTTCTAAATCAAAAATCGGATACATGACCAACTGACCCGGACCATGATATGTAATGTCTCCGCCTCTATTGATTTTATAGAATTGGGCATCGACATCGTCGAGACCTGCATCATCAAGTAATAGGTGGTCTTGCTTGCCACTTTTTCCTAAGGTATACACATGCGGATGCTGGCAAAACAATAAGGTATTTGTTGGGAGTTCGTTTCGGTTTAGTTGGCGATTTTCAATTTTGAGGTCTACTGCTTTCTTCAGCAATGACTCTTGAAGATCCCAGGCTTCTTTGTAATCGATGAGCCCAAGTTTTTGAACAAAGACTTGATTGACAATAGCATTTCTCATGAACCGAGGATTATGCTACACCTAATTGGACATCTTTACTGGCTTTATAGCGTCCATCCCAACCCTCTGTCGGGTTGTCGGTCTCCCACACTAAGTTGCCCCAGCGGTTAAAGATTTGCATCTGGTAATCGCCCATGATGTCGACATTCGAGAACACCGGCAAGAACACATCGTTGAGGTTGTCGCCATTGATCGTGAACGTATTTGGTACATACACACTCAAGATCTCGACTAAGTTAAACACCGCACTTGCCGTATCGGTACAACCATTCGTGTCGGTTACCGTTAACGTGACCAAGTAGTCTTCGGGTTGTTGATCCGGGTAATAATGGACAGGATTCTCGAGCGTCGTGTTCGGACTGCCGTCTCCGAAGGTCCAAAAATAACTCGTCACTGCTCCTAACGAAGTATTGGTCAGTTCTAATTGGCCGGTGTAGTAATCGATCCCTAAGGTAGAGGCCGAGAAGCTTGCTTGTGGACCTGGTACCACACACACCAAGCTGTCCATGCGCATCGTGTCGGCACAACCTGCGCCGTTATAGACAATCAGGCTGATGGTATAGCAGCCCGGGCTTGTTAAGGTCGTCGTCGCATTTTGGGTGCCTGCTGTTATGGCATTGCCGAAGTCCCATAAACTGTTTGTATACGGACCCGTACTGTTGTTGGTAAAGCTCACGCTCAATGGCGCACAGCCGAAGGTCACACTTGGGTTAAAGTAGGCCACTATCGGTTGCGGTTGCGTGATCTCAAAACTCAGGCTCTCGTCACAGCCCTGGGCGTCGGTCACGACGACACTATATACGCCGGCTACCAATGAGTCAAGAACGGCGAGTGTGTCGCCCGTACTCCATTGGATGTCATACGCTGGCAAGCCACCGCTTATTGCTAAGCTCAGTAAACCATCTGAATAGCCGTAACACGTTACATTCGTTTGGCTTGGAGTTACTACCATTGGGTTCGGTGGGTTGTTCACAACTAGCGTGTCTGTCAAGATACAGCCCAACGTATCGGTAATCGTTAAAATATAGGGGCCCGACTCCAGGCTATCGAGGTCTTGCGTCGTGGCGCCTGTACTCCAGTTGTATAAGTAACCCGGGGTGCCGCCCGCTACGCTCACATCAATCGCACCCGTTGCATCGTTCATACATATCAAGTCGGTCACGACTGCACTGTAGCTAATCGGTGCTTGGGGTTGGGTCAAAATCACTGTTAAGCTCGAACTACAGTTCAAACTGTCGGTCACTAGTACAGTGTAACTGCCGATTGGCAAGCCGCTCACCGTCGCGGTGGTCGCTGTCGTATTCCATAGGTAATCGTAGCTTGCTGTACCTCCTTGGGCGGTCACGGTTATCGTGCCGTTCGAACCGCCATAGCAGCTTACATTTGTGTGGACTTCACTCAAGTTTAGTGGCGCCAATGGTTGTGTAATCGTCGTTTGGGTTGTCGCTGTACAGCCATGGGCATCTGTTACCAATACACTATACAAACCGATCGGTAAGTTAAAGATGTCTTCGGTTGACGCGCTATAGCCATTCGGACCGCTCCATGCAAAACCATAAGCAGCCGTGCCGCCGCTTGGAATCAAATTAATAAAGCCTGTAGAGTCGCCATAGCAGTTTACATTGACCTGGGCTATGTTCAAACTAAGGGGCGCTGCCGGTTGCGTCAAAACATACGTCGCACTCACTGTACAGTTGTTGCCATCCGTAATCGATACCGTGTAGCTGCCTGGTGCCAAATTGCTCAAGTCTTGCGTCGTCGCGCTAAATCCACTTGGGCCCGACCAACTGTACGCATACACACCCACGCCGCCACTGACGCTCAAATCTATCGAGGCATCGTTAAAACCATAACAGCTCACATTGCTCAACTGCGCAACTGGCGTAATCAAGGCTGGTGACGTCAGCTGAATGCTGTCAAACGTAACACAACCAATGTTGTCGGTACGGTAAGGCACCGCCTACAACGCTCGCATTGATCCAGCCTGTCGTCGCACCGTAACATAAAATGTTATTGATGCTTGAACTAATGACCGCTTGGGAAGTCGGTTGGTTGACAAAATAACTTGCACCTACCACACAACCATTAAAATCTGTAATTGTTACACTATAAGTTCCAAATACTAAATTACTGATGTCTTCTGTAGTGGCGGTAAATCCATTTTGTCCGGTCCAACTAAAGAAATAAGGCAAAGAACCACCCGATACAGTTAAATCAATTGAGCCTGTTGCTTGTCCGTAGCATTGTACATTTGTGACTACCCCTGTGTAAATAAGTGGCGATGGATTCGTTAAGACGATAGATGCCGAATCTAAGCAACCATTCACATCTGTAACATTTACTTGATACGTTCCAGCAGGCAAACCTGAAAGGTCCTGGGTCGTTGCTCCTGTATTCCATAAATACGAATATGGCCCTACACCACCCGTTACCATTAAATCGGTAGCTCCGGTT
>JBDLQL010000016.1:0-45442 GCA_039800565.1 Bacteroidota bacterium | reverse complement strand
TTTTTCGCAGTCAGCGGCCCAAGGCTTGTCTTATATCTCGGACTTTCAAGAAATCAAAACCACTTGGCATCCGATTGAACAAATCGGAAGTGGCGGCGCTGGGTATTAAGAATGCTCCTATTTTGGGACTATTCTATGCTGATAACGAGCCGTTTTCCTAGACTGGCTTCTACAATTTTACTGAGTGTTTTAAGCTCAATGGCTTGTGTGTCGTTTTCAAGTTTTGAGATGTAAGTTCGGGAAGTGCCGGCCTTGTGTGCAACTTCATCTTGGGTTAATTGTGCAGCTATTCGCCAACTTTTGAACAAAGCTCCAAGGCTTTGGGTACGTTCGGCATCTTCAGTACTCAAACCGTATAAAACGTCAGCGCCAACATCATAAACTGTGGTAACTTGCTCGCCATTTTCGTTTGTTAAATAGGGTTTGATATTTTTCCACGAAAGCGTATGATTCTTGAGTTCTACTTTTTGAAATTGTGATGGTTTTAATAAGGGGTATTCTATATCGTTTGGTGTGATATTCCAGTCCTGATTAAAAATTTTTTTAAAGTCGAGAACCCGGTTGGAGCCATTATTATAAAGAACAGAAATACGCAGTTGTTGAGCATCTACTTGATTTATTCTTAGGATTTTAGGAGATCCTCTAAATGCGTTTTTACTGTTTTTCATCTTGTTGATTCAATAGATCATTAAACAAAAGTTGAGGGTTTAATTCAAAAAAGTTCTTTTCAATGAGCGCTCTTCTGTTGTCCTCACCAAGCCACTCTTGAACCTTTTTAAGTTTTCTTCTTGGAATACTACCGGATAGAACTTGCTCTGTTTTTAGATCGATTAAAGCCTCGTGTTCTCCATATTTGGCATGTATATGAACAGGAAGGTGTTCTCTACTATAAATTTCGATTTTTATTCCGTAAAAATATCCTAAAAGTGGCGCCATGTGGAATGATATCCCACAAATGTACCTACAAAGGTACAATTTTATTACAGTAAAAATACGCACAGCAATTGAAATAAGTTGAGTTTTTCAACTTATTTTTATTGCAGCCCTTATTGAATCTGACAACTGCTTTACCTTTTGATCAAAACTAGCTTTCATCGCCATAATGGTAAGCAAGCCAAAAAGGGGTAAAATGATCATTGCTTTAAAAAGGAAATGCGTTCTTGCGAAAAAGTTGTTGAGATACAAAACAAATAGTGTCTCTGCTACACAACTTTGAAAAACAAAAGAAGCAATTAAGAGCACTTTTAACGGTTGAGTCAAGCTGTAAGTACATATCAAGCCATTATGCTCCCCTCGTTGATTAAAATCGATCTGACATGCTACTTGAGCACCTCTTTTCATTTCTTGTGTTTGCACTTCCTGAAACTCAACAATGTGTTCTCTCAATGAGGAGAGTTCTATGGTATTAGGGTTTTCTATAGTGATGAATTCGCTGTGCTTAAACATGAAATCTAACTAATATCCTAGAAATAGCGCCTAAATCAACTCCCCCAATAACTGCGTCGCAGCTGATACAAAATGTCTGGATTCTGATGGATCAAATTTGGCCAGTTCCCATTGGTCATTTTCTTTCACCAACGTATTCATGCGTGCAAAAAAGTCAATACCTAACTCGGCTCCCATTTGACGTACTAAATGATTGATTTTATCCATCGAGCAGCCAGATGCTTGAACGCCTTCTTCGTTGGCCACAATGACCAATGCATGATTTGCAAACACAAAACCTGTGGCATTCATGGCTTTTCCGTGGGTTTGCCAAGTAGCCGTAAAAGACGAAAGTTGCTCATTGGCCCATTGGCTTTCTGTGGCGTCTAGTGGTCTAGCGCCAATAAAGACCCAGACGCGGCAGTTGGGTCCGAAATGAGCAGGGATGTTATAGGTCTGCAGCATTGGCAATAAGTTCGGCAACGTCTAATACTTTTACGTCCGCTTCTTTCTCGAAATTTTTAACACCATCAGTCATCATGGTGTTGCAAAACGGGCATCCGGTGGCAATGATTTCGGCAGTTGTTGCTAAGGCATCTTCGGTACGTTCTACATTGATTTCTTTGTTTCCTTTTTCAGCTTCTTTAAACATTTGCGCCCCGCCCGCACCGCAGCACAAACCGTTGGTTTTGCAGCGTTTCATTTCGACTAACTCGGCATCGAGCTTTTCGATAAGTGTTCGGGGTGCTTCGTAGACGTCATTGGCACGCCCTAAATAACACGGATCGTGGAAGGTGATTTTCTTTCCTTTAAAGGTTTGATTTCCTTCTAGACTTAATTTTCCGGTATTGATAAGGTCTTGGATAAGTTGCGTATGGTGAATGACTTCGTAGTGTCCGCCTAATTCTGGGTATTCATTTTTTAAGGTATTGAAACAATGCGGACAAGCCGTTACAATTTTTTTCACTTCATAGGCATTGAGCAACTCGATATTCATGAGTGCTTGCATTTGAAATGTAAATTCGTTTCCAGCACGTTTGGCCGGATCTCCGGTGCAACTTTCTTCTGTGCCTAATACGGCAAAACTAACCTTGCAATGATTCAAGATCTTAACAACTGCCTTCGTGATTTTCTTGGCGCGGTCGTCAAAAGAGCCGGCACAACCAACCCAAAATACAACTTCTGGTGTTTCTCCTGCGGCCGTCATTTCGGCCATGGTACGTACGTTTAAACTCATGTTGCTTGATGTGTGGGGCTAGTCTTCTTGAGCCCAGTTGATACGTTCAGTTTGTGCAAATTGCCAAGGCGCTCCGTTGTTTTCGATGTTCGTTAACATACCGGTAAGTTCTGTTGGCACTTTCGATTCTTCCATTACTAAATACCTTCTAAGATCTAAAATAATAGAAAGTGGATCAATAGTTACAGGGCATTCTTGCACACACGCGTTGCAGCTGGTACAGGCCCAAATTTCTTCTTCTGAAATGCGCGAAAACAAGCTGTTTCCATCTTCGGCCTCAGGGCCATTTTTGCGTTTGAATTCGCCGAGTTCGACCATGCGATCACGCGTGTCCATCATGATTTTACGAGGCGAAAGCAATTTGCCTGTTGTATTGGCAGGGCACGAAGAAGTACAACGCCCACATTCAGTACAACTGTAGGCATCCATGAGGTTTTTCCAGGTGAGGTCCGTTACGTCTTTCGCGCCAAATCGTTTTGGTGCTTCGTCGGTAGCAGGTGCAGCATACGGATCGGCGTTAGGATCAAGCATGAGTTTGACTTCTGTTGTCACACTAGCCATGTTTGTAAACTTGCCTTTTGCTTCTAAATTGGAGAAATACGTATTTGGGAAGGCCATAAAAATATGGAGGTGCTTCGAGTAGGGGAGGTAGTTCATGAATGCATAGACCATAATGATGTGGCCCCACCAACCAATTTGTTCCAACATATGTAGCGTGTGGTTGCTTTTGCCATCAAATAAAATGGGTCCTAACCAAGAGCTGATTGCAAAACCGTTGGAACCGTTTTTGTAGGATTGCAACACTTCATCGGCACCGTTCATTGTGAAAATACAGCAAATAAGAACAATTTCCATGATCAGGATGAGGTTGGCGTCTTGTTTAGGCCAACCTGCTAATTCTTTCATGTTAAGACGAGGTAATTTGAGCAGGTTACGACGGGCTAAAAACGCCAAAGTTCCGATAAATGCCAGAACCGATAATACTTCAATAAAGCTAATCATGAAGGTGTAAAAAGAACCAAGGCTTTCTTGGAAATAGCGATGCGAACCCGTAAGGCCATCAACAAGAATTTCAAGCAATTCAATTTGTGTGATGACAAAAGCCGCATACAAGGCCAGGTGCAAAAGTGCGGGAATCGGACGCGTAAACATTTTGCGTTGGCCTAACGCGACCAATAGCATGGTGCGCCAACGATCGGCTGGGCGGTCAGAGCGGTCAATGGCTTGACCAAGGTGGATGTTTTGAGCAATTTTGCGCAAATTCCAAGCAAAAAAACCGAAACTAAAAAGCGTAAGTACGCCAAAAAGGAGCTGTTGCATGTGTTGAGTTATTCAGGCAAACTGTCAAGTAAATGTTGCAGTTTGTCTTCGTTTGTCTTAGAAAGTTGGAGCCCTTTGGTTTTACCACCAATGAGTGAAAGGTGTACATAACGTTCGGGATGCGCTTGTAAATCAGTCACTAAATTTTGTAATTCATTATTGGTTTGAACCAATTCAGAATAGAGTTTTTCATCATGTACCAATTTCCCGAGCGTGCCTTGTCCTTTTTCAACTTCTGTAAGCACCATATTGATTTTTTTGAGCGTTGTTTGGGCCTCCAAAATGGTTCCTTTGAAATCGGCACTGACTAAATCGTCGGTAATTTTTCGTGTATTCCCTACGATCCCGGTGATCTCGTCATTGGAGCGTTTCAAATTGAGTGTAATCGACTCGACATGCGACATGATTTTTGAAAATTGAGCGCGTTCGGCCCCAACAAACGACTCAAGTTCATTGGCCACACGGCCCAATTTTTTAATGGTGGTCTTGACTTCTTTTAACGAGCCTTCGAGTTCAGATGTAGCGGTGGTATCCCAAAAGGAAGAAAGCGAAACAACCATCCGGTCAATTGAGCTCATCATGGTTTGTAAACGTTGAGAAATTGGGTCCGCATACGCTTTTACTTGTGAAACCATATCGACCGAAACGCGGCCAGGTATGGTGGCGCCAATTTGATAGAATTGACCATTGCCAGCGAGTGGCAATTGAATAATCAAGGATTTACTGAACAAATCGAGTGAACCAATTTCAACAACCGTTCCTTTTGGTAAACGAATGTTATTGTCATGTATGTTGAATTTCATCTTGACTTTATGCAACGAGTCGCCTTTTGGAGTCGATTCAATACTCAGTACTTTTCCGACAACAACGCCGTTTAGGGTGACATCAGATGACACCATGAGCTGCCCCGAATTGGGAAAATACGCAGTGTACACATCGTCGCCACCAAAAAAGCTGTTCCCTTTCAGGAAATTAATCCCGGTGATCAAGACGGCGATGGCAAGAATGGCAATAATTGCCGCTTTTATTTCTTTAGAAAATTTCAAGCTAGTTTTTTTCTGCTAATTTAATTGCTTTTTCAATACTAATGCGCTCTCCGTTAAGGAATGCTACCACAAACGCATGGGTAAATCCTTGTTCAATAAGTTCATTTTTGTAATTCTTGGCACCTTGCAAATCATTTGTGAACTTGCCTGTACAGTATTTATAGAGTGTATTATCTTGATATTCAAATATTTCCATTCCTTTAAATCGACTTGAATTGAGCGGAATCGGCTTGTCAGCGGTTTCAATTTGCACCCGAAATACCAACCCTGAGGTATCGGCTTTTGTCGCTGTCACTTCTGGTTTTGGTTCGGGTTGCTTTTGGGCTTCTTCTTGTAATTGTGTTTGTCCGCTAGCGACTGTTTTTCCTTCAAGTGTGTTTTTGTAGTTTTCAAAGGCCTTAAACATGGCAGTTGCCATTTTTAATTGCCCTTCAGCGGTTCCGATCAGCTTTTCTTCAGTCGGATTCGGTAAAAATGCGGTTTCAATAAGTACACTAGGCATGGTGGTTTTGTAAAGTACCAAGAAACCGGCTTGCTTGACACCACGGTCATAGCGTCCAATTCGCTTGAATTCTTTTTGCAACATGTCGGCAAATAAAATCGATTGGCGGTGAAAGACCGACAATTGAAATTGAATGGCAATCATGCCATCCGGTGTTAAGTCGTATGATTTGTATTTCGCACCTTTGTCGTCTTCGAGTGCGATACTTGCGTTTTCGCGTTCGGCCACCTTTTGTTGAGCCTCGGTACGGTGTAAACCGAGCACGTAAGTTTCAGATCCGTAGGCTGTTGTGCTTCCGGCATTGGCATGGATGCAAATAAAAAGATCGGCGTTGTTGCGATTGGCAATATTGGCACGTTCGGCCAATTCGACAAAGACATCGGTGCTACGGGTATAAATAACCTTGATTTCTGGGTATTTTTCTTTGATGAGTGCCCCGAGTTTGAGTGCCATTGACAAACAAACTTCTTTTTCGTTATTGCTTGCGCCATGGCAACCGGGGTCGTGGCCTCCGTGCCCAGCATCAATAACAACTGTTCGTAATTGGCCTTTTTGCTGTGCCTGCACGTGTAGTTGCCCACTAAAGAGTTGTAGCGCCAATAAAATCAAGGCAATTGCGTTGTTTCGCAAGCCGTCGAAAATTGGTAGTTTTGTACGGAGTTCTCGCATGTTACAAATCTAAGGTTCTCAACTTGAGCAGAAATTGGGCCAATCGTATACTTTTCTTCGTCGCATTGTTAATAATGTGCACGCAAGCCTATGCGCAAGATACGGTATACGTGAATGGCAATCAACTCACGCAATCGATCAAGTACGATGCCGACGAAAAAATCTATATTGACGTTCAGCATCAACAAATTCATTTATTTGGCCATGCTGTCGTCGAGTCGGAAGGGCTTCGCATAACGGCGGGCTATATTCTCATTGACCTCGACTCTAGTCAATTAATGGCAATGTATCGCTATGACCAAGACAGTAACCGGGTAGAAATGCCTGAATTTACAGAAGGAACCGAGACCGTGAAATGTGCCGACATGCGCTACAATTTCAAGACCCAAAAGGCCTACATCCATGAAATGGCCATCAAGCAAGACGAATTTTATTTTTACATGGGAACCGCCAAGCGCTTACCTACCGATTCTTCTTCGGTGATCAATCTAAAGAAAGGTGTTCTGACTACCTGCGATTTACCCGATCCGCATTATCATTTTCAACTAAGCAGAGGCGTAATTGTTCCGAACAAACGCATTGTTACTGGCCCCATGAATTTGTATGTCAGCGGCATTCCGACGCCACTTGGCTTGCCTTTTGCGTTCATTCCAAATCAAGAAGAGCGCACTTCTGGCTTGCTGTTTCCAGAATTTATTCCGATGTCGGCTTATGGCTTTGGAATTCAAAATTTAGGCTGGTATATTCCCATCAATGACCGTGTTCAAACAGCTGTTTATGCCAACCTGTATAGCCGCGGATCCTGGGGGCTTCGCAATGACCTCGATTACGCAAAGCGCTACGGTTATTCGGGTCGCTTGTCATTAGGCTTTCAGCAATACCGCTCGGGTTTTCCGAGCAATACGCTTCAAAATAAAGTGACTGTCGTTTGGTCACACCGTAAAGCGGCAAAATCAAACCCGCTTTGGAATTTTAGTTCGAATGTCAACTTTATTTCGGATAACAAAGTCAAGAACTCACTTGATCCGATCAACCCACAATACTTCAATAACACCTTTAATTCTGACATCAATTTAGCCCGTAATTTTCCAGGAAAACCGCTAACTACCGGTCTAAAACTATCCTTGCGTCAAAATTCGTTGGCCAAAAATATTGCACTGACAAGCCCCGTCTTGAATGTGAATGTCACCCGTGTTTTCCCGTTCAAAGACTTGTTTGAAACTGCCGACAAAAATTGGAAAAAAACCATTCAGCGCATTGGCATCAGTTATAGTTTTGAAGGCCAAAATCGCTCGCAGTTTGCCGATAGTTTACTGACAAATGGCGACCTCGCAGCGATATCGAATCGCTTTATGAATGGCTTTTCACAAAGTTTAACAATCCAAACCAATACCGGTTTGTTTGGAAATGCCTTAAAAATCAATCCGACACTTAGCTACGGGACAAAACTCAACTTCCAACAAATTCAAAAAAGTTACGATCCTATTTTAAATCAAACACATACTGATACCCTGCAACAAGCGGCTTTGGCTCATGAACTTAATTTTAGTTTGAGTGCCACCACGGTTTTGTATGCATATTATCGCTTTGTTGGCCCGCGTAAAACCAAATTGCGCCACTTGCTTACGCCTTCGGTAGGTTACCGCTACAATCCGGCCTGGAACCCATTGCAAACAGTTAACGCTGGCCCAAATCAGAGCGCTATATCGTATTCGCCCTTCGAGCGCAGTATTTATACAGTCGGAAATACCCGAGCTTCATCGATGTTAACCTTCGGAATTAATAACACGGCTGAATTAAAATTTAAGTCGGATAAGGATACGCTCACCGGATTTCGAAAAGTGCGCTTAATTGATCAGTTTTCAGTTACAGGAAATTATGACTTTTTGAAAGATACAATGCGCTTAAGCAATTTGTCTCTTAATTTACGAGTGAGCCCTTCAAACTGGATTAATTTTGTCTCGAATGCCCAGTTTAGTCCTTATTCTTGGAATGCAAGCGGAGCAAGTACAGCGGCTTACGCATGGCAAAGTGGCCAGGGGCTTGGCCGCTTTAGCAGTACAAACCTCACCACTTCCATGACCATTGCGCCGAAAAAAGACCGTCAAAAAATCCAGCAAAATACGTCATTATTCAATGAAAAAGATTGGAATGCCGATTACAACTATTATGCGTTGCATCCTGAACGCGCCATCTATTTTGACATTCCATGGAAACTCAATGTTTCACACATTTATTCCATCAATGCCAATCAGCAAATTAGTGCCCAAGACCCAGCCAACTGGAAAGTTGTACAGACCCTAGTTTTAAGTGGCGATATTAGTTTTAGTAAGCGTTGGAATTTATCGGGAAACCTCAACTTTAATTTGCAAAATCAGCGACTAACCAACGCGTACTTTTCGTTGAATCGCAATATGCACTGTTGGGCTCTTTCTTTTTACTATGTGCCTGTTGGTGGCAATAAAAGTTTTTTACTCACGATACGCAATACCTCTAGTATTTTTAAAGACGCTAAGCTCGAGTTTAGAAAACCACCTAGCTTCTTGTAAGGTCAAGATTGGATGCGTTCGCCTAAAACTTTACCGCTGATGTACGTGAATTTGGCGCCGAAAAACACAATCTGTGCCGAATAATGGACCCACGCTAACATGATAAAAATAGAGTCGGCCACACCTAAACTTCCAAGCACAAAATAATGCTGCAAATAATAACCGATAAGCCATTGGCTGACGTACAACAAGAAGGAAGTTGCCATGGCTCCCCGGGTAGCCACATGCCAAGTCACTTTGGCGTCGTGCATGTACTTAAACAGCAAGCTAAAAATGATGATGTTAGAAACTAAAGTCAGCGCAATCTGAAGCAGGTGCATCGAAAAATCAATGACGCCATTGTGACCGTGAATCCAGTTGTTGAGTGCTGAAAAAATAAAAACTTGCGCGAAATAAAACAAGATTACCACCAACGCAAAGACCGCAAGCAAGCCCACACTTACAAACCGAAATCCAATCAAATCCATGAATAAATTGGATTCGTGGCGCATTTTTTTAGTCACATTAAAAAACTCGTTCAAGCTACGTTTTAACGAGACCATAAAGGCAGAACAGGTATAGAGCAGCACCAAAATACTTACGATTTCGAGCCAGATACTTGGGCGTTCAATCGACATATGACCCACAAGCGCCATGACAGAATCAGGGTCTTTCAGGCCAAGCTCTTTTGTCAATAAATCAGTGACAATCTTTCGCATATTTTCTTGCCCGATGATACGCCCATAAATAGAAGTCGTGAGGTAAATGATCGGCACAAATGCAAATAAGGTATAATAGGCAAGCGCTGCTCCATGATGAAAGGCGCCTTCTTGGACATACTCGACAAACGCTTGTTTAAACGCTTTTAAGCCCCAGTACCAGGTTAGTTTTTGTTTATTTTTTACAGATTTCGATGGCATGTATATGTGCTAAAGGTTCAAACGCGTAAAGTAAAATGCGTTCATGTTGCGGCCCCTCAAAATAATTATGGTACAATCCGCCTACGAACACAGAACGGATGAATCGGAGTGGATGTCCGCCATTTGAAGCAATTTTGTATTCATCGGGCCTGAATAGGATGTTATGTTCGGTCAATTTAAGTTGATTGACAGGGCCAAAAAGAGCGCCTTGTACTTGGGTTTTAAAGTGGTAATAGACATTCTCTGGGCTGAACTTTTTGGAAAGTTTCCCGTTGCGCAGCATGCAAATGGCATCACACATCCCTAATACGTCTTGCCCTTCATGTGAGACTAATACGATGCTTGTGCCATCCAAATCGCGCAAATCCATGAGGTAAGTGCTAAGGTTTTGACGCAATTGCGCATCGAGGTGCCCAAAGGGTTCGTCGAGCAATAATAAACGTGGTTTGTCTGCAATGGCTCTGGCAATGGCCACGCGTTGTTGTTCGCCTCCAGAAATCAAATGGGCCTTTGTTTCTGAAATAGCTTGCAATTGAAACAACTTCAATAAGTTGCGTACGCGCTTTTCTCGCTTCTCGTCAGGCCAATGCAAAATGGCTTCTTTGATGTTTTCAGCAACCGTATGAAAGCGATCCAATTTAAAATCTTGGTTCACGATAGCGACTTGCTTAAAACCCGGAATGAGCATGTTTGCAACCAAGGCTTGTTTTTTTCCGTCGAGGTACACACTGCCGCTGTCTGCATCTTGCAAACCTGCCATGATCTTGAGTAAGGATGATTTACCCGCTCCACTTTTTCCTACAAGACCAAGTATTTCGCCTTCTGAAAGGCTTAATTTCACGTCCTTCAGAATAGGAACTTGATAATTCAGGTTGATATTTTCGAGGCGGATCATCGGATGAGTGCTTTCGGGAAGGCTTTTGAGGCAATGAAAATACCAGGGACCGGATTGGCCATTGGCTCGTAGTCCTTTAAAAAGATCTCAATGCGGTAACCCGATTCTTGCTGGGTACAAACACATGAATCAACGATGGAACTTGAAGCGCCAACGAAAATGGGTTCATGTGCTTCTGAACGAATTTCAACAAGGTGCATGTTTGGAATTTCAAACGAAAAGTTGGCTTCATTTTCATCGATTCCTGCCAACGTGTAGGTCCCATTTAAGACTTCACAGATTTCACTGACTTCACTTGTGATTTCGAGTTCATCTTCCCACTCATAGCGTAGGTTGTCTGCCGATTCGTTGCCTTCATGTTTGGAATCAGCCAATTCTTGCGAAAACAGCGAATTGAGTAAATAGATGTGAATTTTACAGTTCATGGTTGGGGTCTTGTTTTTCGATTTCGTTGATTTTAAAAGAAGATGGAATGAGTTCAGGCACTAATTTCATGATAATTGGCAGCAGCAAAGTCCCGCCAGGTAATAAGAAAATGGCCAAGGAAGGCATCGATTTTAAAATGTCTAAGAACTGCGCTTTGACTTGCTCTTTTTCGGCGGCACTTAATTCTTCGCGTGTCGACTTTTGCAGCAAGGTCATGAGTTCTTTACTTTCTTTGATTTCTTGAATGAGTTTGTCGCGGTTGCGTCCAATGACACGTAGCCAACGTTTGCTGGTTTCTTTGTAGGCATAATTACTGGCGGTCGATTGCTGGTAAACTACGAGTGTATCGGCATTGGCCTGTGCTAAAAAAGCACCGCAATGCTCTTCAGACGCTTGCATTTGAGCATCAGTGAGTTGCAAATGTTGACCAAGAATCCGTAATTTTTCGCGTTCTTCTTGACTGATTTCGTGGGTACCTTGAATTAAAAAATGACCGAATTCGTAGGTAATTTGTGCCAGTAATTTGTCCTCGATTTTTTCTTTTAGCAAGAGTTTTAGTGGGATACCGATTAAAATGCGGTCTTCGTAATTGGCGCGTAATTTTTTAGGCAATTCGGCCGAAGCCAAGAAATGCCACAAAATGCGTTGTTCTTTTTCTTCGACACAATTGTCCGAATACGCCGCGTAAATCAGGCCATTTAACAAGGAACAGGCATAAGCAGAATAGTCTTTCGCAAATCCTTCACTGCGATTTTCTAGGTAGGCTTTATACAAAATGACATCGACGAAAACGAAGGCATTTGAGAGGTGATTGAGCCAGTAATTGGCCCCAAAGACAGTGCTTTTCACGGCGACACGCTCGGCTAAAATTAGTTCTAAGGTGCGTGAGGGCTGTTCGCCAAAAAGTCCTTCAATCCAGTCAAACATGCTTCCCTTTTGGCGTTTGCCATAAAAGTCGAGTAACGATTGGATGAAGTTTTCAGGAGTGTCGAGTCCTTGGTGTTTGCGCATGTAGGTAAACAACAGGGTTTCGAGCAACAATAAGCGCAGTTGTTCGTCGGTGGTGAGCTTTTTTTTATCGAGTTTATTGGAAAAAATAAAGCTGTTGGCACTGCCGTAAATGAGACCTGTTTGGTGCGAAATAAAGTGCGTCAAATCTTGTTCTTGATGACGCACCAACTCCTCGTCAACCGTAAAGACCCCTGTTTCGAGCAGCTGAAAAAATTTGGCGATCCAATTTTTGGATCCGGGTGAAAAAGCGAGTTTAGTGGAGGACATAACGAGCGCTCACGGACCAAGCCAATCCTAGTTTGATGGTTGGTAACACATACAAACTTGGCCCGACATCGACAGAAAAATTAAAAGGGTAATCTTCAAGTGTGTGCTCGAGGCCCAAAACGCCAGATGCCCCTAAACCAATTCCTGAACTTCCTGTCAAAAATCGATTCATGTCACCAAGTCCGACATTAAGCCCTAAGCCATAGTAATAATCGAGAAAATTATTAAGTTCAGTTTGGTAATACGCATTTCCATGCGCCCAAATCGAACTGGTACCCCCTCCAATTCCAAGCTCAAATGCACTTGAGTTGGCCCGATACTTTGCATTGAGGTACATCACACCAGGAGAACCAGATCGCAAACCAATGGCACTAGTATACCGCTGTGCAGAAACAGCGGTAAGACTTAAAAGGAACAAACACAGCGTAAGGCGTCGCATAAGCATCAATTTTTACCAAAATTAAGGTTTCAAGGCAAGGCTGAATGCTTTTTTTTGATGAAAAAATACACTTCCATCTGTTGAAAAGGCGGAAAAGGAAAGGATGTAGATTCCTGGAAGTGCGATCAACTTTGAATTTGTACAGCCATCCCACTTAAATGAGCCACTCGTTCCGAGTAATTCATTTGAAAATAATTCCCGGATGGGCTGCCCATTTAAATCTGCAATAAAGGCAGTTCCAATGAGGCCTGAACCAAGCAATTCGTACTGGCATTCTAAAAAATCGTGGTAGGCATCCTGATCGGGACTGAGCTCTTCGGTACTTAAACTGAGTGTCCCGTGAGCTGCTTGATTTTGAGCTTGTGAATTGGCATTTCCTGGTGTGGCAAAACGACATGCCTGTGCAGCCGATTGCCAATTAAAAGGATCTTGAGTTGGGGCATCTAAGCGTATTCGCTCAAGACTTACCCCATTTTGATCGCGCAAAAGCGGCAACTGCCAATCGGCATGATACGAAAGGGCATCAATGACTTCGGTGTTGCAAAATAAAACCACCTGCCCGCTGTCGTTATTCATGGCCGGAATGGCAACTTGTTTTAACTGAAGTGGATCATGACACGGATAGTACCAGCTTAATTCAGAAATATCGGGCCCAAGAGCAAGCAGTTCATGTGGCCCAAGTACCCAAGTAGAATCAAAGAACACAGAGTCAGTGCTATTGTGAAGCCCACAGTTTCGGAGTGCATAAAAGTGTTCTCCTGGATTTATTAATTCGATAAAATCGGCGCCGTCGGTGACCGGATTGAATAAAAGTTCATTTAGTAGTACAGATCCAAGATGTGCTTGTTCGTAGCGAATGGCCTGACCAATTAAGAGGGTGTCGTTTTGCCAACAATCGGCAAGCGCATTTAGTTGAATTTCAATGGGTTGACTAAACGGAATGGATACTGACGTCTGAATGCGAAATTGGGCCTGTTGTAGTTGCAAATCGGGCTTAAAAATGACACGCGTACTTTCTAAAAGTGGGGGTGTAAAGGTAAGCGAAACGTTTTGCAAACTAAGTGTGTCGAGGGCTTCTGAAAAATAAAAGTCAATGAAACTCGAATCTCTTACTTGAATGGATTTTAGACTTGGTGCACACAGGTCGGGCTGCACGCTATTGGCCGCATTCGCGGCCCCTGGCGTGCCGCCGAGTGGCCCAGGGCTGGCCCGCCAATTGCTCTGATCTGAGCACGGATCGTGTAACTGCATGCGCTCTAGGCTAAAGCCACCATCGACCGCGAGCTCATCGTGGTACCAAGCACTTGTGTAATACACGCTGTCAACTTTTTGGGCGTTTGCATTTTGGATCAGTACCGCATCGCCAGCATTGGCAAAACTCGGAAATGCAGGGAGTTCTAAGACATTGTTCGAATTAAACAATACACTATTGGATGTCCCGACCAACAAGGCATAATGTTGTCCAAACAACCAATAAGAGGGGAGTGTAGCACAGCCGCTGCCATCACACAATTTGTAGCCATTGAGTTGAATAACGGTGTTGCTTGGATTGTAAACCTCTATATATTCGACGGCTGGTAAATTAAAAGCAGGATCGGGGTCTGCCATAATTTCAGTGATGAGCAGTTTTTCTGGTCCGGAACTCCGCAAGGGCCCCCAATACCAATCATCGAGGTAAAAATTACTAGCGTTAGATGCTGAATAGGTGCAATAAAAGCCACTGTAGGGCAAATCACCCACCGAAACCGCTGCGGAAATACAAAGCATATACGGGCCTCCAGGCGTCGATTTTGTCTCGACCCAAAGGCTATCGGTTGTCAGGCGACAACGAAAAAACAACTGAAATGGATTGGCCAGTTGTGCTGCCGGTCCAGCGGCCAATTCTGTACTTTGCCCATTTTGAAGTTGCATAACGCGGATTGCATCTTGACTGCCGCTTTCTCCGAGTTGTAGGTATAAGCCATCCAACGCCATGCCGAGATCGGATTGGTTCGCCTTTAAATACAAACGGCTATAATTGGCACTTGATCCGGCCAAATTTTGGCGGATCCAACACGTCAACTCGATGGTATCGGTAAGGGGAATTGTCTGATACAAACTCAAATAACTTGCAGCAGCGGTGGTCTGCGCCAGCTGAATTTGTTTTTTCGAATTGACTTGAAACTGATCGGTAGTCCCCAACCAAGCCGGATTGGCGGTCAGGTTGCCATCTTGGGCATCTTCATAAAGTTGAGCGAATAGGGCTTGGTTTATAAAAAAATGGAATAGTAAAAAAAATGAACAAACGCATCTCATGACAAACAAAGTTTAATTTTGTAAAAAATTGAAGAATGAAAGTTGCTGTTGTAGGAGCCACCGGAATGGTTGGTTCAGTTATGTTAGAGGTCTTGGCAGAAATGCAATTCCCATTTACTGAATTAATGTTGGTTGCCTCTGAAAACAGCATTGGCAAACAGCTAACGCATCAAGGCATTAGCTATTCTGTCATTGGCTTAGAAGAAGCGGTGGCTGCAGCTCCTGACATTGCCATTTTTTCAGCAGGAGGTGAAACCTCTTTGCAATGGGCGCCTCGCTTTGCTGAAGTGGGTACTGTGGTCATTGACAACTCGTCGGCCTGGCGCATGGATCCAACAAAAAAACTGATTGTTCCGGAAATTAACGGAGCATTACTTTCTGTTTCTGATCAAATCATTGCCAATCCCAATTGCAGCACGATTCAACTTGTCATGGTATTAGCGCCCTTGCACCACAAATATGGCATTAAGCGCGTGATTGTTTCAACGTATCAATCCATTACGGGAACTGGTGTCAAAGCGGTTCAGCAACTCGAAAACGAACGGGCTGGCATAGAGGGCCCAATGGCATATGCGTATCCAATCGACAAGAATTGCATTCCGCAATGCGATGTGTTTACCGATAATGGCTACACCAAAGAAGAACTGAAACTCACCAACGAAACTAAAAAAATCTTGGATCCAGCGATTGCCGTTACGGCAACGGCGGTGCGTGTACCCGTTGTTGGCGGGCATTCCGAGGCGGTCAATATCGAATTTGAGTATGACTTTGATCTAACTGAAGTTCGCCACATTTTGGCAAGTACAAACGGCCTTTGTGTTCAAGACGACTTAGCCAACCTAAGCTATCCGATGCCCCGCATGGCTCAAGGAAAAAACGATGTGTTTGTCGGACGTATTCGCCGCGACGAGAGTCAAGAAAAATCACTCAATTTGTGGATCGTTGCCGATAATTTAAGAAAAGGCGCAGCAACCAATGCCGTTCAAATCGCACAATTAGTCGCCAAACTGAAGCGTTAAGTACTCCGGGAGCGCCGTACTTGCTCCTTTCTGACTCGCTACATGCGCTCCAATCGCACACGCGTTTTCTAAGGATTGTTGCAGTCCATGTTGTTGACGTATTCCTGCAATTAAAGCCGCAAAAAAGGCATCGCCTGCACCAATGGTGTCGCTCACAGTTACTTTTGGCGCAGAAGCCACCACGCGTTTTCCGGCCCTCATATAAAGCGCTCCTTCCGCACCTTTAGTAACACAAAGCTCGATGCCTGGATACGCCAATTCAAACGCGTCAAGGGCCTCTTCTTCGTTTGATATTCCCCAATTTTCTTGGCTAAACCAACTAAATTCTTCTTCATTAAATTTGACAAGACTTGCTCTTTGAACATACGTTTTGATGCGTTCAAAATCGTAAAATGGCGCGCGCAAATTCACGTCAAAATAAACTTCAGTAGCAGTTTCTAATAATCGATCAATTGTTTCTCGGTTGTGTGCTTGTCGGAGTGCTAATGAACCAAAAACCAAAGCGCCTTCCCAATGTGTAGGCCCTTCAATGGCATCCCAAGCAGCAGGTTCTTCGATGGTATATGCTGCACTGCCGTCGGGTTTCAGTTCAACCTGTACAACACCAGTGGGGAGGTGTGCATGACGTGTCACGAACTGAGCAACTTTGCTTTTTTCTACAAAATCAAGGAGTTCATCGCCAAGTTTGTCGTTGCCAATTGCCGTGCAAAAAACAACTTTTTGCTGGCATTCGTGCAGGCGCAAGGCAACATTAAATGGCGCACCACCAAGGACTTTGCCACTTGGCAATAAATCCCATAAGACTTCTCCAAAACACAAGATCTGTTTCATAATTAAAGCAATTCTTGATTGAGTTCTTCGAGTGTTTTGCCTTTTGTTTCCGGTACGTAATAGCGAATCCAGAACAATTGTATTAGCATCATGAATAGAAAAATGGCAAAGACACTCGTTGCCCCGATGACTTTAAATAACCAAGGCATTAGTGCTGGTATGAGTGCCGCCAATACCCAATGAACAGTTGATCCAAAGGCTTGTCCAGATGCTCTTAACTGATTGGGAAATAGCTCTGAAATGAACACCCAAATAACAGCTCCTTGTCCAATTGCATGCGAAGCAATAAAGGCAAAGAAAAAATAAGTCACACTCGAACCTGTCCAATCAAATCCGAAATATAGGCTCACCAATGTCAATGAAATCACATAACCCATTCCGCCGATTTTTAGTAATGATTTTCGTCCAAAGCGATCAATCAAAACCAGGCCTAACATTGTGAATATTAAATTGACCACTCCAACCCCAATACTGCTAATTGCAGCGGCATTGTTACTCAAGTGCGCTAATTCAAATATGCGAGGGGCGTAATACAAAAAGGCATTGATGCCCGAAAATTGATTAAAAAAAGCAATGAAAAAGGTGAGCCATAAAATACGTCGGTATTTCGGATCAAAGATGCGCTGGGTGCTCGCTTGTGTTTGCGTTGTTGTTCGAGAACTTTCCGTTAATTGCAACGTGAGGACTGAAAATAAAAGGGCAGGCAAGGCTTGAATACCAAGCATCCAACGCCAGGCATTTGCGCCAAAATCGGCAAATAGGTAATTCGAGAGAAAGGCACTCAATATACCAGCAACGATAAAAAATTGATAGAGACCAACTAATTGACCACGTTTTGATGCAGGTGCAATTTCTGAAATATAGGTGGGCGCTGCAATGGTCGAAATTCCAATGCCAATTCCGCCAATAAAACGGGCAGCAGCAAAAGTATAGGGGTCGTTTGCAAACGCAGAGCCTATAGCCGAAATCGAAAAAAGGAGTCCTACAAAGAGCAAACTTTTTTTGCGCCCGAAACGATCAGTTGGGAGGTGTCCGTAGACAGATCCTAAGACAGTTCCCCACAAAGCCATTGACATCACAACCGTTCCGTGAAAAAAATCGCTACTCTTCCAGAGCGCTTGCAGCACTTGGTCTGCCCCTGAAATAACCACCATATCAAAACCAAAAAAAACCCAGAAAATGCGGCAATCAGGGCAAAGTAAGTCGTGCGTTTTGAGTTTTCCATCTGGTGAAAATACAAACATGTACTAGTCAGGACAAATTTCATGCAGAATCTGTGCTATATCTTGAAAGAAATGTGCTAAAAAAAGCCTTGAAAAACAGCTTCATTTGTGTATTGCAAAAACATAAAAATAGAAGACTATGAGTAACTTAGCACAAAAACCTATCTTTAAATCCAAGTATGGAAACTTTATTGGTGGGAAATTTATCGAACCTGTAAATGGGGTCTATTTTGAGAATAGTTCGCCAATTGATGGTCAAGTTTTTACACAAGCTGCCCGTTCTACTAAAGAAGATATTGAACTCGCGTTAGATGCAGCACATGCAGCTTTTCCGACTTGGTCAAAAACATCTGTTGCAACACGCAGCAATTTGCTTTTAAAGATTGCAGATATCATGGAAGCAAATTTAGAATTATTGGCAACTGTCGAAACCATCGACAATGGAAAGGCAATCCGAGAAACACGAGCTGCAGATTTACCATTGTGTATCGATCATTTTAGGTATTTTGCAGGTGTTATTCGTGCAGAAGAAGGTGCAATTTCTGAACACGATGAAACCACAGTAAGCATTGTGGTTCATGAACCAATAGGCGTTGTAGGCCAAATTATTCCATGGAATTTCCCATTATTGATGGCAACTTGGAAAATTGCTCCAGCCTTGGCAGCAGGGAACTGTGTTGTTGTAAAACCAGCCGAACAAACCCCAACTTCGATCATGATTTTAATGGAATTGATTCAAGAGGTCTTGCCTGCGGGTGTATTAAATGTAGTTACAGGATTTGGTCCTGAAGCAGGAAAGCCGCTTGCAACTTCTTCAAGAGTAAATAAAGTGGCATTTACTGGAGAGACAACAACCGGACGCTTGATCATGCAGTATGCATCAGAGAATTTGATCCCTGTAACAATGGAACTTGGAGGGAAGTCTCCAAATATTTTCTTCCCTTCAGTAGCTGATCATGACGATGATTTCTTTGATAAAGCGGTTGAAGGTGCTGTCATGTTTGCACTAAATCAAGGTGAAGTTTGTACTTGTCCATCGCGTATTCTAGTTCATGAGTCGATTTATGACAAATTTATGGAACGCGTTGTAGCAAGAACAAATGCAATTATTTGTGGACATCCATTAGATGCTTCGACAATGATGGGCGCTCAGGCCTCAAATGATCAATACGAAAAAATACAATCGTATCTTCAAATTGGAAAAGAAGAAGGAGCCGAGGTTTTGTGTGGAGGTGAGGCCAATCAGCTTGGTGGAGATCTCAATAATGGTTTTTACATCAAACCAACCATTTTCAAAGGACACAATAAGATGCGTATCTTCCAAGAAGAGATTTTTGGCCCAGTGACATGTGTGACAACATTTAAAACGACGGAAGAAGCTATCGCCATCGCAAACGACACCCTTTATGGATTGGGTGCAGGTGTATGGACTAGAGATGCACACGAATTATACACTGTACCAAGAGCAATCCAAGCAGGTCGAGTTTGGGTAAATTGTTACCACGCTTATCCAGCGCATGCACCATTTGGCGGCTACAAAAAATCTGGTTTTGGACGTGAAACACATAAAATGATGCTTTCACATTACCGACAAACTAAAAATATGTTGGTTTCTTACAGTAAGCAAAAACTTGGATTTTTCTAATTCAAAACGTTTTAATTTAGCCCGGTTTTGGCCGGGCTATTTTGTTTTAATCATGATTAAACGCGTTATTTTTTCCAATAAAGCCATTGAATTGCTTGCTCTTTTAAAAAAGGAACATAGCTCTTTAATGTTTCATCAATCAGGTGGCTGCTGTGACGGGTCACAACCAATGTGTTTTGAAGCTGGAGAATTCTATATAGGCTCTTCGGATGTTTGCCTTGGTAAACCAGAAGGAATTGAATTTTGGATGAGTCAAGACCAATTTGACTATTGGAAGCATACGCAATTGTGCATTGATGTAGTCCAAGGTCGCGGCTCAAGTTTTTCATTAGAAATTCCACTTGGTGTTCGCTTCATCGTTCGGTCTCGTTTATTTTCACCATCAGAATTGCTCGAACTCGAGCCGATTAGCTACAAAGTTGATTGAGTAATTTTCTGTTGGTATTGTTTTGGAGTAAGGCCTTCTGTTTTTTTGAAGGCTCTTGTAAAATAATTGGGGTCTTCAAACCCAGCGTCGAAAGCAACTTCTGTAATCAGTAAATCTGATTTTTGAAGGAGTGTTTTTGCATATTTAATACGTTCGCGCAATATGAGTTCTTGAGGGCTAAGTCCTGTTGTTTTTTTCAGATAGCGATACAATGTTGATTCACTCATGCAAGCAAGTGTACTCAGGTTTTTTAATTGAATTTTTTCGTGTAAATGTGCTCTGATATACTGCAATAATTGAGGCAACTGACCTTTTGAAGAAGAATTCGCATCAAGTTCAGAAATTTTCTGTAGTTGGATCAAATGAATGATCAATTCTTGAAGACTTAAGTCAGCTAAAATATCTTTATTAATTTGGCTACTCATACAAACTTGCATCATCTTATTGAGTGTTGACGTAACTGCGTCATTATTCATCAGAAAATACTGATCAAAATTGATCATCCAGGGTTGTTGGTCTTCTTTAGGATAGCGCTCATTGAGTAGCTCAATAAGTTGGTTGATTTTTGTTCGGTCGATTTCCAAAGCCAAACACTGAGTTGGGTCTGTAAGTGTTGCATTCGGGAAATCAATTTTCATTTCGGTTTGTTGCGGTAATATCACGGTCTCACCTGGTAAATAATCGAACGGATTGTCATTGTAGAGGTGCATTATTTTTTTACCTCTCAACATCGAAGTAAGTACTACATCATTAAATGTGAGGGCGACTTTTTCAGCTTGTTGATAGGTCTCAAATAAATTGAGTTCGCAATGGTTCAGATTAAAAATCGTGCGATTTTCAACTAACGTTTTCAATGAAGATTGATGCGTTAGTTTAGGATTCGTTAATTTACTTTTTGTAGTTTCTCGCATGATTTCGTTCTAAATTAAACAATTACAGTGATTAACACAAATAAAAATCCTCCGTGATTTTTTTTTTCAAAAGAAGTTTTAATCCATTCAATTCGATTAATTTTGTACCGTCTCTAAGGGGTGCCGAAAGGCTGAGATCATACCCATTGAACCTGATTTGGATAATGCCAGCGAAGGGAAGATGACGCGCTAATTTTGAACCAACCAAGAATTAGCCCCTTGTTCTTGTTTTATTTTTTACAAATGAAAACAAGATTATTCCTTTTTTTAGTGTGCCTCGTGGCAAGTGCCAACTCTTGGTCTCAACGCATTTCGGGTGTTGTCGAGAACGAACACGGCGATCCCTTGCCGATGGTCGAATTACGCGCAGGCGACCAAAAAACCAAATCCGACAACATGGGCTTTTTTAGCCTTCCAGGACTTGGTGCGATGCAGCAAGTTAGCCTCGAAAAACCAGGGTATTTTTCCGTTTCTTATTGGGTTAACCCGCAAGCCGATTCCACACTTCATTTTGTCATGACACGCAATATCCAGGCCTTAGAAGAAATCCAAGTGCATGCGACCAGAGCCAAGACACAGGCTTGTGGCGTCACGTTGGTGCGTGCGACAAACCCCTTAAAAGTGCGCAATTTTGGTCAAGACATTCCCATTTTACTCGAATACACGCCTTCTGTAACCACAACAAGTGATGCGGGCGGTGGAATTGGTTATACAGGCATTCGGATTCGCGGGGTTGATGCAAGCCGTATCAATGTCACGATCAATGGAATTCCGGTCAATGACCCTGAATCGCACGATGTATATTGGGTCAATATGCCCGATTTGGTGTCTTCGATTGAAAACATTCAAATTCAGCGTGGTGTTGGTTCCTCGACCAATGGTGCCGCTGCATTTGGGGCAAGTCTTAATATCAAAACTGCTAACATTTCAACTGAGCCAACAGCCTCTACAGACGTCAGTGTGGGGTCGTTTGGCACCTATCGCGGAACCATCAATGCAAGTACAGGCTTAGTAAATAACCGATTTGCTTTTGAAACGCGCTTGTCAGGCATTCATTCAGATGGTTACATTGATCGTGCCAGTTCGAATCTGACTTCTTATTACTTAGGTGCAAGTTACTTAACCGAGAAATCAATCTGGAAGGCCATTGCATTTAGTGGCAAAGAAATTACCTACCAATCGTGGTACGGAACTCCGGAATCGCGCATTAGCGGAAATGTTGCCGACATGAATGCTTATGCTGACCGAAATTACCTCGATTCTGCCGAGCGCGCCAACTTACTAAACTCAGGCCGCACTTACAATTACTACACCTATGCCAATCAAGTCGATCATTACCAACAAGACAATTACCAGTTGCATTTTACGCATCAGTTTTCAGCGAAATTAAACATGACTGCCGCTGCACACTATACCTATGGCCGTGGCTATTACGAAGAGTACCGCAAACAAGATGCCTTTGCCGATTACGGCTTGGCGCCTGTTATTCTTGGTTTCGACACCGTCTCGACGACTGATTTAATTCGTCGCCGGTGGCTAGACAATGATTTTGTTGGGGCTGTAACATCGTTAAACTACACAGCTTCTAAGGCCCTCCAATTGACATGGGGAGGGTCTGCCAATAGTTATACCGGGCGTCATTTTGGTGAAATCATTTGGGCACAATATGCGTCGAATAGCTCTATATACCAACGCTATTACGACAACGATTCGAAGAAAAATGAACTTAATAGTTTTGCGAAGGCTTATTACACAAGAGGAAAGTTTGAGTTAAGTGCCGATTTGCAAGTGCGTCACATCGATTATACGTTTGTTGGGATGGATGTTGTCTCAGGTGTACTTAAAGAAGTAGGTCAACAAGTGAGTTATACATTTTTTAATCCGAAGGCTTCTGTCGGATTCAAACTATCGAATCAACAACACCTTCAGGCATTTATCGGTCAAAGCCACCGCGAACCAGTGTACCGTGATTTTCGGGAAAGCACTCCTGATAGCCGCCCGCAAGCAGAAGCACTTCTAGACATCGAATTGAGTCATATTTTGAATTTGTCAAAATGGAGTATAACCACGACTCTCTACGAAATGAACTATAAAAATCAACTTGTGATGACCGGCCAGATTAATGATGTGGGCTCGTACATTCATACCAATGTCGACAAAAGTTACCGCCGAGGGATTGAACTGTATGCCCGTTATATGGGTATTAAACACCTCGTCTTGCATGGTGGATTTACGCTTTCAGACAACCGCATTTTGCGTTTTACAGAGTTTGTTGATCAGTATTACGATACCTTGCCTTATTATTCACAAGGCTCAATTGTGCATCAACGCGCACCTTTGTCCTTTTCACCAAACCTGACAGCTAATTTCGTTGTGGAATACGCACCGCTAAAAGGACTTAATATTCAAGTGTTGAATAAATTTGTGAGTCGTCAATACCTAGACAATACTGGCGATTTGTCGCGAAGTTTAAATCCGTACTGGTTTACAAACATTATTGCAAATTACACGCTCGAGCATGTCTGGAGTCGGCGCATGACTTTTGGCCTTCAGCTCAATAATGTATTCAATGCACACTATTCGAACAATGGCTATACGTTTAGTTACCAATACAATGGCCAAAGCACAACCGAAAACTTTTATTACCCGCAAGCAGGTCGTAACTTCATGTTGCGTGTCAGTATGCAGTTTTAATGGTATCTTTGAGCAAATTCTTGCTCATGAAACTATTCGCTACGCTACTCTGTTTTTCTTGCTTTTCGCTTGTTGCTCAAGTGACTGAAAAGCCTCAACAAGTCTACAAAATTGACACCTCGGTTGTCATTTCTACCGAGATGCCAATCGATGTGGAAGCAGTTCAAGAGGTTTATACAATTGAAGTAGAAGACACTGATCCGAATTTAGCGCATTTTCCTGGCGGTTACCAAGAATTAATGGACTACCTAAATACGCGTGTTGAAGAGTTTATCTTTGCCGACACCAATGAGGTTTTTCCATTTGGGGAATCGGTGCATGTGGCCTTCGAAGTCAATGCACTTGGTAAAATCACCAATCCATTTATTGAATTGGGTTACAACGCCTATTTAGATTCGACAGCTTTACGTTTTGTGCGCGAAATGCCTGATTGGATTCCAGCCAAAGATCCAAATGGCCAAGCCATTTCATCGGTTGTCCGTGTTGAAGTCTTGTTTGATTTTGAGGTCGAAGAACCATTTGAAGATCCTGATTTTGAAGGTCCCCCAGAAGAAAGCAACAAGTATGCAGCGCATTGGGCTGGATATGAATTTTCTCTTACCCAAAATATGAATGGGCCGTTTAATTTTGGCTCTGACTTCTCAAATCATCCTTATTGGGAAAACAAGGTGAGTAAAAGCTTCAGCATGAACCTCAATTTGTTTCAATGGAAGTTCCCAATCATTCGGCAGTATTTAGGAATTACTACTGGTTATGGTTTCCAGTTCAATCGCATGGAATTTTCCGGGAATTACAATTTGATGCATCCGGGCGACACAAGCCTTTACGCTACGCTCGATCCAACTCAAGACTACAAAGTAAATTCTCTAAACACGGGTTACTTTACCATTCCTTTGCTCCTTGATTTTTCGACTAAAAAATACTTTAAAAACGCGTTTTATTTCAATGCAGGTGTTCTCGGAGGTGTTAAAATGTACAGTATTCAGCACCAAACCGGAACATATGTCAACGGTGACCAATTCGAAAACAACACGAAAAGTGCATACTGCATGAATCCGTTTAGCCTTGAAGCAACCGTAAGGGCGGGCTATAGTTTCGTTGGTTTTTACGCATCGTATGCCCTGATTAGTCCGTTCAAAACAGGAGTTACGGTCCCAGTATACCCGTTTAAATTTGGTATCAGTCTTTCCATTCCGCAATAACTTTCCGCTGTCTTATTTTCTTTCGATCTGAAAGAAACTTTGGAGTGTTTGGTTTAATTCAGGAATCTTTAAGTTGTAAAAATAGGTTCCTTCCACTAGTTGTCCGCCCGACCAATTGTTTGTGTAAGGGCTTGCCTCATACACCACCACACCCCACCGATTCAGTACGGTAAGTTGGCTTTGTGGATAAAACTCAAGGTATTGAAAGGCTAAGGTGTCGTTCAACCCGTCACCATTAGGCGTAATCACATTGATGTTTTCAATGGAAGCCGGTACCACAAGTAAATTCGCACAACTGCTGTCTATACATCCTGCGAGGTCGCTAACCAATAAGCAAAAAGGATAACTTCCAGGTATGTCGTACGCAACTTGAAAACCGACTGCTTGCCAACTGCTGTCAGCGGTACTCCAGACCTGAGAACCAATTCCTGCAACCGAACTTGAAGCACTTGAAATCAAGGCACTTTCTGTCACGACCACCGGATTTGGGTTCATACTGATAAGTGCATGCGGATTCGGAACAATGGATATTGTGGCCGTGATTGTGTCTGAAATACATCCCAGACGTTCGGCATAAAATGAATAGTTTAGGTGCACAATGCTATCTGAAGTGTTGGCAATATTGCCGCTTACAGATCCAAACCCACTACTTGTTGTATTCATAAAATGAGTTACGCCATCACTGATACAGGGCTCATTTTGAATGAGGTAGCCATTGCCGTCGCAGACCACTGAATCGTAAACCAAATCGGGTGCTATGGCTGCTTTAAGCGGCTTGCTTGCGGCCGGAATTGCGGTGATATACGTGCCACAAGCATCGACAATAATGGGCGGCGGAATGCTTAAGGTATCGTAGGTGCTGTCACAATAAATGGGGCAATTTGGAAGCGTGAGCTGAAATATGTGATTGGTGGCGCCGGCACTACAACCTACATTTTGTCCTGTTGTCGTAACGTCGTTGGTCCAGGGATGGCTAAACGTATAAGGAGCCACTCCGTAGCGCGCATAGGCTGTGGCATTGATGCTACAGGTGTTGGAGCAAATCGGCGTCTGGCTTGTGTACCAAAGGTTACCGTACGACTCCGGGCTTCGGCCGTACACAATGACTTGGAAAGGCCACGTGGTCGTGAAAGGGTCATAGCGGATGTAACTTGTATTGCAACCACTGCCATTGGCATTGCGACCAAGGTGCATGCGTACCCAAAACTGAATAGGATTGCATGACTCTTGGTAGCAACAACTCAACGGATTCATTAGGTTAAAACTATCGAGGTAAGCAGTTCCGGGCAAGGTGGCTGTACTTCCTGTAACCGTGAAAATTTGCGAGGCGCCACACGATGTACTGAAGTACATGGCGCCTTGTGCCATGGTGGCAAAACTAAAGGGATCGGCATAAAAACTGGCATCTACATACAATCCAGTAAGCGAAATGCCACCAGGGATCGTTACCTGTATGCTGTCTTTGTTGTAGGCCGGAATAAAACATGAGGGCATTTGCCCGCCGGTCCACGTACTCATGGTTCCGGCAATAAGTGGGTCAATAATGACAGGATAACTGCGTTCGGCGGCTTGCAACCATTGGTTTGGCAACAAGAGCTCAACCCGATCGCTTTTCAATACCAACTGGCCAAGTGCACTTGCTCCGGCGGCATCGTAACACCACACTTCGCCAAAGCTGGCCATTTGCTGCCCTGTACCATCGACAATACTATGTGCGTTAACCTTCCAAGTAGGAGGCAATTCTAAGGATTCGGAAAGGATGTAATTGGTCGCCACACAGCTTGGTTTTTCAGTGAGTCGGTAATTAAAAACGATCTTTGTACTTTTTAAAATGACCTGTTGATCGAGGTGTTGTTGGCTGTTGCGCGCCAACAGTATCTTTCCTTGGCGCGTCAATTCTTTAGCATAAAGCACGTCATTTACATACGAATGACGGCCAATACGAATGGCCTCTTTTCCAAAAATGAGCAAGCCAAAACTACCGTCTTCATAAAAACGACTTGGGTGCAACGAGTCTATCTTTTGCATGTGTCCGCTATCATCTAAAAAGTGGAGTGGTTCTTGGCTATAGATTAATTTATGTTCGCCTTTAGGCCCCACATAGGCTGCCGAAAAATAACTTCTGTCTTGAAGTACTTCTTGCCACTGTATCTTTTCGTAGTTTACCGAGTCACGCTCAGATAAGATGCTTGCCGGACGCATGCGTGCCTGTGCAGACCAATTGGTAAAAGCGTCGCTTTGTGCATTTAGTTGAATGCACGCAATCAAAAGACATACAACAAGGTATAACTGCCTCATACTAGAAAGGTTAGGTAGGCCCAATCTAGTAATAAATGTGCATTAAAGCAACTATTCTGCGGCTTTATTGCGCAGTATAGAAGTAATCATCGGGCTGATTACCAGCTAAAAAAGAACGGGCGTCCATGCGTTTTTTTCCTTCAGGTTGCAGGCTTAGAACCTGTATTGCGCCATTTTTACACGGGAAATAGAGTTCATTTTTTCGTTGAAACGGACCCGCTGTGCGTGGGCATTCAACTTCTAGAATCTGACTTTCAAAAATTTTGAATTGTTGCCACTGTTGCTTACTCTTGGACCATAAACGGCACCAGGCTGCTGGGTAAGGAGAAAGGCCTCGGATGAGGTTATGTAATTGTTGGGCATCATTGCTCCAGTCAATTTGTGTATTTTCTTTAAAAAGTTTGGGGGCCATTTTAACTTCCGTATCACTTGCCGTTTGAACCCTCGATTCGATGGTGCCTTCGGCTAATTGGTTACAGGTTTCTACGGTCAGTTCGGCACCGAGGGTACATAATTGATCGTGCAATTGCCCTGCGTTGGTCGTGGCATCAATCGGACATGATTTTTGAAGTAAAAGTGCACCCGCATCGATATGCTCATTAATAAAAAAAGTACTCACGCCACTTTCTGTTTCACCATTGATCAACGCCCAATTGATTGGTGCGGCACCTCGGTAATTTGGCAATAAACTGGCATGTAAATTAATGGTGCCTAAACGGGGCATTTTCCAGATCACTTCTGGTAACATGCGAAAGGCAACAACCACGAATAAATCGGCCTCAAATGCGGCAAGTTGCCCAACAAAATCGGGGTCTCGGAGTTTTTCGGGTTGCAACACGGGAATTTCATGTTGAACTGCAAATTGTTTCATGGCACTTTGTTGGAGCAGTTGCCCTCGACCGGCAGGTTTGTCCGCTACCGTGACTACCGCAACAAGTTCGTGATTGCTCGCTAAAAGCGCATCAGCAATGCCAACTGCAAATGCAGGGGTTCCCATAAAAACTATGCGCAAAGTTGAACTCATACCGTTGTGTGTTGCCAATTAACAAATCTGAGGTATACGATTGACGTAATCCCTAATAAACCAAAATAAATATACTCAACAGTCCAGATCCAGAATACATCGAAGTTCCAAACTTTAATAAATAGGTAACAAAAGAAGGTATAAACGCCCACATTGAAAAATTCAATAAGCATGGAATGCAAGGTGTTTCCACTGCCATGAATGGTCTGAAAATAAACTGAAACCAAGCTAAAAATCAAGATGGAAAGCGAGATAAGTCGTAAAATTTGCGCACTTTTTTCGACGTAGATTTCAGCCGGATTGATCATCCGAATGAGTTGTTCGGGGTAGAGGAGAGCACCATGAAAACTCAAAATCATAAAACAAAGTGTCAAGAACTGAATCCGTTTTTGAATCGTCGGAATTTGGTCAAGTGCCTTGGCTCCGATATACTGCGAAATGTAGGTTTTGGTGGTGCCTGCAAAGCCCCAAATCGGTACAAAAGCTAAAAAATAAATCGAACGAATGTTTTGAGAAACCGTCAGATCAAACTGTCCTTTTTGCTCTAACCATGTAAAAAAAAGCGTCCAGGTTGCGAGCGCCGAAAAGCCCTGAAACATTAACGGACTCCCGATTTTTAGCAGGTCTTTTAGTGCCGTCCAATCTATTGAAAAGTGGCGAAGAAGTTGGTATTTTTTTCTTTCCGTTGAAAATAGTAAAAAGCCAATGAGGCAACACATACCTAAACCATCGGCAATTGTAGAGGCTAATGCCGCACCTTGAATGCCCATTTCTGGCAACCCAAATTTCCCGAAAATAAGCGCATAGGCTAATAACGCATTGCTAGAAGCTGTAACGACCGAAGCGAGCAAAACTACCCAAGATTTCCCTTCGGCCAAAAAAAGCGCCTGTATGGCTAATGAAACCATGGCAAAAAAGAGGGCAAAACTGCGTTGTTGAATATAAATCCCTTGTAAATGCGCAATTTCTTTGCTCTTTGAATAACTCTGAACTGCACCTGGAATGATCCAATACAGCAGGGCAAATAACAAGATTGCGAGTAAAAAATGAATCAGGAGTGAACTTCGGAATACCCGTCCAATTAAATCGGTTCGGTCTTGGCCAATGCGTCGTGCAATTGTAATTTGTGCGCCATCGCCCATACCGGCCAAGCACATATAAAGCGTTACGTACAAAAGACCGCCATTGCCAACAGCATCAAAAGCAGCAGTGCTATAGCGCGAAATAAACGAAGCATCAGTGATCAACACAATTGACTGGATAAATCCAGTAACCATCATTGGCAAAGCGACGCCCAGAATTGTTTTGTAATTCAGTGCGAGCATCTGTTAGTCGATTTGAATCACGAGTCCTTTTAAATAGGCACCTTCTGGATGGAATGCGTGAATAGGGTGGTCTGCAGGTTGGTGCAATTGTTCAAGAATTCGCACCGAGCGCCCCGACTCAATAGCGGCTGCAATGACCGTATTTGTAAAAAGAGCGGTGTCAACTACCTGTGAGCACGAAAATGTAAAAATGATGCCTCCTGGTTTAATTTGTCGGATGGCGTGGGCATTTAAACGTTTGTAGCCTTGAATGGCTGCATGCCTTTTGTCACGGTGTTTGGCAAAGGCAGGTGGATCCAAAACAATGATGTCGTAATCTGTTGGAAGCTGCTTCATGTAATCCATGGCATCATCAACAATTGAGGCGTGTTTGTCTTGAAAGTGGTTGAGTTGCACATTGGCTTCTGTCAGTTCGATTGCTTTTTTAGAACTATCGAGCGAATGAACCAATGTGGCTCCATGATGAATGGCTTGTAAGCTAAAACCACCCGAATAACAGAAGGTGTTTAGGATCTTTTTACCGGCGGCATATTTTCCTAATAATGCGCGATTTTCGCGTTGATCAATGAAAAAACCCGTCTTTTGTCCATTGACCCAATCAATGGCATAGCGCACGCCATTTTCAAGCGCAATATGCGGCACCTGACAGTTTCCATGCAAATAAGCATCAGTAACTTCCATGCGTTTTGGAAGGGTATCCGACGATTTGGAGTAAATGGCGATAAGTTGCGCACCCATAACTGTTACAAGTGCTGCAGCAATTTCGTTAACTTGTCGGTACATGCCAATTGAATGGCATTGAATTACAGCCACCCCTGCATAAAAATCGATGATCAAACCCGGTAGGCCATCACCTTCACCATGAACAAGTCTGCAAATCGAGTTGTCTGGTCTGAACAAACCGATGCGTTGGCGCAGTTGGTATGCATTTTCGAGCTTGCGTTCAAAAAAGGATTGATCGATTTGATCGTAATCAAAACTGAGTAAACGCACGGCAATAGTGGCGTGCTGAAAGTGCCCAATTCCTAATACCTGTTGTTTTTTAGTAGTAAGGCAAACTAAATCGCCATCGTGTAATTCCGAAGTGTCGTCGTCAATAGCCCCCGAAAAAACCCACGGGTGTTTGCGCTGAATCGATTGTTCTTTGCCTTTGGCGATACGGAGGATGGGATATGACATGTGCAAAAATAGCCTGAAAAAGCGTACATTTACAAAAAAATCAAGGTATGTCAAACAAACGAATCCTCAAGCGCAACATCAATGAAATGGTTTTTGATGTCGTCGAAGAATGCTTCTATTTTCAATTAATGGATGCTTCTAAAACTGCTCAAACTGAAAAATTAATTGATGAAGCAGCTGACTTTCAAGACGCTATGTTATCTCGTATCAACAAAGCCAAAGGAAAAGTCGAATTCCGTGCGATTGTCACAGAAGTCGAAAGCAAAGCGGTTTCTTTTGTAGAAGCGCTTAATGCGTTAAATCGTTAAACATGCAACGGCTTTTATCAAAGCAAGGCCTCTTTATTGGGCTCTTGCTCGGGTATTTGCTTTTTCTTTTTTTCACGAACCCTTCGCACAAAGCTGAATTGGCCATTGGGCTCGCAGTTTTCATGATTGTTTGTTGGGTTTTTGAACTCATTTCTATTTACCTAACGGCCTTGGTCCCGCTTCTCGTAGCGGTTCCATTAGGTTTAATTACGCCCAAAGAACTCGCTGTTAGTTATGGCGATAGTAATGTCTACCTATTCTTTGGCGGCTTTGTGCTGGCACTTGCACTCGAAAAATGGGGTGTCCACGAACAATTGGCCCGCCGCATCATTGCCAAAGTAGGCGATTCCAAATCACGTGTTTTACTCGGATTTATTTTAAGCACCGGCTTCATTAGCATGTGGATTTCCAATACGGCTACCGCACTCATGATGCTCCCAATGGCTGTCGCTGTCATTGAAGCGATGCCAGTTGCACATCGGCAATCAAAGTTTTCGGCTTTGCTTATGCTATCGATTGCTTATGCTTCAAATATTGGCGGAGTCGGAACCCTCATTGGGTCGCCACCAAACACCCAAATGGCAAGTATTTTATCTGATCGCTTTCAGACTGAAATCAGCTTTTTTGATTGGATGAAAATCGGCATGCCATTAGCGATGGTCTTGTTGTTGCTCATGTATGTTTTCTTTCATTTTCTATTAGGAAAAGAGCGCGACGAAGTCCATGATTTACACTTTCACAAGACGCCATGGTCAACCGAGCAAAAACGCGTTTTAGTTGTCTTTCTTGTCGTTGCCTTTCTTTGGGTTTTTCGTGAACCCATCGTCAATCTGACGGGCTTTGCTTACCGTGACGAAGCAGCAGCTTTGCTTGGTGCGCTGGCTTTGTTTTTATGGCCAAGTACAAAACCTGAGCAAACACTTTTAAGTTGGAAGGATACTGAAAAGCTTCCTTGGGGGATTTTACTGTTATTTGGAGGTGGCTTAGCGATGGCAGCCATTCTAGAAAAAAACGGGGTGCTCGAGCTCATCTCGCATACCTTTGGTCAGTTAACGGGATTTAGTACCATTGGAATTGTATTTGTGGTGGCTTTATTGGCCATTTTTATTTCAGAGGTCATGTCTAACCTAGCTATGGTCACCATCTTTGTTCCAATTATAGCCTTGCTGGCGCAAGTTTCTGGTCAATCGGTAACGCAATTAACAATGGCATTAACCCTTGGTGCAAGTTTGGCGTTCATGATGCCAGTAGGCACCCCACCCAATGCCATTGTTTTTGGGTCTGGCTATTTGCAAATCAAGCAAATGATTCGTTTTGGTTTTGTACTCAATATCTTGAGCCTTCTTTTAATTACCTTGTTCTGTAGTTGGTTTTTATAATTGCGGATTTATCGCTATTTTTCGTCCCTAAACCAATTTCATGCTACTGATAGATCGCCTATTCGATGTTCCAAGACATCAACTTAAAAATTACCCCCAAGACCACATGTTTGTTACCAAAACAGGTGGACTTTGGGTCTCCATGTCCACGACAGATTTCCTAGATGCAACGATGAATGTTTCTCGTGGCTTAATCGCTATGGGAGTTGAAGCAGGTGATCGGGTTGCGCTAGTGAGCCCAAATCGCGTCGAGTGGAATATTTTCGACATCGCTGTTTTGCAAATCGGAGCCATCTTAGTGCCGCTCTATCCCAACATTTCTTCGTCTGACTACCGCTACATCCTCAATGATGCCGAAGTCGAGATGTGTGTGGTTGCCAATCAAGAACTGGTTCAGAAAATTCAAGAAATCCGCCAAGATGTCCCGAGTTTGAAGCATCTTTTCTCGTTTGACCACGTTTCGGATTGTGCCCATTGGTCTCAGATTGAGGCTCAGAAAGCGACTGTTTCGAATGAAGAGGTTCAGCAACGTATGCATGCGGTGCAAACAGAAGATTTAGCAACCATTATTTATACCTCCGGAACCACCGGTAACCCGAAAGGTGTAATGCTGACCCATGCCAATATCTTAGCGACCGTTTCTGCTTGTATTGAACCCATTCCGGCCGATAAAAATTCAAAAGTCCTTTCCTTCTTACCAGTCTGCCATATCTACGAGCGCATGCTCCATTACCTGTATATGTATTTGGGTTGCTCCATACATTTTGCCGAATCAATGGATACCATCGGTGAAAACATCCGTGAAGTACAACCCGAAGTATTTTCGGCAGTGCCACGATTGATCGAAAAAGTCTTTGATAAAATTATGGCTAAAGGCGATGAGCAAAAAGGGATCAAACGGGCCATGTTCTTTTGGGCAGTATCACTTGCCGAGCAATACGATGTAGTGGGCAAGTCGTTTGTATATCAGCTCAAATTGGCTGTTGCGCGCAAACTCATTTTTTCGAAATGGCAAGAGGCTTTAGGCGGTCATGTGCGTGCCATTGCTTCAGGTTCGGCCGCATTGCAACCCCGTTTGGCTCGCATTTTTTTGGCGGCCAATATTCCAATTTTAGAAGGATACGGCCTGACCGAAACTTCACCAGTTGTATCGGTCAATAATTTCATAACAGGAATTCGTATTGGAACAGTTGGGGCGTTGGTCGACAATGTCCAAGTGAAGTTTGCCGAGGATGGTGAAATTTTAGTGAAGGGCCCAAATGTCATGAAGGGATATTACAACAATGAAGCCGCTAATCAAGAAGTATTTGATGCAGAAGGGTGGTTTCATACAGGCGATATCGGCGAGTTTCAAGAGGGTAAATTCTTAAAAATCACTGACCGTAAAAAAGAAATCTTCAAAACCTCCGGCGGAAAATACATTGTGCCACAGGCGATGGAAAATCGAATTAAAGAATCGCGTTTTATCGAACAGGCAATGGTCGTAGGAGAAGGCGAAAAGTTCCCTTCGGCATTTGTGATTCCTAATTTCACATTCCTTAAAGAATGGGCGCATCGTCACCACCTTCAACTTGATTTACTGACCAATCAAGAAATCATAGAGCACGAAGCTGTCCTTTCGCGCATTCAGGAAGAAATCATTGAAATCAATAAAGAGTATGGCAATTGGGAGCAACTAAAGAAAATCAAATTGCTCCCTCATGAATTTACTGTCGAAGGAGGTGAACTCACACCAACGTTAAAATTCAAACGAAAAAAGATTTTGGAAAAGTACCAAGAGCAGTACAAAGAAATTTATTCGGAATGAGCATAAAAAAAAACCGGCTAGAGGCCGGTTTTTTTATGCATTGATCGGAGAATCAATTAATGGTGACCTCCACCAGAACAACATGATTTTTGTCCGGTTGAGTTGGAAGAGCATCCTTGCTTCGTTTGTGAAGAAGAAGAGCAGCAGCTTCCTTTTTTCTTTTTTCCTTTACGCTTGTCATCGTCTTTTTTTACGATTTGAACGCCGTTAACAGCTGCGTAAGCTGTACCTGCCATAGAACCAACGAAAGTGGTAAGGGCAATTGCAACAAATACTTTTTTCATGGTGTTTTTTTTATAAAGTTAACATTATTTGAATTGTCCGATACGTGTAAGTTTGGCTTTCACGACCTGACCAAGTTCTACATCAATTTTTGTGCCGATAGGTAAAAATAAATCGACTCGTGATCCAAATTTAATGAATCCAAATTCTTCCCCTTGTTTGGCATGGTCGCCAATTTGGGCATAATAGCAAATGCGACGAGCCAATGCGCCCGCAATTTGACGAAATAGAACGGCTTGCCCGTTGCTGTGTTCAACTACAAAGGTGCTGCGTTCGTTGTCGGTACTGCTTTTTGGATGCCAAGCAACTAAGAACAAACCCGGATGGTATTTTACATAGCTTACTTTTCCACTAATCGGAAAGTAGTTGGCATGCACATTTAACGGTGACATGAAAACCGAAACTTGCAAACGACGCTCTTTAAAATATTCGGTTTCTTCGACTTCTTCAATGACTACCACTTTGCCGTCGGCAGGGCACATGATGTCATTTTCCGTTCCTAAACAGCTGCGTTTTGGAATTCGGAAAAATTGAATTATTAAATAGAGGAGCGTCAATAAACCAAGTTGCAAGGTGCTCGCAAAAAGCATACTAACGGGCGCCAAATAAACGTAGTTAAGGGCACTTAAAGCACTAAAAATTAGGCCTGCACCTAACATAATCGATCGTCCTTCGCGGTGAAATGTCATCATTTCCAGTAAAGATAAATTATAGACCAACAATAAAAAAATGGAATGGTAAAAAGTGCGGCATCAAAACGATCAAGTACACCGCCATGACCAGGTAACATGCGGCCACTGTCTTTGATGTTCAGGCTGCGCTTAAACAGCGACTCTAGTAAATCGCCAAAGATGGCGCAAGGTGCAATAATGAGCGCCGAAACCATCCAAAAAAGCACTTCGCCATGATTGATGTAGGCACCAATTAGATAAGCAAAAAACATCGTAAAAAGAATGCCACCAATACTTCCTTCCCATGTTTTTTTTGGTGAAATACGCTCGAATAATTTATGCTTCCCAAACAAGCGTCCGCTAAAATAAGCGAAGGAATCGTTGGTCCAGATTAAAATAAACATCCCAAGGACTTTTGGTAAGGAGGAGGTGTCTCGGACATGTAAGTCAATACTGAGGTAAAACGGAACAACCACATAAATGATTCCGAAAACCAATACAGCGATATTAATGATAGGGTGTTTTTTACGTGCCCAAAGTTCATTTAAAATGAGGGTAAAAAACAACGGAAAAATCAATGAAAGGGAAATGACGCTAACCCACTTAAAGCTAATACCTACAAGCAGTACATAAATGAACAATCCAATAAAGATTCCAATTTCTTTCGAGACTTCTGCAATTTCGTGGTCTTTAAAAAATTGGTAAAATTCCCAAAGCCCGACCACCATAAAAAAGGAAAAGACCAGCGCAAATGCATACGGATTCCAGAGCATCGAACCGATGACTACCGTTCCAAAAACGGCACCCGTAAGTATGCGTTGCCCTAAATTACCGATCATGCCTCTGGTTGTTCCGATTCAGTCTGAGTCGTTTCGCTTGTTGTTTCTTCGTTTGCTGCCTCTTCGCTTGCTGCTTCTTCGCTTGCGGTTGTCGTTTCTTCTTCAGTTAGTGGTGCTTCTGGAATTGTTGCTTCTGCGTTTGATGCTTCTGTTTTCGAATCTTCAATTTCCGGTGCTACCACTGGTTCCCATGGGCGTTTGCCGAAAATCTCTTCAAGGTCTTCTTTAAACAAGACTTCAGCACTGAGCAAGCGTTCGGCCAATTGCGCTAATTTATCGCGGTTGTTTGCCAATAATTCGATGGCTCGGTGGTATTGTCCTTCGATAAGTTTGCTCACCTCTTCATCGATCACCTTTGCAGTATCTTCAGAATATGGTTTGGTAAACATATCGCGGCCCTGCGAATCGTAGAAAGAAATGTTTCCGACACGTTCATTGAGTCCGTAGACCGAAATCATGGCGTAGGCTTGTTTCGTGACACGTTCGAGGTCAGAAAGGGCACCTGTACTTATGCGCTCAAAAATAAGTTGTTCGGCAGCACGTCCGCCAAGTGTCGAACACATGTCGTCGAGAAGCTGCTCGGTCGTTGTAATGCTGCGTTCTTCTGGTAGGTACCAAGCAGCACCTAACGACTGGCCGCGCGGCACAATCGTTACTTTCACCAACGGATTGGCATATTGCAGCAACCAAGAAACGGCAGCATGGCCAGCCTCGTGGTAGGCAATGGTTTTCTTTTCTTCAGGAGTGATGATTTTGTTCTTTTTCTCAAGCCCACCTATAATGCGATCAACCGCATCTAGGAAATCTTGTTTTTCGACTTGTTTTTTATTGTGACGTGCCGCAATAAGTGCAGCTTCGTTACACAAGTTAGCGATGTCGGCTCCTGAAAAACCAGGTGTTTGTTTGGCTAAGAAGTCGATGTCAATCTCGGTAGACAATTTCAATGGCTTAAGGTGCACGCCAAAAATTGCTTTACGCTCATTTAAATCGGGCATGTCTACATAAATTTGACGGTCAAAACGACCAGCGCGCATGAGTGCGCTATCCAAAACATCGGAACGGTTCGTGGCAGCCAAGATAATGACACCCGAGTTGGTTCCGAAACCATCCATTTCGGTAAGTAATTGATTGAGTGTGTTTTCACGCTCGTCATTGGTGTTGAAACCGTTGTTTTTGCCGCGTGCTCGGCCGATGGCATCAATTTCGTCGATAAAAATGATCGAAGGTGCTTTTTCTTTGGCTTGACGGAATAAATCGCGAACCCGAGAGGCACCAACACCCACAAACATTTCAACAAAATCAGAACCTGATAAGGAGAAGAAAGGAACTTTTGCTTCACCAGCTACTGCTTTTGCTAACAAGGTTTTTCCGGTCCCTGGAGGGCCAACTAATAGGGCACCTTTTGGAATTTTGGCACCTAAATCAGTGTATTTCTGAGGATTCTTTAAAAACTCAACAATTTCGACAATTTCTTCTTTGGCTCCTTCAAGTCCGGCAACATCTTTAAACGTGACATTCGTCGATTTGCCGTTTTCGTAAACCTGCGCGCGTGATTTTCCAATATTAAAGATTTGGCCACCGCCTCCGGCACCACCGCCGCCGCCAGACATGCGACGCATGATAAACATCCAAAGCAATACAATGATCCCGAATGGAAGTAAATACCCTAGAATTTGGGCAATCCAGTTGGTTTTTGTGTCGTAGTTTGGATCTGGGAAACCGTGCTCTTGGAGGTCTTTTTCGAAATTACCGAATTCGCCAATGTACTCAAGTTCAAACACGACACGTGTTGCTTTGACTCCTTGCTTTTTAAGTGCTTTACGCATGGCTGGGAAATCAAGGTTGTTGTGTGTTTTGACATACGCGACCCCATTCGAATTCAAGTTGAATTCAGCTGCAGTTTGGTTAATGATGGTCACTTTAGAGACGCCTTTCGCATCAATGAGTTCGATGAGGGTCGTTTTTTTCTTAATTACTGCTTTTGATTCGCCGTTGACATAAAGGTGTGTGCTCACCAAAATAATGACAAAGACGACATAAATCCAATAAATGGAGAACGGACTTTTGCGTTTTTCTTCAGCCATAAGGGTTGATTTGTTCGATTATAAATTAGGAATGTCGGTACGTTCGGCATCGGCCCAAAGGTCTTCGATGTCGTAAAAACCACGTGCGTCTTTGTAAAAGATATGGCAAACCACATCAATATAATCCAATAAGACCCATTCTGAATTAGATTTTCCTTCAATGTGCCACGGTTTTTCTTTGAGGTCTTTGCGCGTTTGGCGCGTCACTGTATTTGAAATACCGTCAACTTGTGTACTTGATTCACCACTACAAATGACAAAAAACTCGCAGACAGCGCTGTCTAATTTGCGCAAATCTAAGATGGTAATATCTTGAGCTTTATTGGTTTGCATGCCGTCAACGATGCAGTTGACGAGGAGCTCTGAGGAGCTAATTTGTTTCTTTTTTGCCATTCGTTCAATTGTAATACAAAACTAACTGATAAATTTGAAAACCCTAGATGCTTCTATGACCAAATTCGGGATTGAAATACTTCAGTTTGCAGAGCTCGACTCTAGTAACAATTATGCTGCCAAACTTATCGATGCAGGTCGCTGTCAGAGTGGTTCAGTAATTATGGCAGATTTTCAGTCGGCAGGTCGTGGTCAGCAGGGGAATGTATGGCAGTCTGACAGCCAAAAAAACTTACTCATGACACTCGCTTGGCAGCCCGTCAATCTGTCAGTACATGAACAAATCAAACTTTCTTGGTTTTTTGCACTAATGTGGGTCAAGTGCTTGCAGCGTTTTGGCCTGGATGCCCAAATAAAATGGCCCAACGACATTTATGTGGGTTCACGTAAAATAGCCGGAATCCTGATTGAAAATCAATTGAGTGGCACTCACCTTTATTGGAGCATTGTCGGGATGGGCGTGAATGTACAACAGTTCCCCGAAAACCTTGCCGCGACTTCCATTTTAGAAGAAACAGGCGTCAGCGTTCGGCCGTTTACCGTCATGACTGAATTTATAGCGCTTGCTAATGGCCATCAGTCCTGGATTTACGAGCCGATCGACACTTTAAAAGCGCGTTTTGAAGCAGCCTTGTATGGTAAAGGAAAGCAGCTTCAATTTGAAGCCAATAATGAATTGTTTACGGCAATACTTATCGGCGTCGACGCACAAGGAAAATTACTATTAAATCAAGAATCGGGGTTAAAAGCCTACGATTTAAAAGAGCTGCGTTTTGTCTTAACGTAATTCGTGTTGCAAGCGCTGCGCCATTTCATTGGCCAATTTCAAAAGCGGCTTTTCAATCAAAAGTTTCATAAACCCATTGACGTCTGCTTCAAAAACAAAACGCCCTGTGCAACCTGTCGTTGTAGGTTCAAGTTGAAGCACCAACGAGAAGCGAAATGGGCTGGTTTTTCCTGATTCAAAACGCAAGTGTGTCGGATGTGATTCAACTAAAGAAAATGAAATCGGAATATTCCCTTTTACGGTAAACGAACAACTTGAATCGGTTGCGACAAAGGCACTGATTTGATCTGCTGGCAAAAGGTGTTCGAAATGCGGAACGATCGAGAGATAGTCCACGAGTTGAGCGGGCTCAACATCAAACGATAAATGCTCACTTTCGATTCGCATAAAACTACTGATTCCAAGTGCTTGGCGAATTGCGCCACTCACGAAGGGTTTCGAGGTCTTTTTCTGAAACGTAATTGGTTTTGATCGCCACATCGAGCAAGGTGCTGTAATCGGTCAGGGTGACAAATGGGCAATTGGCTTGTTCGAAGGCAGTATCGGCTACTGAAAAACCATAGGTAAAAATGGCAAGCAAGCCTTTCACTTCTAGACCACCTGCACGCAAGGCCTCGACTGCTTTTAAACTGCTGCCACCTGTCGAAATCAGATCTTCAATGACAAGTACTTTTTGGCCTGCTTCATAGGCGCCTTCTATGAGGTTTTCCATTCCGTGCCCTTTTGCAGCACTTCTGACATAAATAAAGGGCAGTCCGAGTTCTTGGGCAATTAACGCGCCTTGGGCAATCCCTCCGGTAGCAACTCCGGCAATGATATCTGGTTTTCCGAATTGATCAAGAATGCACTGCGCATACCCTTGACGAATAAATGTGCGTACTTCAGGAAAGCTAAGTGTAATGCGGTTGTCGCAGTAAATTGGTGACTTCCAGCCCGAAGCCCAGGTAAACGGATTGTTTGGTTGCAAACGCACCGCTTTCGTTTTTAATAAGATTTCGGCTACCTTTAACGCCAATTCAGTATTCGCTTTCATGGGGCAAAAATACAAAGTTTTCGTAGATGAACGTGCGCTTGTTTTTTCAAGTCATTGCGCCTGACCCGAAATTGGCCATGAACGCGTTTTTCAACGCCTTTAAACGCCGCAAAACCGCTGGGGGTTTGGTCCGGATCAAAGAGCAATCAACTTTTTTATTAATCAAGCGCTTTTCAAAACTTGACTTACCTAAAGGGCATATAGAAAAAGGCGAGTCAGCACGTGAAGCTGCACTAAGAGAAGTTTATGAAGAAACAGGGCTAACAGGTAAACTTGAACTCATTTCAAAATGCGGGGTTACTTATCATGTTTTCGAAAAAAAAGGTAAATCCTACCTTAAAAAAAATACCTGGTACGTCATGAATTACACAGGTGATTTATCAACAACACCTCAAACAGAAGAAGGAATTGATGCGGTGTTTTGGTACGAGAAGGATCAATTAATTGGCAAATTGAACGCATTTTATCCAGGTTTAAGCGAACTAATTGTAGGTGCTTGCTAAAAATCTGTTAAATTTGACAATCTACGTTACAGCTTTACTACACTTGTATAAAATTTATTTGTTATGAAACTTACCATCCTTTCTTTCCTTTTAGTTTGTGTGAATGCAATGTTTGCTCAAACAACACCAACTACAAAAGCTGTAAAGCCAGCGCTTCAATTTACAACCCTTGAAATTGTTCGCGAGAACATTCCTTATGGCTCAGAAGAATTGTTTGTATTTGAATTCAAAAACACGACTAAAAAACCAATCGTTATTTCTAACGTTCAAACTTCTTGTGGTTGTACGGCTGCCGAAAAACCAGAAGCTCCGATCGGAAAAGGAAAAAAAGGCGTCATTAAAGTGCATTACGATACCAAACGTGTTGGGGCCTTTACCAAAACAATTACTGTGTTTTCAAATGCTGGCGAGCCTGTTGTCTTGACCATCAAAGGAACCGTGCTTTCGCAGTCAGATTCTCCTACCACCAACTAGGATTACCACTGCTCAGGTAGCGCGATATTTGTTATCTTTGCGCTTCATAATTCGGAGCAATGGAAATCGCAAAAACGTACGAGCCGCTTAAAGCGGAAGAAAAATGGTATCAACACTGGCTTAACCAAGGGTATTTTCACTCTGAGCCTGATCACCGCGAAGCGTATACTGTCGTTATTCCACCGCCCAATGTAACTGGTGTGTTACACATGGGGCACATGCTCAACAACACCATCCAAGACGTATTAGTGCGTCGTGCACGCATGCTTGGAAAAAATGCATGTTGGGTACCTGGTACCGACCATGCCTCTATTGCAACAGAAGCCAAAGTCGTTCAGAAATTGCGTGCTGAAGGCATTAAAAAATCAGACCTCAGCCGCGAAGAATTTTTAAAACATGCGTTCGAATGGAAAGAAAAGCATGGCGGAATTATTCTCGAACAACTTAAAAAACTAGGTGCATCGTGCGATTGGGAGCGTACGCACTTTACCATGGACCCCGAATATTCGGAGTCGGTCATCAATGTCTTTATTGACCTTTTTAACAAAGGAAAGATTTACAGAGGGGTGCGCATGGTCAATTGGGACCCTGAAGCACTTACTGCCGTATCTGACGAAGAGGTTTTATACAAAGAAGTCAATTCGCGCTTGTTTTATGTGCGTTACAAAATCATTGGTGAAACCGATGAATGGTTAACTATTGCAACCACCCGTCCTGAAACCATATTAGGTGACACCGCAATTTGTGTTCACCCATCTGATCCACGTTACAGTCGTTTTGTCGGCAAACAAGTATTAGTGCCAATTGCCAATCGCGAAATCCCAGTTATTGCCGACGAATACGTTGACATGGAATTTGGAACGGGTTGCTTAAAAGTAACGCCCGCTCACGATACCAACGACTACGAACTTGGCCAGAAACACAATTTGCCAAGTATTGATTTATTCAACGACAACGGCACGCTCAATGCCAATGGAGCTCATTACGAAGGGCAAGACCGTTTCGAAGTGCGTAAAGCAATCGAGACCGAATTGGCATCAAAAGGATATTTAGTCAAAACCGAAGACATCATCAATAAGGTGGGTTATTCGGAACGCACCAATGCCGTCATTGAACCTAAATTGTCGCTCCAATGGTTCGTTTCCATGAAAGAATTGGCACAGCCTGCGCTCGATCATGTCATGAACGGTGACATTCAGTTTCATCCCGAAAAATTCAAAAACACGTACCGTCATTGGATGGAAAACGTCAAAGATTGGTGCATTTCCAGACAATTGTGGTGGGGTCACCGCATCCCTGCATGGTATTACGGCGATCGTCCTTCAGATTTTGTAGTTGCTAAAACCTTAGAAGATGCCGTTGAGGCAGCGACTCAAAAAGCAGGCATGGCAATCGATCCGTCTGCATTGCGTCAAGACGAAGATGTTTTAGATACGTGGTTCTCGAGTTGGTTATGGCCAATTTCTGTTTTTAATGGCCTTACACAGCCTAACAATCCTGAAATTCAATATTATTACCCAACCAATGACTTAGTAACGGCTCCAGAAATTATGTTCTTCTGGGTAGCCCGCATGATCATTGCCGGATACGAATATTTAGGAGATTTACCCTTCAAAAATGTATACTACACCGGTATTGTTCGCGATAAGCTCGGCCGAAAAATGTCAAAATCTCTAGGGAATTCACCAGATCCGATCGAATTAATCGAAAAATACGGAGCCGATGGGGTTCGTGTCGGCATCCTAATTTCATCGCCAGCTGGAAACGACTTGCCATTTGATAGTTCGCAATGTGAACAAGGGCGCAATTTTACCAACAAAATTTGGAATGCATTTCGTTTGGTATCTTCTTGGGAAGTCCGTGAAATCGAGCAAGCAACTTCAAGTAAGGTTGCGATCGAATGGTTCGAAAATCGCTTTGCGCAGGTCTTATCTGAAATCAATGATAATTTCGACAAATTCCGTATTTCCGATGCGCTAATGGCGATTTACAAATTAGTCTGGGACGACTTTTGCTCATGGTATCTTGAAATGATCAAGCCTGGTTACGAGCAACCAATCGACGCCATCACCCTTGAACGCACAATTTCATTCTTTGAAGATTTACTCAAATTATTACATCCGTTTACACCATTTGTTTCGGAAGAATTGTGGCATTCATTGCGCGACCGTGAAGCCGGAAACGACATCATGATGGCTCTATGGCCTCAAGTCAAAGAGGTTCAACAAGCGCCGCTGACTGATTTTGAGCGCAATGCCGAAATCATCGCAAACATTCGTACAATCCGCAAAAACAATAGCATTGCCACAAAGGTCAAACTCGACTTATTTATTAAGGCGCCTGCTTCTATGGCTTCAATCGCTGATAGTGTGTTGGTTAAAATGGGTAATTTGTCTCAGCTCGAATACGTTTCTGAGAAGGTTGAAAAAGCAAATAGTTTTATTGTCGATGGAACCGAGTATTTTATTCCGTTTGGTGACAGCATTGACCTCGATGCTGAAAAACAGAAAATCGAAGAAGAACTTCAGTATACAAAAGGCTTTTTAAAGAGTGTTCAAGGTAAACTCTCCAATCAAAACTTTGTGTCAGGAGCTCCTGCGCAAGTCGTTGATAACGAGCGTAAAAAAGAGGCCGATGCATTGGCTAAAATTGCCTTGCTAGAAGCCAAATTGGCTGAGTTGTAAAGGTTATATAAAGCGAATATCGATGCGGCGGTTGTGAAGCTTGCCACTTTCTGTCGTGTTGCTGTCGATGGGTTCGCGTTCACCTTTATAACGAACAACAACCCGATTTTTAGGCAGTCCATTCGCTTCTAAAAAAGCAATCAGCGCTTCACTGCGTTTTCGTGACAAGATCATGTTATAGGCATCCGACCCATCGGCGTCGGTATGACCCGTTATTTCAATGCGCAAATCGGAATGACTTTTTACCATCCGAATAACTTCCCGTAAATAGTCTTCGTATTCTGCCTTGATGAGCGCTTGGTCCGAATCAAAGTAGATGGGCTTCAATTCAAATTGTAGCAACTCTTGTTTGCGAATTGCTGGAGCAGAAAGCCCGTCTTTTAATTCTTGCTGAAAGCGCACGAGCCATTCTTTCGGCAAATAGGGTGCTTTGAGCGCCGCAATTTCACCGCTACTCTTATATAAAATTAAATGGTAGCTGTCTTTGTCAGAAGTACCTTCCAAGTATCCGGTTTTTGGATTGTATGTTAACGAGTAGTTAGAAGGTGTCAGTGCGAATTCAGGAAGGTAATACCAAGTCGCCTTCATGGTATAAAGTTTCATTTTTAATTCTGAATAGGTCCCATTGATTGGGTAAATGGTGGCGCCACCATTGTTTTCGATCCTCATTTTCCCGTCGACCAACCCATTTGTCACGTAGATGTCTATATAAACGGGAATGCGAGGCTTGTCTGTAGTTTCACTTGACAGATAGAGCATACCTTGCCAAAAACCAGACATGCGTTGGGCTTGGGCAACCGATTGTAGCAAGCAAAAACAAACTAGAATTCTAAGCATCTTGAACTTATTCGTAAAAAAATAAATTTTGTTCCAAGTCGAACTATCTTTGTGAGGTATTGTTTTAATTAAAAACATCGATGAAAACAGTTTTAGTTTCTTTTTGCATTCTTCTCATGAGCTTTTTACCTTCCGATACGGCAAGTATTTTTCAATTTAAAGTCAACGACATCAACGGAAAAATCTTTGATTTCGCCACTTTAAAAGGCAAAAAAATCATGGTTGTTAATACCGCTTCGAAGTGTGGCCTAACACCCCAATACGAACAACTCGAAGAATTGTATACGCGATTCAAGGACAAAAACTTTGTAATAGTTGGTTTTCCGGCCAATGATTTTCTAAGCCAAGAGCCAGGTACCAACGAAGAAATTGCCAGCTTTTGCAAATTGAATTATGGGGTTAGTTTTCCGATGATGTCTAAAATAAGCGTCAAAGGAAACGACATGCATCCGGTGTATCATTTTTTAACCGAAAAGAGCAAGAACAACCTAGAAGACAGCAAGGTAGAATGGAATTTTCAAAAGTACTTGCTCGATGAAAATGGGCATTTAGTGCGTGTTGTTTCGCCGCGCACCTTGCCAACCGATCCGAGCATTATTGATT
>JBDLQL010000015.1:0-46161 GCA_039800565.1 Bacteroidota bacterium | reverse complement strand
TTCCCGTTATCGCTTGTGTTCCGGTGGTGGCCGCTTGTGACGCTGCGTTCGGATCTGTCGTTGTTTCCGAATTTGTTGAGGTATTCGGAGTTGTAGTTGTTGTATTCGGAGTTGTAGTTGTTGTATTCGAAGTTACATTCGTTTGCGCTTCCGTTTGAATTACTTGCGCCATCTCTTTTAATTGCTGGTGCTGCGCTTGCAATTCTTCGACCGATTCTTGCAAATTGCGTGAAGGCAACTGCTGTTTTTCGGAAGCAAGCACCACTTGTTCTGCGAATTGGCTGAGTTGCAAGTGTTCCAATTTCATGGCTTGTTGTTCGCGCTCCTGACGCAGCGTCTTTGCTTCAAGCGTTAGTTGTGCCAATTCATCGCGATGGGCGCTTATGCTGGCTTGCGTTTGAAGTTGTTCTTTTTTGGATTGTGTCGCTAAAGCTGTTTGCTCTTTTTGGAGTTGCGTTTGTAAGGCTTGTTGACGATTCTCTAATTGCTGTTCTTGCGCGATGAGCGCTTGTAACTCCACTGTTTCATCACGTTTTTTACGTTCAAGCGCACTGGCTGCATCAAAAGCGGCAAGGCTCAAATAACTGGAAATTTCGGTTTGTGCCGCATGCCATTCTTCGATCAAAAGCGCTGTGTTTTGAACGTGCTGAAGTTCTTGCGCCCGCTCATTAAGCGCCTGAATCTTGGCAAGTACTTCGAGATTCGGAATATTGGCTTCTTTATTGAGTTGCAACCACGCTTCAATAAACTGCAATGAATCTTCGGATTGCTGAATGGCTTTCTGAAGTGCCAAAAGGCGTTTTTGATCTGGAACGGGTGCTTTTAAAGCTTCAGACAACTGTACCACTAACGTTTCTTGGTCTTCGAGCTGGCTTGCATATGCCTGACGCAACACTTCGGTGAGGCGCACTTGGTTTTCAAGACTCACTTCAGCGGCCAGTAAAGAATCTGTTAGTATTGAAACAAACTGAGTCGTATCGCTTGTTTGAATGCCCCATTCTTGCTCAAAACTTGGGGTCAGTTTAGCAGTTGAGGCATGATTCCAAGCTCTTACATTTGGCTCGAGGCGGGCACTGACTTGCTGCATCGCGGCTAGCTGTTCGACACCTTGTAAGCGCTCTTTATCGATGATGCGTTGGACGACCTCTAGCTTTTCTTTGGAATCGACCATGGCATAGCGCAATTCTTGAACAAGCGCTTTTGTGGGTGCCAAGTTTGGCAAAGTTATTTCTTGCTCAAAGGTCTTGGAAGCCCCAACTATACTGACACGCATCAGGTAAGTTCCGCTTCCGGGCAGGCCAACAACATAGCTTGCATCTTGTTCACTGGTATACGGACCAAAGCGTTCGCCACTAACAGGATCTTCAAATTCAAGGCGCACCGAATGGTTCGTGGCATCGATCTGATCCATCAAAATACCTGTAAAGAAAAATAAGGAGCGCGGCGCGGCATTTGTTTCGATATAAAAACACTCATAGAGATGAAGCTGTCCATTCCGATTCGAGGCAAAATTGGCCCGATTGGCCCCAGGATCGACGACGTAAAAAAGATCGTCGTCGGGGCTTGAGTACGGAAAGCCTAGTGCCACCGAGGCACTTGCAATGGCTGTACTTAAATCAAAATCAGCCGAAAAAAGATCGTAGCCGCCAATACTCTGAAACTTCGAACTGTAAAAAAGTTTTTTGCTGCTTTCGTCGTAAAAGGCCCAGCCTTCGTCAAGAGCTGTATTGACTGGCCCACTAATCCGGACGATTTCATCCCAATTATTGTCGGCATTTTTTCGCTGTATGTATAGGTCTAATTGATCACCAGAAGTTCCATACGAAGCAAAAATACGGTATTTCATGCCGCGTTTGAAGGCGTAAATGGGAGTGTAGGCATGTTTCTGATTGTTTTTTGCATGAACTTCGGCTGCCTTGTAAAAACTGTAGCTTTGGTCTGCAAAAACATAAGCTTCGTAAAATGCGCTAGTCGCTTGTTGCTTTTTAAGCACTTGAAGTGTCCCGAATGCATGCAATTGTTCGAGCGCTCGCTCGCATTGGGCAATTTCTTCGCTGACGTCTAGCGGATGTTTTAACGAAACACTTTCTTTCTGGTAGCTTTGGTAATGTTCAATTGCCTTTCGAAACAAAAACTGATGCTGGTAAATTCGAGCGCGGTAATAGTACAAAGTGGGGTCAGGGATGCTTCCTTTTGCGATTAAAACATCGTAATATTTGGCCGCCTGATTGATGTCTGTCGTGTAAAACAGACAGGTGCCATAGCGGTAATTATAGTTCGGATTTTTTTGGTTTTGCGCCAATAATTGACGGTAATCGGGTAAGGCTTCGATGTAATTTCCGTGATCAAAAGCCGATGCCGCCCGTTTTTCGATGGCCGACATCGATTGGGCATAGAGCACCCCGAGCGTATTAAATACGACAAAAAGCAGGGCCAATAAGGGATGCAAACGTTTTGTCAAAAGCGTCTAAAAAAACCTTGGGTCTTACGCTTTTTTTGAAAAAAGGTTCATTTTATTTTCGTTCCCGTTGCGCAAACGCTCAATGTTTTTGCGGTGGGCCCAAATGACAAGGAGTCCTAAAATCACAGTAAAAATGATCATGATGCGGGTGTCGTCGTGAATCAAGAAATACGAAACAATCGGAAAACAAAGTGCTGCCGAAATAGCCCCTAACGATACATAACGCGAACTGATAAAGACAACCAGAAAAATGCTAAGGCACACCGCAGCTGCTGGCGGGTTGATTCCAATAACGATACCAAGCGAAGTAGCCACACCTTTTCCGCCACGAAACCCGGCAAAAACTGGATACACATGTCCGAAGACCGCACTAAACGAAGCCAACAATTGCAATATCAAGAACTCGTCTTTGTAACCTTGCAACTGACTTGGGTCAATGAAATGGGGAAGGCTGGCAGCTAAAGTTCCTTTCGCAATGTCAATGAGCAACACAATCCAACCATAGCGTTTGCCGAGTACCCGAAAGGTATTGGTGGCGCCGGCATTTTTACTTCCGTGCTCGCGCACATCGGTTTGGCAAAAAGACTTACCGACCCATACAGCAGTCGGGATTGAACCAAGTAAATACCCAATAAGGATGACAGCTAAAGCGAGCATGTGTTCTATTTGACTAAAAAGTAACCTCTGAATTTGGCGAGCAAATTTGCGGCGCTTCCTTCATCGATGGCCGTAAAATTAAAATTTTTCGTCTTACGTTTCTCAGGTTTAATGGCATTGATTGCATCTGTAAATGCTTTATCAGATGCATAGATGCTCATTTCACCGTCTTTTTTCAAGACTTCATAGGAAAAGAAATACTTGGTGTCATCGAACATACGCAGCTCCCACATAAAGCCTGGATTGCATTGATCCGAAAAACACTGGGTGTAAAACTGCCCCCACTCGACTTCTTGTAAAATGGGCGTGCCATTGACACTAATTAAGCCAACAAGTTGATTGGTTGAAATCAGGCCTTTATCGAGTTTTTTCGAACTTGGTTTGTTGCTCCCGAATGATTCAAGGACCAAGCCGCTAACAATGAAGGTTTGGTGGTAAGCCGCTGGCATTTTTCGCAATTTATCTTCGTCAAAATCTTTAAAGAATTCTTCCATTTCTTTGGCACTTCCCCAATGATTGAAGGTATTGCGCAAGCCATAGATTGGTTTTTTAATGTCTACTTCTTTAGCACCTTCTTGGAGTTTTGTACGTGCAATAAAGGCATCAAGGACACTGTTGTCGAGCGGTAGCTGGATGCGGGCATTTGCTGCAATTCGCGTTTTGGAAGTTTCTTGATTGTATGAGATTTTACCGTATAACTCCATGGTCAGATCGGCTGTTTTAATCCCTAAACTGATGTCGCCAAAACCATTCATCTGACAGCTCTCGACATCGAGGCTTAATAAGTTACTCAAAGAATCGCTGCCATCTAGGCGCGCCTTACTTCCGACCTGAAATTCCTTGAGTGCTTGGTTGTATTGAACATAACCGAAACTTTTAAACAACGAAGGGTCGTCAGGGCCTTCCATTTTTGACAAGAAACTTGGGTAGATGCGCAGGCTATCTTGGCGTTCGGTCTGACGCCAAACAAATCCGACAGCCAAACGTTCGCCCTTGGCATTTCGAGGATCTTCGGCAATCGGAATTTGGATGTTTTTCGCTAAAATGGTGTCTTTAAAGCTCATCCAAGATTTGGTGTACTGACACGGATGGATGAGTTTGGTCGAACCTTCTAAAAACAAGCCCGGATTGGAGGCTTTAATAGTGACTTTCCCATAATAGGCGAATTCAGGACTCAGCATGAAGTTCGCTTTTTCAAGAATTTCACCTTCTGCCGTACTGACTGCATTTTTATAAGCCAAACTTGTCATGGTTATTTCAGTGCGCAGGCTATCACGGTCGTAGTACGGATAGGTGGCGTTCCCGTCGTAGGCATTTCGTCCCGAAATTTTAATGGTGGCATTGGTAAATGAATGGAATTTGGTAATATAGTTGGCCACCACTTTTGCATTTTTCAAGGTATCCATGGCCGCTGCTTTTCGGATGCGCACACGCATTGAATCTGGAAAAATTCGGGCATCGCCTACTTGGATGTAATCGACGGCATCGCATAAAATGAGCTGCGTTTTGAGGTCATATTTGGCACTTAACGATTTGAATTGCAAGGAATCTTGCTTTTCATGCGTCGAGAAAAAGTTGTTGCGTGCTAGATCTGCCCCACTTTCGAAGGTCGTTTCGCCACCTTTATTTTTCTTGAAGTCGAGCGACTCGCCATCGATGAACCACGTGAACTTGTCCATTTGGCAATAATAGGCATTGGCCGGAAACATGATGCGCTTGGTGCCATTTGAGGTAAATTCGCCCATGCGTGTTTTAAAACTGATGTGCGCCTTCATTTCGTCAGACTGAATGGCAAGTGGGTTTTCACCGTACGACGAGAATTTATTGCGCAAGGCAAACGACGCGTTGTCAGAGCGGATGTCTTCGTTGGTAAAACTGTAGGCCAACGAATTTAGTTGGGCTTCTTTGTAGCTCAAGCGCCCTGCAGCCGTCATGCCTTTTTTATCGAGCAACAACTGCCCGTCTAGCAAAACTTCTTCTGAAAACAACACAACCGGCGTTTCGCCATAACTCGTGATTTTTAACAACTCTTTGCGCGGTTGGTAGGTGATCAGGGCATTTTCGGAATGCGCAAGCGGATAGCGGGTTCCTGTTGCCAATTCTGGGCTACTAAACTGAGCCAATCCGATGGTTGAATCGGGTAAAAAGGTGAGTTTTTTAGAGATGCTTTTTGAATGCAAAAACTCGAGAGTTCCGGAACCCTGCAAGCCATTATTCGACAAGTAAATTTTATTTTTATACCGGGATGTCGTTTCGTAAAAGGCATAGCCTTCGGTCGGTGCCTCTTTCACAAAACCAAACGAGTAATCGGCCATAATGCGCAAGGACTCGTTGAAGGTCGGGAAGATTTTTGCCGAAACCAATTGGCCATCAAGTCGCAAGGTTGCTTCTGAAAAATTATCGAGGCTGTCGAGCTCGAAGGCAGCCACTGCAAAATAAAAGCGCGTGCTGTCGTAGGCGCCTTTTAAAATCGAAGGGTCGTTGTAGTAAACACGTGTTTGCTCGATGGATTGCAAACGTGGATAGTGCCCGTTGTCGGCATGTTTGCCAGATTTATTATCGGGAAGGTCAATGAGTAATTCGCCTTTGAGTCCTTTAAGAGAGCTAAACATTAAAATGGGTTCAGTGCCGTCTTCTTTGCGCAATGGTTGCACACGCAAGACTGTCTCGAGGGTACTTAAAATATGAACGGTGAACTTTTCGTAATCGAATTTCGAATAACGGGTTTGCAACTCTGCTTTACCGGAAACCAACCAACCTGAAAATCCGATATCGCGATTGCGGTACATTGTCACGTACGAAGAATCGGGATAAATATAGGTTTGCTGAGCACTTGAAAGTGTAATTTGTGCCACTTCGTTGAGCTGCAATTCTTGCTTATCGAGCTGGATGCGCGCGTAAGCCTGTTGGGTGCGTCGGCGTTTGTTCGTGCGTTCCATGCGCTTGGCTTGGTCTTGTAAAAAAGGATCTGCAGCAATTTGCTCTTTGGTTTCGGGCATACTGAGCATGCGCAAATCGGTTTCCAATGCCAAATTATCGTAGTCACCAGAGCCCGATGTAGCTTGGGCATAGGCGATTAGTTTGGGCGTAACATTGATTTTTTTCGTGAGCGGGTCTTGGCGCAAAAAGCCCGCTGCACTCATGTCGACAAATTGCGGCTTGACTTGATCGATGGTTTTTTTCAAGGCATTGGCCAACTCCCCTTCGGTAAAGAGGGTCTTGTTTTGCTTTTCTACCAAACTGTTAATCAGGGTAAACGGATGGGGGCCATTAATTGCGGCGAACCGTTGGTAGAGGCTCGGGTCAAAAAAGTTCATCGATTCGAACTGAGCCACCCGTTGTTCGGTCGGCGTCCCGACATCGTAAGTAAAAATCGGGTCAGCACTCCCCTTTTTCCAACACAATACCGGCGCAAAGGCATAAATTTGAAAATAACTGTCAATGAACGGATAGTAATCGCTGCCTTTTTTAGTGGCGGCCAAACGCAATTCTTGCTCTTTTTCATTGAAGGTAAAAAAGCAATCTTGAATGCTTAACGAATCGCCATTTTTGTAGCGCAACACCGCACGCACATTACGCGCCATGATCTGGCTTGGCGTCATGTCAAAACTGAGCGCACTAAGTTCAAATAAAGGCGCCCCATTGCGTTTAAAGATTAATTTAGCGGGTTTTTCGGGGCTTCCTTTCCCGAGAAAGTCAGCTCCTTCCAAGGTGAATCCGCCGTCGTAATCCATTTGCTCACGGAGATTCGGGATTTTCAGGCGCTTTTCATACGAAACAAACTGTGGCGCACTTTCTTGTTCACCTAAATCTAACGTCGTGAGGTCTGTAAGTTTACCCAAAATGGGTGTCGGGAAATACGGTGTCGAAAGCGCCACGGTATCGACCTTTAATTTGGCTGTTGCAAAATCACATTTATAGCCGCGCAAGGTGGCATAAGTTTCGGTTTTAGGCAATTTGACCTTTTCCCAAGTTAGCGTTCCGCTCGATCCTTGCCATTTGTTGCTTTGAATGTCATAATATCCCGAAGTTCCATAGACCACAATTGAATCCTCAGCTTGTTTTTCGGCATTGTATCGGATGCATTTTAAATTGACTTGAGTGGCTTTGATGCGCAAACTTTTGGTCTCTTCCCAGCTGAGTGTACCGCCCATTGCCAACCAGCGATAGTCGCGTTCTTTATACAGCGCATTGTAGCGGAAAAAGTCGGCTGAAAAGGCCAATAAACGGCTCAATTTTTCGTCGGGGTCGGCCGCATAATTCAGCACATAGGTAAAGTAAGGAGTGGCCAATTCAGCCGGTACTTTCTGTTCGACGATGGCCACACTTGCCTGAACGTACTGAAAAATTTCAGGGTACAGCGCGACTTCTTTTGCGGCCAACTTATTGCAATTGTCGACTAAGCGCTTGTACTGCGATTCATTGAGCAAAGAGCCCTTAATTTTTTGAGGCAATTCGTCTTTTAAATAGGATTGGGCAGCTTCATCGGTGACCAATTGCTGCCATGTTTTGACAAATTTATCGCGTTCGGCCGGAAAGGTCTGGGCTACGAGTTGTTGGAAACTCAGTAAGATAATCAGGAGGGAAAAGCGCTTCATAGCTTACTTTTTTAGAAAATGGAGAACGGCCCAGTTTTCGAGGGCATGTTGTTGCTTGAAGGTAAAACCGACCGCTTCGGCCGCGACAATTAATTCGGGAACATCGGCTACAAAAAAGCCACTTAACAACAAATCGGCTGCTGTTTTGGCCACAGCCGCATAGCGTGGCAATTGGGCCAAGAGCACATTTTTATTGATGTTCGCTAAAATGCAATCGAAACGAGTGTTTGGAATCGTTTCTTCGCCACCGAAAATGGCCTGTATGCGTGAACACTGATTGCGTTGGGCATTTTCGACGATGTTTTCGGCCGACCATTCTTCAATGTCAATGGCCACCACTGAAGCTGCTCCCAATTGCTCGGCCAAAATTGCTAACACCCCTGTACCAGAACCCATATCGAGGATTGTTTTGCCCGTCAACGACAAATCAAACATGGTTTTACATATTAAATGTGTGGTTTGGTGGTGCCCTGTTCCAAAACTCATTTTTGGTTCAATGACAATTTCAAGGCCTGTTGTCGCTGGCAATTGGTGAAAAGGAGCCACAATGCGCAGGCGCTCATCAATCACTACCGGCTCAAATTGCGATTCCCATTCAGCATTCCAATTTTGCTGTGGCATCAACTGCAGGTCATAGGATGCCACCACTTGTGCTTCCGCATTGAGCTGTTTCATTAGCTGTTGAATGGCTACTGCATCAAAATCGGGAGCCGGAATGTAGGCACAAACAACTGGAGCCTCCTCTTGAAAACTTTCAAAATTAAGTTCGGCTAAATAGGCCACAATGATGTCGTTCCAGGAGGAAAAATCAGTGAATTGGACACGGAGTTCGTAATAATTCATGCACAAAGGAGTTGGAAGAGTTCGTAAAATCGATCCGCATCAAGTGAAGCACCACCGATCAGCCCGCCGTTCACATTCGGGCATGCAAAAATTTCGGCCGCGTTTTCAGGCGTGCAGCTGCCACCATACAAAATACATACCGAAGCTGCCGCTTGGCCAAAGCGCGCAAGAAGCCATTCACGAATGGCATCGTGCATTTCGTTAATTTGTTCGGTGTTTGCGCTGAGCCCTGATCCAATTGCCCAAATGGGCTCGTAAGCGATGCTTATCAAGGGTAATAATTCGGAAGTAAGTACCGTTAATTCGGCGTCAAGTTGAGCAATAACATCCGAAACATGCGTCGCAGCTTGGCGCGATTCAAGCGACTCGCCGCAACAAAATATGAATTCGAACGCTTCGGATGAACATGCTGCCACTTTTTCTTGGATCAGACTACTGTCTTCATGAAAAAGTGTGCGTCTTTCGGAATGCCCAATAAGTACAGATTTTACGCCACAACTTTTTAACTGCGCAATCGAAAGTTCACCAGTAAAGGCTCCTTTTGGCTGGGTATGCACATTTTGTGCGCCCACATGCGGCAACAGATCGGTCATAGTTGATAAATAGACACTACTCGGATACACGCGCACCTCGCAGGAAGACGAGGCCCATTGTAAGGCTTGATAGCTTTGCAACCATTGCTGCACTTCGGGTTGCAACAAATTCATTTTCCAATTTGCTGCGAGTATTTTTTTCTGCATGAACGAAAATACGCTTTTTAAGGGCGTAATTTCTGCTTCTGCAATTGGGTTTTCAAGTCTTCTTTGTTGAAAGCGCTCGGGCCTTCCGGACTATGGTAAAACTTCACGACATTTCCGTTCCACAAATAGGCCACACCTGGCACATCGCGATTGCCCCCTAAAACTTCCCAAAATTTAATAATATCAAGCACTTTGTAGGGGTAAGATGCGCCCGCAAACTTAAAGAAATCAGGGATTTCTTCGGCAGCTTCGTCCATGAACAAAATCTGGATTGGCGGCAAATCGGGTGCCGTGGCTTTCATGGCGGTTAGTGCCTTTGCGGTTGCGCGGCAGTGGTCACAACTTGGTGCAAAAAAGCAAAGGAGTTTTTTGCCTTTATCGATGTCCGAATAATACGCAGCAAAACCTGATTTTTTGGCTTTCGGACCTTCCTCCTGAACTTTTTTAGCGGATGTGTCTTTTGGCGCTTCGGTTGTAGCCACTGCAAGTGTAGCTTTCGGATCCGTTTTCGGATTCGTTGGCATTGTTTCGGTAGGCGTATCAGAAGCAGCTGCAGCCATAGTGGTGGTTTCTTTATAGGTAGGTACCGCCATAAACAAGACCAACATACTGGCAAGCGCTACGGTTGTTAAGACCCAAAAATTACTGCGCGTCGGGAGTTGAGCAGCATAACGCGTGTAAAGCAAGGCCAACAAACCAATCGACAATAGGTTTTTAAGAATTGCTTCTAACGGCGTCATGGGCAATAAAGCGCCAAAACAACCGCAATTTCCAACATTGCCTTTTGTCATCAATTCATAAGACAATTGCACGACAAACACACTTAACAAGCCAATAATTGTCGGAATGACCCATTTTTTGAGGTCAAAAGGAAACAAAATAAGGAGGCCTAAACCAAATTCAAATCCAATTAATGATCTTGAAAAGATTTTTGCTAAAAAAGGATTAAAGCCCATCGGGTACAATTGCTTAATTTCAAACATCGAAATGGTCCCGTAGGCAGAAGGGTCTGGATACACTTTGCCGTATGCAGAAATCAGAAAAAGCCCCGCAATTAAGATGCGAATAGACCAAGGTAAATAGCGTTCGAGTGACTCCATAAAAAGATGTTTAGGGTTAAATTTAAGCAAGACGAGCTCCATGCACTGCGAATTAACAGGGTCTTAACAATTTTCGAGATGTATTAATGCAAAAACACTGTAATTAAGCATGTCAAAATAATTGCCTTCTACCCCTTCTGAAACTAGGGTTTGGCCTGCGTTGTCTTCAATTTGCTTGATGCGCAACACTTTCGTCAGAATTAAGTCTGTTAAGGAACTGACACGCATGTCACGCCATGCTTCGCCGTAGTCGTGATTTTTGCGTTCCATTAAGGATTTCGCTTCGGTCGCCATTTGATCGTAGTAAACAAGTGCTTGCGCTGCATCCATGGTATCGGGCACACGAGCCGGCACACGCAATTGAATGAGTGCCATGATGCAATAATTGACAATTGCTTCAAAGGCGTCTTCCATGCTTTCCCCGACTTTGTTTTGACCAGTTTCTTGAAGGGTGCGTATGCGTTGGGCCTTTATAAAAATTTGGTCGGTCAGGGAACTGGCTCGCAAAATGCGCCAAGACGGACCGTAGTCAATTGATTTTTTTTCGAAAATCTCTCGACAAATAGTCATTACCTTTGTGTATTGTAAGCTTGTTTGCGCCATGGTTCCTTTAATGAGTCCGAATGCTGTATTTCCTAAAAGTCGTTTCTTGCGTATAGGTCAAGAATTGCACGACTTCAGCACCCCAAAGATAATGGGAATTTTGAATACAACCCCCGATTCCTTTTACGAAAAAAGTCGGGCGCAATCAACAAAAGACATCCTTATAAGAGCCACTCAATTGCACCAAGAAGGCGCTTCTATCTTAGACCTTGGCGCGCATTCGACCCGTCCGGGAGCGCCACTGTTGCGTCCGGAAGAAGAAATTGCGCGATTAAAAGATGTCTTACCGCTCATTCGTCAAGATTTTCCAACAACCTTGCTTTCGCTCGATACTTTTCATGCAGAAGTTGCCGATTTTGGCCTCTCAAATGGCATTAACCTCATTAACGACATCTCTGCAGGTCAATTCGACGCCAATCTTTGGGAAGTCGTGGCCGCCCACAAAGCACCCTATGTATTAACGTACAACCGAGCTCCCGTTCAAAACGAAGCCCGTTCGTTTGTTTCAAAAGGGCAATTGGTCATGGATGCCTTGCATTTTTTATCGAACAAACTCGAAGCACTCTATGCCATTGGCATTCAAGACGTGCTCATTGATCCGGGTTTTGGGTTCGGAAAAAGTCTCGCGGAAAATTTCGAATTGCTCGATCAACTCGAAACACTGCATTTACTCGAGCACCCGCTTCTCATTGGTGTTTCGCGCAAGTCAATGATCACGAAATCGCTCAATTGCACAAGCGAAGAAGCCTTAAATGGCACCACCACCCTTAACACGCTTGCCTACACCAAAGGGGCTCGCATCTTCCGGGTACATGATGTTGCAGCTGCCAAAGAGGCACTTACACTGCTTCAAGCACGTGTTTTTTAACAGAATTGAAACTTTTTTGCGTACTTTCGTATCATTGTACAACTTTTACAAGCGTATGAGAGCTTTAACCATTCTATTTTTTACGTGTATTGGCCTGGTTTCTTGGGCACAAGCACCGTCGGCAAACTTTACCATTTCCGACTCCGACAACATTTTATGTGAAGGCGACTGCATTTATGTCGTCAATAACTCAACCGGCGACGACCTGACTTATGTCTGGACCTTCACCGGTGCCACCCCGAGCACCTTTGTTGGTGCCAACCCGGGCCCAATTTGCTTCAATACGGCAAGTACAACAAGCCCGTATGCGATTACCTTAACAGCAACAAATAGCCAAGGTGCCAACAGCACCATCACACAATTTGTAACTGTTTTGCCAATGCCAAGCGTCACCGGAACCATCTCCGACACCCTTGCTGGCGCTTACGTACAAATTCCTGACACCACCATTGACATGTTTCAAAATGCCTATTTATATGCAGAAGGAGCACCGATTGGTGGCAACTTGTATTGGTACCCAAGCGGCGTTCAGGCCGACAGTATTTTAGGCTGTAGCGCATGTATTGCAGGTGATTCCTTAACGGTTTCACCTTTCTACACCACTTACTACGTCATTCAATACGGGCTCAACGGCTGTTATGCCTACGATACTGTACTCGTGACTGTTAATTTTGCAAGCCAAGTAAAAATTGCGCTTCCAAATTCATTCTCACCAAATGCAGACGGCGAAAACGACTTTTTCCGTGTCTTAACAAATGTCGATACCGATAACAATTTCACAAATAATGCCAACAACGGCTTTGAAGAAGGTGGCGCATTAGCCGAAATTGACCTTCGCGTCTTTAACCGTTACGGGCAGCAAGTTTTCAGAACAACCGATGTTCATGAAGGCTGGGACGGCACCTACAAAGGAAAGCCGATGAACCCTGCTACTTACACTTATATTTTAAATTACCGCACGATTGACGGCCGCTCAGGCTCTAAAAAAGGCAATGTGACCCTATTCCGTTAAGCACATGAAACGTATATTATTAGTTACCATTAGTTCTATGATTGGCTTGTCGGCACAAGCACAATCAGACCGTCTGATTAGCAACTGGTCTCAGTCACAAATCATTTACAACCCGGCGGCAGTCGCAACTGGCAGCTCAGACATGAGTTTCTTTGCCAACCACCGTTCGCAATGGCTTACAGTTCCTGAAATGGGCATCGGCATGCGCAGCAACTACGTGAGCGGCGAATTCAAAGTAAAAGAAGAAGGTTTGGCCAATCGCAACAATTTCGGCATCGGTTTCAATGTGTTAAGTGACCAAACTGGTTCTGCCAACCTCACCACACTCAATGTATCATTACCCATCAATTACAGCATTGCACTCGACAAACGCAACCGCTTAAGCATTGGTCTAGCCCCTAGTTTTTTCCAACAAGGTTCTGATCGCAGCAGCCAAACTTGGGAAAACCAATGGAACGGCGGTACCTTTGACCCTGCCACTGGAGGTGTTGAGACCAGCATCAATAGTAGTTATGCAAGCATGGATTTAGGAACGGGTATTTATTTTCAACACAGCCTGAGTTCCCGCTCTACTTTTTATGCAGGTTATGCACTCAATCACCTCATCAAACCGAAAATGGCTTGGTCATTTACCGGAGACCGCATGTACATGCAAATGGTCGTGCAAGGAGGGGCCGACTTAGCAACACGCAACCCAGACTTCCGTATCCAACCAAATGTGGTGTATTTCCGCACAGGCAACACCAACAGCTTTACAGCAGGTGTTACCTTTGAAAACACAATTAAAGAAGGTTCTAAAGTAACCGGTATTAACAAATCAAACTGCGTCAATTACGGTGTTTACTACCGCCATAACGATGCGGTTGTCGCAACGTTCGGCATGAAAGTTTCGCAATTCCGTTTTGGTGTTTCATTCGATGCCAACTTCTCGAAATTGAACCAGGCAACAGGTGGTATTGGTGGTGCCGAAGTCTATTTCAAAGCCGTCATGAACTACAAGAAGTTCAATGCCCGTTCTAAAATGCGCGGCTAAGCAGTTCCCTACTCATTCACATGCAATCCCGCTTCATTTGAGGCGGGATTTTTTTGTACTTTTAAGCCATGGATCAGCTTCTCAAAGAAATTTCACAAAAGAAAAATGCGTTTGTCAGTAAACATACCGGCGATGAACTTCTTTTGATACCACTGCAAAACAATGTCGCTGATTTTAACCAGTATTTGGTGCTCAATGAAGTTGCTGCATTTATATGGGAGCAACTCGAAAACAGAAGCGAAGCTAAAGTCATCAAAAAAGCGCTTTACGAAAACTTTGAAGCTCCACAAGAAACCATTAATGCCGATTTCGACCACTTTATTCAAGAATTACACCGCTTTACCTGTGCATCATGAAGCCCATTGGTAGCATTTGTATCGCCGATTTTCAGTTTGGCATCTACAATCAAAGTGCGCTTGACATCGTTTTTGAAACAGGCTTTGAAGGATTTTTACAGCCTCCTTCGCCGACAGCAACCATTCAGTGTTATTGCCACCAAGGTTTTCAGCAGCTGACGACAAGCAATTGCTTATACCAAGCAAAAAATGGAGAACAACTCTTGTGGGAAATCCATCAGCAAGAAGCACAACGTGTGTATTTAGTATACCACCCCGATAATGGCCAGCTGCAACAACAAGCATTTTACAATGCAGCCACCCGCACCTGGAATATTTACAGCGAGGCCATTGCGTTTGAAGACACACCCGCACTGCATCCATTTGCCTACCCTATGGCACCCTTAATGTGGTATGTGTTGAGCACTGAAGAACCACTCCTACTTATTCATGCATCGGGCATTCACCAAGACGGGAAAGGACGTATTTTTTCTGGCTTTAGTGGCGTAGGTAAAAGTACGATGGCGCATATCTGGCAAGAAAATGGCGCCCAACTAATTAACGACGACCGACTCTTACTCAGGCGCAAACCCGACGGAAGCTGGACCATGTACAACACCCCAATGTATTACCAAGCGCTTCCAGTCCATGCCATGGTTAACGCCCTATATTTTCCATATCATCATCCAGAAAATAGATTCGAGCCCCTATTTGGCGCAAAAGCCTTGGCGCAATTACTCGCCTACACCATACACCATGGCTATGATGCCCAACATGTTAGTCACCACAGCCAAGTGGCTCAGCAACTCATTGACGAATTGCCTGTAGCCAAATTGGGCGTGGTCCCTACTGCGGCGGTAATTGATTTTATCAAAGCCCATGAGTAAAGCACAATTACCAAATGAGTTAGTGCTGCTATTGAAGCTCACAAAACCTGGAATTGAAGCAGCGGAATACGAATTAGGGCTCCAAACAAGCGCTCCACCATTTAATTGGACTTATTTTTTAGAACGCGCCATTGCGACCAATTTGGCAGGCAACTTGCTACCTTATCCAGAACTTGCACAAAAGTACTTCCCGCCATTTGTGCTCGAAAAAGTAAAAAACTATCAGCGGCAAATCCAGTTGCATTCGAGCTTTTTACGAGAGGCAATCTTTGAATTGGTGCCACTATTCGATCAGCAACACATTCCGTATGCCCTACTCAAAGGCTGGGACCTCCACTTCCGGCATGGCATTTCACTTAAAACACGCCAAATTTCTGATATAGACCTGCTCATTGAGGCTAAAGACCTCGATCAAGTCCAAGCATTTTTTGAGCAATTGGGTTATACCACCACCCGATATGTTTATAAATCGAAGTGGCATAAGCGGTATTTGAGTAAACACGCTCCTCTCCATATTGCAAAAGGAGTCATTGCAATCGACATTCATACCCGTGCATTTTCACAGGAACATAACCTTCAACTTGAGCTTCACCTTTCGGAGCGTGAATTACATCTTGTGGACAACCTGCCAATTGCTTTATTAGACAAAGACGAAGCAGCACTCTTTGGACTACTACACTTTGCCAAGCATTTCAAAAGCGGAAAAACTTTAAAAGTAGGCATGCTTCAAGATTTGCATCTTTACTTCCAATTGCTAGATCGACAAAACTCAAGAGCGCAACCATTTGAATCACTCCTCGATCAAATAAAGGGACTCCTTGTGGCGATAGCACAAAACCAATTGAATACTTCCAAACGATTTGACGAAGTTTTTTTACGCCACCTGACAGGAAGCCGACCGAGCCGCAGAGGAAAACGTATCGATATCTTAAATCGCTTAAAGCCAAAAACTATTTTCGTAAATAGTTTGGTGTTGGCAATTTTTGATCTGTTTCCTAATAAAAAATACCTAGAGGCTCATTTTGGCCGGGGATCTTACTTCAAATTATGGCGTCTGCGCTTTGAAAAAGCGCTTGGCTTTTCGAAGGGGAAATGACAACAAAATAAGCAGGTGCTTTAGCGTATAATTAGAGAAATGTTCGGTTTTTTTTAATGAGCGCACTTGAAGCACAACATGATGGCGTTTGCCATTTACAGACTCCAATACGCCAATCAATTCCTCATATTTATGGATTTCATCTGCTTGCAACAAGGAATCACCTTGGGTTTGAAAAAACTGCTGGTCAATATTAATGACCCTATGCACGACAATTTGTTCTGCTCGCTCAAAGGCCACAACCTGACCTACGCAAAGTTCACTGCAATCTATAGACTTTATTTCTAGGCGCGCACCTGGCCTTATCGAAGGAAACATACTCCATCCTCGAGCTAAAAACAACACGTTTTTTCCTTGCGCGAGTTCTTCTTTACACCAATTGAGCCAAAAGGCATCTGTCTGCCGCGCTTTTACCACCCAAACTTGAAGATTTTTTGAACGTATTCGGGAATTTGAGGCATACCTCCTGGGTTAGAAGGTACAACAGGAGAGGTCATGACTAATGAAATTTCGGTATCTAGTTTCACTTGCTCAATTTTAGGCGCCTGATAGTTTTTCTTGTTTGTTTTTTGTTTCATAACGCTCAAATTACTGCTGAACAAAGATTTTTTGAATTTCGATTTGGCCTTTTACCTGTACTTCGACAAAATAAATACCACTTGGCTCGTTAAGTTCAAAACTTGCTGTTGAACCACTAAAACTACTGGTTAAAATCGTTCTACCAGCGGCATCACGAATTACAACCAATCCATTTTCTTCGGCATCGATGTCTTGCGCTATGGCGACTTTTCCACGTCCGTTTGAACTCACTAAAATACTTCCACCTTCCTGAGTGGCATCATCTTCGGCAACCCAACTATTGCTTGGGCCTTGCGCCGAAATGGTAGCGTCTGGCAATAAGAAATGAATTACAAAACGGTTGCTTAACACACCGCTTGAAGCATAAAAACTATACTGATCATTCAAAGTGAAATCTTGAATTGTGCCCTCTTGCTTGTCTTCAAGTAAAATGACGCCATTGTCGATGTTAAATTCAGCCAGCTTCAACACATAGGTTTTCGAACTTGGGATCTCTAAATATAAAGGCACCGAGATTTTCTTTTTATCGTTGCGCATCCCGTTAATGACCAATTTCTTAGCCCCTACTTTTGTATAAAGTTGTGGCTTGCCACTAACAAATAACTTTTCAGAATCATAGATATCATTGCCCGATACCATTTGTGCATTCATGTAAACCAAGGCTTGGTCAATCATGGCGCCATCGGCTAAATTAACACGGGCAAACACTGGAAAATCAATCGCTTCTTTTAAGGTATGATTTTGATGAGACAGCATACTTCGTGACATACTTACCGTGCCTGTTGTGCTTGCCGTTGGCAACACTTGTACCCAAAATGCTTGCATTGGCGCAATGTACTGATTGGTGGTATTGTTCGAATTGGAAGTACCGGCATTTCCAGCGCTATTGTAGCTATCCAAGGCATTGATGTCGTTTGCATTCGCATTAAATGAGCGCACATAATAGGTTGGCGACATAGCGGTACTGGCATTGTAAACATCTTGCCAATTTAGGTGAGCGGTATACGGGTTGGCAATGAGGTGGAAACCCGAAGAAGCACCAGTTGTTTTTGTCAATCCTGACAAGGTCAAATCACTGCCATACAATCCGTTTGATCCTGCCGCTGAGAATGTCAAAGTGGCATTATTATCACGGCGATGCACATAACCAACTCCGTAGGTAATCACATCTGTATTTGAAGTGATTTCTGCATAATTTTGGTTGGTCTCAGACCAATTCCAAAGACGATTTCCTGTACTTGAATACGTTCCGAACTGACTACGCGGGATACTAACCATCGGCGAACTCATGTACCAAAAACGCCCATTTGCTGCCGTGCCACTTGAAGCACCCGTAATTGATTGCTGCACATTGTAGGTACCCGAACCTGTTAATGAAGTACCCGTAGCTCCTTGCTGGAAGAACGCCGCATCTTCAATGGTAAATGTACCGTTGTTGGTGAGTGTACCGGTTACATGTAAATTTTTATTCGTTTTTACAGTTAAACTTGAACTTACTGGGATTAAAATAGATGCCGCATCTGCATCTACATTAATATCAACAGCAACACTTGCCGGAAATATCACTGCTGTCGTATTTGTTGGAACTCCACCACACCAATTATTGGCAACACTCCAATTTCCGGTAGCTCCACCGATATAAGTACCTGATGGATTGACAACAATTGATGCAACACTACTGATATCTGCAGCACAAACACCATTTGTGACAAGCGCTCTGTAATATTTCGAATTCTGTAAATTTGAAAGCGTTAATGTTGCGGAATTGGAACCAGTTATCGCTGAAAAAGAACTATTATCTGATGATTCTTGCCATTGAATCGAACCCGTATTTCCAGACAATGATATAGTTGTGGAAGCCCCTGTACAGTTGTTACTTGCTGATGCAGTTGCAGTACCTCCAACAGAAAGCGGATTCACTGTTGCAATTACTGCTGTACGTGAGCTTGACAAACAACCCGAGTTTGTATTTCGCGCTTCTGCATAATAAGTGGTGGTGGTTGAAATACTAGGCGTTGTAAAACTTGTTGAACCACTTGTTAACGCTGAACCACCTGTTGCAGCACTGTACCAGTCAACTGTTTCATTTGCACCAACCGATGCCGTTAAAGAAGCAGTACCTGAATTACAAATAGCTGCACCAGTACCTGTTGGTGAAGAAGGTAAAGCCGCAGTAGTAACTGTACCTGATGTTGAATTTCCACTTGTACTTGATGCTGAAGTAGCTCGCACCCGATAATAATAAGTTGTATTGGGAGTCAATCCAGCAACTGTTTGGGAGGTGCCTGAGACGGAGAGGTTTTTGTAGCTACCTAATAAACTTATTACTTCAATATTATCAAGATAAAATCTTGAATTTGATGCAGTTGAAGCGGCTATTTTAATTTTAGTTGTAGCGGAAGCATTACTAAAGCTCACAAATTGCTTAGTTAATATTTCAGGAGCAGATATTGTCGCCAAGTTTGAATAGGTAGTTCCATTATCAGTTGATATTGATACCACAACAGAAGTGTTATCTGATCCATATTTTCTCAAATCAAATGTAACTAAACCAGAACCTGAATTTGTAGTAGCACTAATTGACGGGGTAATAATTGAACCTAAATTGCTTCCTGAACCCAATTTGATTTCACCAGCATTTTCATAGATTTGAGTCCCTGTCCATCCTGTTGATTGCGTATATGTATTCATAGAAGAACTCCTATCTGTAGTTCCAGCGGAAGTTGTAAAACCACTAAAGTTTTCTGATTTTAAATTTGACAATGCGGTAGATGAAATATCAATGTTATAGGTTGATGCTCCTGTCACGACATCCCAGTTGGCAGTAAATCCATTACAACTAGTGTTTGTACTCGCTAAATTGGTAGGAGCGGGCAAAACAGATAGAATAAATGTACTCCCTGCTGAAGAGGTTGTATTGGCAACTCTTAGATAATAGGTAGTTGTCGCATCTAAACCGACATATAAAAGTTCAGAATTTGTACTAGAATTTGTATTTCCATTACCATTAGTAATATAAGTTGTTGCACTAGATGGACAAGAAGTAAAAACGTAGATGTCATAATCGACACCTGATGTCGTAGTATTAATTGCAACATTTGAACTTGAAGTAGTTGTCATTTTATACCAAACATCTGAATATACTGTAAAAGGCTCTGAACTCAAAGTTGAATAGGAAGCATTCACAGTTGAACCAGAAACACTTGTTCCGTTAATTGCCACAACTGTTGCATTTGCACATAAATCATTAGCAGCTGGAGGCGCAACTATATTAAAGGTTAATGAAGTAACGCCGGTCAAGCCAGTTGAGGTAAATGAAATCGTTGCCCCAGTTACTGCCGCGGCACTTGTAGCTGTTAATCCTGAAAATGTTGCAGTGCCTGATGACGCACTTACAGAAGAAGTCCCTCCTAATGTCCATGTTCCTGAACCAACTGCTGCTAAAACGCTTGCTGTGCTTATAGTTAAATTCCCGTATTGATCGGTGATTTTCACCACAGGTTGCGTAGCTAGTACCGCACCATTTGAAGCAGGAGCTGTCGGTTGAGTTACCATCATTAATTTTGAGGCTGCACCGACACCAATCGATTGTGTAAGTGTTGCATTTGAATATCCAGTTGCAATTACAACAATCGCTTTTGAACCTGAGGCTTGCAACAATGCACTTGCAGAAGGGGTGAATGTTATAAGACCCGCACTTGCTGTAGAATACGCCGCTGCTGCAAGTGCGGTCCCTCCTACTGTTATACTTGAAATTGCGCCTCTCCATGAAGCATCTTCTGTAAAAGTCACATCAAAAGGAGCATCAACTGTTGCACCTGTAGCAGCTGTAATCGAAGGTGGGTTTGTAATGGTTGTAACATTTGTCGTTGAACTAGAAGTACCACTTCCTACTGAATTCAAGGCTCGAATTGCAACGGAATATGTTGTACCAGGAGATAATCCAGCTATTGCTAAAGGTGAAGATGTTGAACTCGGATTTCTGAGTGTCCATGTACTTCCACCATCAGTAGAAAACTCATAATTACTAATTGTTGCTCCTCCATTTGAGCTTGGAGCAGTAAAAGCAACACTTACTTGTGTAGTAGATGTTGCAGTAACGGAACTAACAGATGGAGCGGAAGGCACTAATCCAATAACCGTAATGGTTCCGTTAACAATTGAAAATGAATAATTTGTCGCACTTAATCCAGAAGTAACTGGGGTAATTGAAGTTGTTGATCCTGCCGCGGTCGTTGAAGTGTATGTCGTTGTATAGGTAACACTTCCAGAAATCACATTTGAAGTTTCACTGTTCACAAAACCAGTAGCAATGTACGAACCATTATTAGTTACTGTAGAAGGCGCTGTACCATAAACAACTGTTTGATTTCCAGCTGTTATCGTAAGTGCCTTTTTGGCCACACTTGATGATGAGGTTGCAATTGTTACAGTTGTTGCACCCCCGCCTGAAACCTGAATATTACCAGAATACGACCCTACAACAGTTGTCGAAGCTAGCCGAACATATATTGTGGTGTTCGAAAATGAAACGTTTGTCCCTAAACTCAAAGGACTCGTATTTGTTCCGATTGTTGTTGAAAAGTCTGAAGTTGTTGCTACTTCATACCCTGAAGGAGGTGTCACAAAAACAGATGTACCGTCCAAGGAACTTCCTGAAGCTGTAAAACTTGTTGGAGTGGCTGATGCAGACCCATAGGTTGTGTTAACCGCAGACAAGGTTCCAGATGTGGTAAATGTTGGGGTATTAGGTGCAACAGGTGTCCCGGATACAGCATTTGATGCAGCCCCACTACCTACTGAATTAACAGCGCGTATTTTTACTGTGTAAGAGCTACCATTTGTTAATCCTGAATTGATAACAAGCGGACTTGTCGTCACCGCTGGAGAACAAGTTGTAAAGGTTGTTCCATTGTCAATTGAATATTCATAATTCGTAATTGATGCCCCACCATTAGATGAGGGTGCTGTATATGCAACAGAAAGTTGCGCATTCCCAGGTGTAATTGATGTAATTGTAGGTGCTGATGGGGTGGAAATTATCTCATATGTAACAACTATCGAATTAAAATATTGAGCACTTGATCCTCGCTTAACACAAAAAAACGTATAATTTTCGGTGGGTAATGTTGTCCATGTATAAGTAGTATTTGTTTGTGCCGATCCAATTTGGGTGCCGCTAACTGTATAATTTGCGGCTGTAGTGTTAACTAACCTTGACATTCCACCATAACATGAGCTTGCAACAGAGGCTGACCCCGTAAATTGAATACTTACAATTCTTCCTGGTAGCGCAGATGTATTATAAATAACACCGTTACTTGCCTGTGCTTGTATATATTGACATGTAGTAGACCCAGTTGGAGTATTCGCTAAATTGCAAGTAATAGCTTTTCCACCAAAGCTAACTGTACTTTGAGTCCATGTTCTTTCTGCTCCGCCATCATAATTATTTGAATTTAAAATACTCGAACCACCGACTGAGGAATTAGTTATAGTAATAGACGCCGTCTGCCCCCAACTGCCCCCGACCATAAAGGTAAAAACTGTGGTGATGAAAAAATGGAGGAAAATGCGGTTTCCGGATTTATTGGTTTTGTGGAAAGGGCTCATATTACAGCTTTAAAGTCAACAACAAAGTTCTTTCAGTTTTGTGCTGCTAAAATTAAGCTACTGTGAAATGATTATCAAAGATTTGTGGATAAGATTTAACCCTATTTTAATAACTCGTTAAGCTAGGAGCAAATTGGCTTTCCCTTATTTTTCTCGAAGTTAGTTGGATCTGAGATTTTTAACCTAAAATTTGAATATTTTTGAGTTGTAGCCCGGGATTGGAGGCATTGGATTTGGAGGAATTGGGGAGGTCATGACCAATGAAATTTCGGTGTCTAGTTTCACTTGCTCAATTTTGGGCGCCTGGTAGTTTTTCTTGCTTGTTTTTGATTTCATGACACTTCTTTTACTGTTGAACAAAGATTTTTTGAATTTCGATGTGGCCTTTTACCTGTACCTCGACAAAATAAATACCACTTGGCTCGTTAAGTTCAAAGCTTGTGTTTTCTCCACTAAATCCACTAGATAAAACAGTGCGCCCAGCTGCATCTCGAATGTTGATTATTGCGTTTTCAGAGACATCAACATCTTGTGTAACGCTAACCTTCCCTCGTCCGTTAGAAGTGACCAAAATACTTCCGCCTTCGTTCAATTGATTTTCATCCTCTACCCAGCTATTGCTCGGCCCTTGGGCGCTAATGGTGGCGTCTGGCATAAAGAAATGCAGTACAAAACGGTTGTTCAGCACGCCGCTGTTGGCTGCAAAGGTATACGAATCGTTAATGGTAAAATCTTGCATTATTCCCTCTTGTTTGTCTTCCAGAACAATAACACCGTTATCCATCATGAAATCGGCAAGTGTAAGTGTATACGATTTCGCGGTTGGCAATTCCAAATACAGCGGAACCGAGACCTTTTTCTTGTCGTTGCGCATGCCGTTCATCACGAGTTTTTTGCCTGCAGCCATGGTATAAATGGAAGCCACGCCGCTTACAAACATTTTTTCGGAATCATAGGCATCGACAGCATTGGAGATATTTTGGTCCATGAATACCAATAGTTGGTCGAAGCGCTGCCCGTCGTATAAATTGACTTTTGCCATGACCGGATACATGACCGCATCTTTTAATGATCCGGTTTGATGACTTGTAAACGAACGCTGCAGGCGTAATTGCCCTGCGTTTGCTGCAAGTGTTGCGGTAGGGTTCACTTTTACCCAAAATGCTTGCATGGGTGCGATGTATTGGGCTGTAGTGCCCGAATAAGCATACGAAGAAGTGCTAACCGTTTGTTGGTTGTCTCGGTTGTAACTAATAAGTGCATTCACGTCGTTACCAGTTGTGTGATAGGATCGGATGTAATAGGTACTATTAATGTTGCTGGTAGAACTATTGTAATCAATCATGGCATGCCAATCGAGGTAGGCCGTAAACGGATTAGCCACAAGGTTCCAACCTCCGTATGTTCCTTGGTTATTTGCCAAGTTAAGTGTTTCGTCTTGTGCATAAAGACTTGTTCCTGAAAAGGTTAATGTGCCTGAATTGTCTGTGCGGTACACATAGCCTTTGGTGGGTGCCAAATTGGTGGCATTTGTCACATTTGCATAGGCGCCATTGGTAAATTCCCATACTTTATTGGTCGCCGACTCGGCACCAAAGACACTTGTGCGCGTACATGCTAAGGGCGAACCCATGTACCAATAACGGCCAGATAATACGCCATTAGTAGCTGCACAATTATCAATCGTTTGCTTCACGTTATAGGTTCCGGTTCCGGTCACGCTGGTGCCTTGCTTTAAGGTAGCGCCACTTTCGATGGTGAGCGTACCGTTGTTGGTGAGCGTGCCGCTCACCGTAAGTTGGGTCCCCGACTGCAATGTCAAGGACTTTCCACTATCGATACTTAAGCTACTTACTTGCGGTTGGTTGGTAACACCAGCCGTTGGGATGATGACGTTTTGAGAGGAAGTCGGAACGGCAGCCGGCGACCAATTCGAGGCTGTTTGCCAATCGGTAGAGCTGCCTCCTGTCCAGGTGGCATCGGCAATGCCATAGGTTGAAAGTTGGTTACCTTCAAGGTTTTGGCGCACTGTCGTACTTAATTCAGACTTAAACACCAAGACTTCTGTGAGGTACCCATACCAACTAGGATTTTGGTTTTGCCCTGATCCAATATTAAAAGGCTCAAACGCAGGCGACAAATTTCCACCCGGATTACCCGAGGTGCCAAGCGAAACACCGTTTAACCAAGCCGCCGAGCCATTCGAGCTGTACTTAACAGCGGTGCGGATACGTGGTGTTGCGCTGGCTGTAATGGTGTAGGAAGCATCGTTGTAATACTGATTTAAACAAAAGGTAGTGGCGTTGCAATCGCCATAATGCAAGCCCATATTGTTGGCACTGATGTCGACCCCCACAAACATTCGGCTAGAACCGCCATTGATTTGGCACACCGAGTTGATGCTGTAGCCGCTATAAGCGATCCAAGACGAACTTTCAGAAGTTTGCAAATAGGAATAATCGAATTTTAGAGAGGTATTGCCATACAAGTCGGTGGTCAGTGCCCCTGAACTTACAATTTTTGGACGGCTTGCATCGGTCGCTTGATACACATGCCGGTTATTGCCACTTTGGTCGTACCAAACCGCTACTTTTAAATTGGTAGTGCCACTCACCAAACTGCTTAAAAGTGTAGCGGTCGTGGCAGAAATTGACGCATTATAAGTGCTTACTGATGCCGAAATTGGTGAATTCAACGAAATTTTATTGCTCGCATCGGCATAAACATCGTAATAAGTTGTGCCATTATAAACCCGAATGAGCGGGCCTGAATAGCCACTACTTAATTTGCGGATGCTAAGTGCGAGGTCAGCAAAAGTAGACGTTGTCAGGCCACAATTATCCAAACTATTTTGAGCCGTTTTGGTAAGGGTTGTGGCAGTAGCCGGAAACACATCGTTTCTGGCTTTTGTATAGGTATCGAGGCTTGGCGAAAAACTAAGGCCGTCATTTAGAACTTGAAAAGCAACCGTTTTATCGGTAGTATTTGAGCCATTAAAATTCTTAAGCACCACATATACGCGCAGGCCCCCAGAAGGAATTTGAATGTTTAAGGCATCGTGGCCATATTCATTATTGGTGGTTGAATTGCTTCCATAATCGCCATACAATTGCGCCGAGGCTTCATTGCCGTTGAATACTTCAGTACCGCTTGCCGCTTCATAGTAAATATATACACCTCCGTTTGAAATGCCGTCGGTGCCAGCCTCTCCGAGCGTTCCGCTATTTTTAACCCAAAATCGTTTGAGGTAGCGGTCTGCATTGGTACCCATATCAATTTTTAACGACAACACCACATTGCCTTGTAAACCCGAGTACTGCTTGACTTGTGTACACAAATCGGATGTCCGCTCGGTGAGGTCAAAAATCATTTGCTGACGCTGATTAAAACCGATTTGATTTGGATCGTTGTTGCTGTATGAATTTCCACCACCATTACAGTATTGGGCATGCACACTCGTATACGCCATATACCCCGCAATGGCATTGGCACCAAAGTTATAATTCGTGGTAGACCACTCGCCTGAAGTACAAGCATTGGGCGCTACACTCGGATAGGTCAGTATATTTTGACTATTTAAGTAGGTACGCGTAAATAGTTGGTAAATATTTCCGTAAGTATTTGAATTTAAGCGCATCCAGGTGCTCGCATCTTTTTCTAAATAGCCGTACTGGCCAATTCCTTGTGAGGTTGCAATATATGGAGCCTGTGCATAGAAATTAATAGAGAAGGCAAGCCCTAGAAATAAGAGAATATTCCTGATAATCATAGCAATAGGTTTAGCGCATGTAAAAATAAGAATCCCTATTTTTTATGCAACTCATTCCGTATTTTTTTTTTGCATTAAACGACACCGCCAGTATGGATGAAGAGTACGGATTTGTCTTGAAAGGCCCGTAGATGGGCGTTTAGCGCAAAAAGCGCCTTGCCGGTATAGGAGGCTTCGATCGGGAATTGCTGGTGCTGATTAAAAACCGCAATAAATGCATTGAGTTCGATGGATGTTTTGGCGTAGCCGCCGTGGTGGTACTGATCAAGGACGATTAGTTGTTCCATTGGAAACACAAGATTTGAAGTGAGTGTTGCGCGTTGGGCTTGCTCAATGAGCTGTTGCATTTCGGCAATTGAATCAAAACCTTTGAGGACTGGAACCACAAAAAGTTGAGTACTGGGAGGAATTGAAGCCAGAATGCCAAGACTAGTAGTGGTAGTGCCTTGGGCTATAAAAACGACGTCAAAATGCTGCTGATTGTTTTGCCTAACTGCTTCTTGGTAAATCTGTTGACAGCCCCAAATACCTTCGGGATTGGCGCCGCCTTCTGGAATGTACCACGTTTGGGTAGGAAGGTCTAATCCTGACTTTAATTTGAGCTTTTGATAGGCCGATCTTGTACTAAATTCTAATTGCATCCCGAATTCATGGCAACGCCGCAAGATTGGATTGCTTGTTGCGCAAAGCTCGTCTCCCCTTACGTAACCAGTAATCGGGATGCGGAGTTGCTGGGCGGCGGCCGCGCTTGCGAGAAGGTGATTCGAGTAAGCGCCGCCGAAGGTGGCGAGGCGCGTAGCGCCTGCGGCCGCAGCGGCCCTCAGGTTGCCCTCCAACTTTCTGAGTTTGTTGCCCGAAATATGTGCATCGATTAAATCATCGCGCTTTACGAACAATTTACAAGACTGAATGTTTTTGTTGGGAAGCTCAAACGGTTGAAGTACCGAAGCTTCTTTTAATTTTGCAAACCAATTCAAGACGGCAGGTTCCATGAGTGACGATTTTTCAGGTTTTTCAAAACGCGCCAATCTCGACGAAGAAGATTATTATTTGTCGGAAGAAGGCTATATCGTGTTTACCGAAAAGTACCATTTGAAACGCGGGTATTGTTGTAAGAGTGGCTGCAAGCATTGCCCCTACGGTTACGACTCCAAAACCAACACCGTCAAGAACACTAGCAACCATTAATCGATGCCCAACTCGGGGTATTTTCCTTTGTAGTTTTTTAAAATCGCTTTGATTTTTTGAATGTCGGCATCGGCATCACCACTTGGCCACACCAAGCTATGAAAACCGCCTGTTTTGGTAGCAAAATCGATGTAAGCCACATAAATGGGCACCTTCGCTTTTTCGGCGACGTAATAAAAGCCTTTTTTCCAATCGGGGTTATAGCTGCGCGTGCCTTCAGGCGAAAACACCAAGTACATCGTTTCATTTTCTTCGAAATACGTAACGGCGGTATCGGTCAGGTTGTTTTTCTTTTTTCGGTCGACTGGGATGCCGCCAATGGCGCGCAAAAACCAACCTAAGGGCCCTATAAAAAGTTCTTTTTTCATGAGGTAACGTCCTTTTACACCGTACTGATAAAAAGCCAGACGACCTAATATGAAATCCCAATTAGAAGTGTGTGGCCCTACCGCCACCACACATTTTGAAATGCCAGCCGGCGGATTTGGATCAATCTTCCATCCGATAAGCCAAAAAATAAATTTTGCAACGAACTTCATGGCTTAAAGATAAGCAATTCATCTTTCATCTATCTTTACACTATGAAACGCGTCACAGAACTTGTCAAAATGAGTCTTTTGCTCGGGATGGCTGTGTCGTGTTTTTTTGTGGCGCGCCTTTTAAAAACGCCCATTTTGGAATGGCAAAGCAGTTTGCAGTTCACTGATGCCACTTTTTCGTACGAGGCCAATCCATTTCAATTACTGCGCACCTGGTTGTTCGAGCAACAATTTCAGGCCCAAGACACTGAGGTTCAAAGCCTGCTTCAAAAACTGCAAGCAAAGCCCGATGCCGCTCGCGAACTTGCCTTTGAAAGTGCGCAAGTCAATTGGCACGAACCTGCCGGGATGTACCTCTTGCCTTTTAATGGGCAACACCTTGGCATACTTGCTTTTAGTTGCGAAAACAAAGCCAATGGCATTTGGCTCAATAACAAGCACCTCATTCATTTTGGGCATTTGTTTTTGTTTTCGCGTGCACTCAACCCGAACGAACAAGCGCAAGTCATTAAGCGCATTCGCTTGGCTCGACAAATACCTTACACACCATTTAAGGCACGCCAACAGCAACTTCTAATCAATCGCTTGCACTATCAACTCAATTGGGAAGCACATTCGGTTGAGCTGAAGCGAACGTTTGTTGTACATCCATCTAAAAATTACCATCAACTCAAGCCCAACGGTTTCCATATTAGTTGCCCCTTGGCCATCAAAGACAAACTCATCGACCAACAATTTCCAGCACTTTCCGAAGTCAATTACCTCTCCATGAATTACGAAGGGGCTCGCCTCAACGAAGAACAAGAAGTGCAACTTTCGTTTGAACTCTTGCTTGATTTTAGCTCGAGCAAGGCCCGCGCCTTATTTTTAAGTGAGTTTAAAAGCCTACAGCCCAACTGGAATTGGCAAGCCAATTTTGTAAGTGTTAACCGTGCTGTTTATGCGCTAAAACCCGTTGGAAAGCACCAACTCTATATTTGCAGCCATCCAAAAGAACACCTTCAAAATGGTCAATTTCAAGCACAGCAAAGCAAAGAGCCTATTGTTTGTGCAGGCGACCCTAAGTTGCTCACCAAAATCGAAGATGCAGGCTGGGCAGGTGCCATTTTAGAAATGATCCCTATTTACCAGTCCCTTAGTGACTTAAGTGCGCATACGGCTAAAATCCAGACCGCCGACAATTGCATTCGTTGGGAATTTAAACCCCACTACTTTGCGGCCAACGAACTCATCAAACTTTTTTCTGGCATGACACCGAAATAAAAAAGCCCCAGTTTCCTGAGGCTTTTTTTTGTTTACAAATTCCGAATTAACGGATAAAGAGCAATTCTCTGAATTTAGGCAATGGCCACAATTCGTCTTCGACTAACAATTCGAGCTTGTCGGCATGGTAGCGAATTTCATCGAAATGTGCTTTGACGTTGTCGCAGTAAGCTAAGGCTTTTTCTTCTGCACTACCTAGTTTATTGGCCAATTTACGTTGTGCCAACATGGCATCAGAAGCTTCTTTCATTTTATTGATATGCATACTCACACGCTCGAGCAATTCGATTTGTGCTTTGGCAGCGGCACGCCCTGCTTTGTCGCCCAATACACTGATCAAGCCTTGTACATTTTGCAAGAGTTTGTTTTGGTATTCGACAGCAGCCGGAATGAAGTTGTTTTGAACGAGGTCGCCCATAAGACGCGATTCAATTTGGATTTTTAAAACGTAGTTTTCGAATTCGATTTCGGCACGCGCTTCCAATTCACGTGGCGACAACACTTCCATTTCTTGGAATAAGTTTTCTACTTTTTTGTCGTGCCATACCTTAAGTGCACGTGGCGTGTCTTTTAAGTTTGCCAAACCACGTTTTGCAGCTTCTTTTACCCACTCGTCTCCGTAACCATTTCCTTCAAAACGGATTTTCTTCGAAGCTTTAATCATGGATTGCAATTCTTTTAAAATCGCTTCGTCCTTAGCTTCGCCTTTTGCAATACGCGCATCAACAGCAATTTTGAACACGCGCAATTGTTTGGCCATAATGGTATTGAGCACAATCATGGCCGAACCACAGTTGGCAGATGAACCCACGGCGCGGAATTCAAATTTATTTCCGGTAAAGGCAAACGGCGAGGTGCGGTTGCGATCGGTATTGTCAAGTAAAATCTGTGGGATTTTACCAATATTGAGTTTAAGCTCGGTTTTGTCTTGCGGTGTCATTTTACCAGCCTTCACATTTTTCTCGATGTCGTCAAGCAATTGCGACAACTGGCTTCCGATAAAGACCGAAATAATGGCAGGCGGCGCTTCGTTGGCTCCTAAACGGTGGTCGTTTCCGGCCGAAGCAATGGCTGCACGCAATAAATCTGCATTTTCATGGATGGCCATGATGGTATTGACAAAGAAGGTCAAGAACTGCAAATTTGATTTTGGATTTTTGCCCGGCGCTAACAAGTTCACCCCTGTATTGGTACTCAAAGACCAGTTGTTGTGTTTGCCCGAACCATTGACTCCGGCAAATGGTTTTTCGTGCAACAACACACGGAAGTTGTGCTTGCGTGCAATTTTTTCCATGAGGTCCATCAACAACAAGTTGTGGTCGTTGGCCAAATTACACTCTTCAAAAATTGGCGCACACTCAAATTGGTTAGGTGCCACTTCGTTATGACGCGTTGTGACCGGAATGCCTAATCGCAAAGACTCGACTTCGAACTCACGCATAAATGCATTGACACGTTCTGGAATCGAACCAAAATAATGATCTTCGAGTTGCTGACCTTTTGCTGGGGCATGCCCAAACAACGCACGACCTGTCAACATGAGGTCCGGACGCGCATTAAATAATGCAGAATCGATCAAGAAGTACTCTTGCTCCCAACCTAAGGTTGCATGTACTTTGTCGACATTTTTATCGAAATACTGGCACACTTCTACAGCAGCTCCATCAATCGCATGAAGCGCTTTTAAAAGCGGCATTTTGTAATCGAGCGATTCGCCGGTATAGGATATAAAGATGGTCGGGATGCAGAGTGTTTTACCGATAATAAATGCGGGTGAAGACGGATCCCAAGCTGTGTAACCACGTGCTTCAAAGGTATTGCGAATCCCTCCGTTCGGAAACGAAGAGGCGTCTGGTTCTTGTTGAACTAATAAATCACCGTCAAAACGTTCGATCGCTCTTCCAGGGCCAATCGGCTTAATAAAGGCATCGTGTTTTTCGGCGGTAGTACCCGTTAATGGCTGAAACCAGTGGGTATAATGGGTGACTCCTTTCGAAATAGCCCAGTCTTTCATAGCACTGGCAACTTGATCTGCATTTTTGCGGTCCAAACGCGTTCCGTTCTGAATCGACTCTTGCATGGTTTTGTACGTTTCTGCCGGAAGGTACTCGCGCATAACGTCGATATGAAAGACATTTTGGGCAAATACTTCAGAAAGTTTACCATCAAATTCAATGTGTTTGGGTTCGCGATGCAAGACATCTTGATACGCTTTTAAACGCTTTGTTGCCATAATAATCGTTTTTTTTTGACAAATGTACTTCATTTTGAGGGGTCAATATTCATTTTTATTATATTTTTTTTATCAAAACCCCTATTTTTTAAGGGGGTTATCTAAAAATAATTGATTTTATATCTATTTGAGAGATAATACCGAACTTTAAACCATGACTCCAGCACAACTTCGCGCCTGTTTTCAACAAGTCTTACCTGGGCCAACTGCACATGAAGCCTTTGCACCTTACCGCCAGCACTTTGAAGCCAAAGCGACAAAGCCACCGAAAAAAGCTGCTGTTGGTTTGCATTTTTATCTGAAAAACGATGGGTGGCATTTTTTACTGATCGAGCGCACCAGTTATGACGGGCAGCACAGTGGGCAAATGGCCTTTCCGGGTGGCAAAGCCGACCCGACTGACCCACACCTCGAATTTACAGCCCGTCGCGAATCATTTGAAGAAGTCGGCATCGCGACCGCTCGTGGCGAATTGCTAAGCGAACTAACGATGGTTTGGATTCCGGTCTCAGGATTTGAGGCGCATCCGTTTGTGTTTATTCATGAACACGAATTGACGTTTCGGGCCGATCCAAAAGAAGTCGCTGCAATTGTAGAAGTGCCATTAAGTGCACTATTGCAACCCGAAGCCCAACAATTCCGGACTGTACAGGCAAACCCACAACTTAAACTAAAAGATGTGCCGTGTTTTATTTTACAAGACCGTGTGGTGTGGGGAGCTACTGCTTTAATGCTCAATGAAGTACGCATGTTAGTAAGCGCAAGTCAAGAAACGTATTAAAAACAAAAAGAGGAACAACTCGTGTTTGTTCCTCTTTCTGCTAAACCATGCTAAAACTATAAAACTAAAACTACAACTATGAACTGTGGTTTTGTTGGTACAAAGGTATAGTCTGTTTCAAGTTCTTGCAAGTTTTTCTATGTAAATTTTATGTTAAATTTTTCTAGCCCTTGTCATTTCTCGTTTTCCGGGAGGACCAGGCAAAGATTCTACTACAAAACCAAGCGCTTTTAAGGCGCGTTTGAATTGCCCTTGTGCGCAATACGTTACCAATACACCTCCTGTTTTGAGCGCCTGGTACACAATTCTTAAAGTCTCGAGCGCCCACATTTCGGACTGTGCTTTGGGGCCAAACGCATCAAAATACACTAAGTCGAAAACCGTACTTGCCGAAAATTCTTGCAGCTTTTGCGCTCTTTTTTCAAGTGTAAAGCCAGGAAAAACATGAACTGCCTCGTTCCAGGTTGCTTCCATAAGCGAGGCATATAAAGCCGCTCCTTCTTGGCTTTGAAGGTAGTTTAATTGTGTCCATATTGAATCGGAAATCGGAAAGGCTTCGAGACCCACATAATGAATAGGCAGCCCTTTTTCTGAGGCATATTGGGCCGTGAGCAATGCATTTAACCCTGTACCATATCCGACTTCCAAAATTCGAATTGGCTCCGAAAATTCGCGAAAGCAGGTCAAGCCATGTTGGATAAACACATGATTGGCTTCTTGCACACTCCCGTGCTGCGAGTGGTACGTTTCGTCGAGCTCGGGCACATACAAAGTGGGCGAACCATCAGCCGTTATCCGAATTTCGATACTCATGCGATTTTTCGAATCAAAAACAAGCCATCACGGATGGGTAATAATACTTGTTCAACGCGCGGATCTTGGGAAATATGCGCATTCAAATGGCGCAACAAGACCGTGTCTTTGTCTTGGTGCTGCGGGTCAACGACTTTTCCTGACCACAACACATTATCGATTATAATAAAGCCACCAGGTTTTAATTTCTCAAGCGCTTGTTCGTAGTACAAGGGGTATTGTTGCTTATCGGCGTCAATAAAAATCAAGTCAAAATGCGCGGGTAAATCAGGTATTAATTGGGCTGCATTTCCGATTTTATACTGAATTTGCGGCGCATATTGAGAAGCCTCAAAATAGCTCCGGACGCGCTGCTCTAATTCTTCATTGACATCGATTGTCAGTAAGCTGCCTTGCGGCCGCAAACCTTCTGCCAAACACAAAGCCGAATAACCGGTATAGGTACCAATTTCTAAAATGTGTGTAGGTTGCAGCATTTTTGAAATCATACTCAAGACACGCCCCTGGAAATGACCACTGAGCATGCGCGGTTGCAAAACTTCTAAATGCGTTTCGCGCGAAATGCGCTGCAACAAGGCATCTTCCGGAGAGCTGTGCTGGCAACTATACTGATCGAGTTCAGGCGAAATAAATTCCATATAAGAAGTGTTTGCACAAAGATAGGGCAAGCTCGCGGCAATTTTTTAAATTTGTGCTTCTATATTCCAAACACATGACCGTTTCAGAAATACGCAAGCAGTTTTTTCAATTTTTCGAGAGTAAAGGACACCTTATAGTGCCGTCAGCACCTATGGTGGTCAAGAACGACCCAACCCTCATGTTTACCAATGCGGGCATGAATCAATTCAAAGATTATTTTTTGGGTTATCAAGTCCCGACGAATCGCCGCGTGGCCAATTCTCAAAAGTGTTTGCGCGTTTCGGGCAAGCACAACGACCTCGAAGAAGTTGGTGTAGACACCTATCACCACACGATGTTTGAAATGCTTGGCAACTGGTCTTTTGGCGACTACTTTAAAGAAGAAGCAATTTCGTGGGCTTGGGAATTACTTACCGATGTCTACAAAATTCCTGTTGATCGTTTGTACGTCACCGTTTTTGAAGGCGACAGCAAAGACAATGTGCCTCAAGATTCGGAAAGCGCCAACATTTGGCGACGCTTTATTGCTGAAGACCGCATCATTTTAGCCAGTAAAAAAGATAATTTCTGGGAAATGGGCGATACCGGGCCTTGCGGGCCTTGCACCGAAATTCATGTCGATTTACGCGACGAAGACGCCCGCGCACACCAAGACGGACGCCAATTGGTCAATGCCGACCACCCGCAAGTTATCGAAATCTGGAACAACGTGTTTATGGAGTTCAATCGCAAAGCCGATGGTTCGCTAGAGCAATTGCCAGCCAAGCATGTCGATACCGGCATGGGGCTTGAGCGTCTCGCCATGGCATTACAAGGCAAGCAATCCAATTACGACACCGATTTATTTCAAGCACTCATTCAGCACACCGTCAAGGTTTGCGGCATTCCGTACAAACAAGCCGAGCACACCGATATCGCGTTGCGTGTCATCGCTGATCACGTCCGGACTATCGCGTTCTCAATTGCCGATGGCCAATTGCCTTCGAACAATGGGGCGGGTTACGTCATCCGTCGTATTTTGCGCCGGGCGGTGCGCTACGGTTACCAAACGCTTTCGTTAAAAGAGCCGTTCTTATGCGAACTGGCAATGGTGCTTTGCCAACTCATGGGCGATCCGTACTCCGAGTTAATCAATCAAAAAGAGCTTATTTATAAAGTCATCAAAGAAGAAGAACAAAGTTTCTTCAGAACGCTTGAGTTAGGTATTAAGCGCATTGACGACCTCATCGGGAACTTAAACTCCAAAAAAGAAACCTGCATCAGTGGCGAAGCCGTATTCGAATTATACGACACCTACGGCTTTCCGGTCGACCTCACTTCATTAATTGCCCGTGAAAACGGACTCAGTATCGACGAAGCTGGCTTTCAGAAAGAACTCAGTATCCAAAAAGAACGCTCACGAGCAGCTACCGCTGTCGAAACCGACGATTGGGTGCAGGTGCACCCCGACCAAACAACACGCTTTATTGGTTACGATCAAAAAGAAGCGCCGGTCCAACTCATTAAGTACCGCAAGGTGTCTCAAAAAGGAAAAGCCTTCTATCAATTGGTGTTTGACCAAACGCCATTTTATCCAGAAGGTGGTGGGCAAGTCGGAGACCGCGGCGTCTTACAAAATGACAGCGAAGAACTTTTCATTTTTGACTGCAAAAAAGAAAACAACCTCATTGTACATTTAAGTGAGCAACTTCCGACACAACCTGATGCGCGTTTTGTGGCTAAAATCGATTTGTTTGCGCAAGAAGAAACCGCAAAAAATCATAGTGCCACTCACCTGCTCCATCATGCCTTACGCACCGTACTCGGTACGCATGTCGAGCAAAAAGGCTCTTTGGTTAGCAGCAAAGGTTTGCGCTTTGATTTTTCGCATTTTGCGAAAGTCACTGACGAAGAACTCGAACAAATCGAAACTCTTGTTCGCAAGGCCGTCGAACGCAACGTTGCACTAAACGAACGCCGCTCTTGTCCAATAGACGAAGCGAAAGCAATGGGCGCAATGGCACTTTTCGGTGAAAAATATGGCAACGAGGTACGGGTCATCCAATTTGGCGATTCAGTCGAATTATGCGGTGGTATTCACGTCCCTGAAACGGCTAAAATCGGTTTGTTTAAGATCACTTCCGAATCGGCAGTTGCTGCGGGTGTACGCCGAATCGAAGCTATAAGTGGCAAGGCAGCCGAAGCGTATTTCGAAGCGAAAGCCAACCAATACGACAGCGTGTACCGAATGCTCAAGAGCCCAAAAGACGTTGTCAAGGCCATTGAAGAGTTATTGTGTCGCAATGCGCAGCTTCAAAAAGAAGTCGAAAGCCTTCAAAAACAGCAAGCCCAACACCTCAAAAACGAACTTAAAAATCAAGTTGCTCAGGCAGAAGGCTTTATGTATCTCATTACAAAAGTGACCACTGACGCTGCTTCAGCCAAAGATATTTTGTTTCAGTTGCGTCAAGAATTTGCCCCATTTGTAGGAATCATGGCCCATCAGGAAGGCGAAAAATGTGGCCTTACCATTTTATTGAGCGACGAACTTACCTCCACTAAGCAATGGAATGCCGCAGCCTGGATCAAAGAAGTTTCGCCACTCATACAAGGAGGAGGTGGCGGTCAAGCTGCGTTTGCAACAGCAGGCGGTAAAAATCCGAATGGACTAGACGCCGCCCTAAGCGCTTTAAAAACGACCATTGGCTGCTAAAAAGAAACTGCTGCTCATTACGTATTACTGGCCCCCAAGTGGCGGCACAGGCGTACAACGTTGGCTTCATTTTGCACGTTACTTGCAAGAACTTGGATGGGAACCCATCGTTTATACGCCCTCCAATCCTGAGGCACCCGTTGAAGACCAAAGCCTCATGTGCTTTGTTCCTGAAACAATGCAGGTCATGCACCGACCTATTTGGGAACCCACCCAACTTTACCAGCAATTACTCGGTAAAAAAGGAAAAAAGCTTCAGACTGGTTTTCTGCAAGAAAATACAAGTCGGCGTAAACGTGCCATCCAACGAATTGCCCTTTGGATGCGCGCCAACCTCTTTATTCCCGATGCAAAAATGGCCTGGATTCGGCCTTCGGTTCGCTATTTAAGCGAATTTTTGACTGCACATCCGGTCGATGCCATTATTTCTACTGGACCACCTCATTCCAACCATTTAATTGCCATGGCGCTACACCAGCAATTTCAAACGCCTTGGATTGCTGATTTCCGCGATCCTTGGACACAAATTGATTGGTTTGATAAATTACCTCTTAGCTCATGGGGCTTGCGCAAGCACAAACGCCTTGAGGCCGCAGTTTTTGCACAAGCTTCGGCCCTTGTGGTGGTCAGCCGGGACATGCAATCACAAATGAAAGCCATGGCAAAACGCGAGGTACACCTTATTAGCAATGGTTTTGCCCCCGAAGATTTTGCCCATTTCCAACAAAAAGCAGATCCTAATTTTACCCTTTTGCACACAGGTTCTATCAACGCCGACCGCAACCCCCATGCCTTGTGGCAAAGCCTCGGAAACTATGTGCGTCAGCAGCCCGATTTTGCGTCACGCCTTCGGATCCGACTCATTGGCGCCCTCGATGCCTGTGTCCTTGAATCGATTGAGCAAGCGGGCTTAAGCGCTTACACCTCGTGCAGCGCATTTATGCCGCACCAAGAAGTCATTGAAGCCCTTAGCTGTTGCTCTTTATTGCTGCTGCCACTCAATAATGTCAAAAGTCAAAAAGGCATTGTGACCGGAAAATTATTCGAATACTTGGCCAGTAATCAGGCCATTCTTGCCGTCGGGCCTTCCGATGGTGATGCCGCGCACATATTAAAGCAACAAGCAGGCACCTATATGGTCGATTTTGACAGTGACGTGGATTGGACTCAGGCCATTTCGCTGAGTCAAGCAGGCATTGATCGCAGTGCAACACTTGCCCCCTATTCGCGCAAAGTGCTGGCGCAAGAAATGGCTCAACTTTTAACTGAAGTGAGCAAGGCCTAAGCCTGAAAACAGGCGTTAAGCTTCGCCAAGCGGTGTTCTGGTAAAAAGTGTTGCGCAATGCGCGCACTGGCCGCAGCACTTTGTTGCTCAAAATTTCCACTTAATAGCGATTCAATTTGCGCACTCAAGAGCGCTAGGTTTTTTTCATGGAGTATGACTCCTGTATCACCAATGAGTTCCGGAATGCCCGATACCGCCGACCCAATCGGAACACAGCCACATGCCATCGCCTCGCCTAATGCGTTCGGAAAGCCTTCCATAACTGAAAGCTGAAAGTAATAGCGATGGGCTTGCAATTCTCGAATCACTGTTTCAATTGGCGAAAAGCCGATTAATCGAACGTTTGAAGGCACCTCATGTGTCGAATTTTCCCAGCCAACCAATGTAAACTGATATGTCGGATGTAACTTCGCATAGGCCAAAATCAAATCAAAGCCTTTTCGAAAGTAACAGTACGGATCCGACAAATTACCAATGGAGATAAATGATTTTTCTGGTCGTTCAACACCTGCATCGGGCCGAAACAATTCGGTATTGAAACCATAAGGAATAACGGTAAATGGAACCTGTTTGGTGCCTGGTGCAAAATACTGGTAGCCTTGTGCTGGCGCTCCGCCCGGATAATACGAATAGCGTTGATGCACCAAGCCTTGAGCGACAGGTAAAATGCGCGTGGCATAGCGCAACGAAGTTTTGGTGGCCCAACCCATGAGTGGTTTTGTAAAGTTTCCATAGCGAAAATCGCGAAAGCAAGACGCATCATTTCCGGCCACGATTACAAACACCTTTTTTCGCATCAGACGCCCCAACAAGACCGGTAGTAACGAAGCATAGCCTGCAAAATGGCACACAAAAAAAGAAGCTTTAAAGGCCTGTTTTGCGCAAAAAATGGCCTGCTTCATAAATTCGAAGGGCACACGTTTTTTCTGCTGAACTGCGAACAAATAAGGAATCACATTGTAGTTGTTTGCCAACAATTCAAGATCACGTTTAATGAAGGTGCTGGCATGCGGAAAAAAATAGACGAGTGTTGGCTTTTGTTCAGACATTACTGCAAAGTTACCATTCCTCGTAGATAAATGATAACTTTGAATTTTTAGATCACATGCGCTTGTTTTACCAACTTCTGTATCACCCAACACTGAATGCCCTACTTCGGCCTTTGGCCCGTTTCGTTTTCCAGCGCAGCCATAAAGAACTCATGTCCATTGCCGGCGACATCACCTTTCAAATCGAAGGGCAAGCATTTACGCTCCGGACCAACCAGACCTGCTTTGTGACAAAATACATGTTTTACAATGGCCTCGATGCCTATGAATACAATTGGATTTTTCCGGCGTTAAGCAAACAAGCGCGCAGTTTTTTAGACGTTGGTGCCAATATTGGATTATACAGCGTAATGGCCGCCAAATTGAACCCAAAACTCGAAATTCATGCCTTCGAACCGGGTAAAGGAGCGGTTCATTTTTTGCGCGAAAATTGCCGCATCAATCAGCTTGATCAGGTTCATATTCATGAACTTGCCATGAGCGACACCGACACTGAAGCTTATTTCCACGAAGCCGGGCATCCGAAATTTCCGTGGCTTGCTCATAACCTCAATGGCTCGAGTAGTTTGCAAGCTGCCCACGGTCGTCAGAAAGCAGTACGTTATCCGGTTCAAGTGCAACGCTTAAGTAGCTTTTTAAACGCAGTGCCACTTCCACATATTGACCTCATTAAACTCGATACCGAACATACCGAACAACTCATCTTAGCCGACAACCGAGCACTCATTAGTGAGCACCAGCCCGTGATCATGATTGAAGTGTATCCGGAAGTAGCCTCTGAAATTCAAACACAAGTCCAGCAATGGCCTTCGTATCGTGTCTACCAATTGCAAAAACGTCAGCTCGTTCAGATCGCCTGTTCCGAACTGGGCCTCTCAACAACTGCTGTTAATTATTTACTTGTTCCGGAAGCTAAACAAAACTGGATTGCTGCTTATTGTTCATGAGCTTATTCAATGCCCTCGATCATTTCTTTTTAGGCCTTGGCTGCTCGTTTAGTTGGGCCAAATGGCTTCCATATCTCTGGACACTTGGCATTGGCTGGGTACTTTTTTGGATTGTTGCTGAATTGCAACTTAAAAACTGTCTTAAAATTGGGCTTGCCAGCCTAGCGTTTGCACTCCCTTTTTCCCTTTATTTTTTAGCCTATCCCCTCTATCGGGGCGATGTTTATACGGAGGCATTAAAAGGCAATCCGTCCATTCGTGTCCCGGCAAAGAAATGCCTTACCATGATTGCCTTACCAGGTTGTCCTTATTGTGAAGCCGCCATTAAAGACCTTAATACCATTGCACATTACCGACCCCATGCACCTATTCAGGTCATGTTGGTCAGTAATGACGATGCCGGTGCACGCTATTTTCGAAAACACCTCGACAAACGCATTCAGCTTCGGCAAGCGAATCCTTACTACGAATGGATCATCGCAGCACAAGGAAGCTTCCCGAGCTATGTCTGGAGCGATCATAAAAAGGTCAAGAAAGTATGGAGCAATCGCCAATTTGGCGTGCGTGCACTCGATGCGTATTTTAGCGAAAATTAAGCCTCCGTTTTGGGCTTCGTAGCCTTCCACTCGAGTCCAATAACTCCGAACAATAGCACTAAAACAAGCCCTGATCCGAGCATTGATAAGCTTCGGCCAGTGCCCAAGGTACTTGGCTCAAATTTCCAATCGATGCGGTGACTACCTGCCGGAACAACCACAGCTCGCAACACGTAATCGACGCGGAAAGAAGGGCTGAGTTTGCCATCGACATAGCAATTCCAGCCAGCTGGGTAGTACATTTCACTGAAAACAGCCACTTGTTTCGCTTTCGACGCACTCCGGTAAACCAAGTGTTGTGGATCGTAGGAAAGGAAGTCGATGGTCGCGCTACTGTCTTGGCCAAGGCCACGCAAGAAAGAACGGAACTCTTGGTGTACCACTGCACTTTTCTTTGTGCTTCCAGTCTTCGCATTTAGGGTTTGACGCATCTCTTCATTAGCAGTTGCAACTTGTTTCACTTCTTGAACAAACCATGCGGGCCCATTGGCTGTCGCATTTAAAATGGCGGGTTTGGAAGGGTCAGAAATGATGTATTTTGCATTAAGGAGGTTGAAGAGTTCCGCTGATTCAGCCAACTTCACTTCAGGAACAGATAACGAATCAAAGATTTTTTGTGCTTGTTCTTTGGTGATGTCTGCAGGCAATAAGAGCGAGCGGAATTTTTCATTTTTTGCTGCATTTAATGCGGTGCTGAAACCTTGCATCGCTGCTGGCAATTTGAAGTCAATGAGTTCTTGGTAGCGCTTTAATTTAGCACCATGATAGCCGCCAATGCTTTTATGGAAGAAACTGGTATTGGTTTCTGCCATGGTTCCATTAAGATTAAATACACGGTAATTCGAGCTAAGGTTCAGCGCCCCAAAACGCGCATAGAGGTCGAGCGTTTGCTGATCGGTCGCATTTTGGTAATATTCAAAAGTTGGGTAAGCCGCACGCAACGAAGTGGCCATACCCTGATTGCTTTTTTCGCGCGCTAAAATACTGAGGTCAGCCGGAGATACGGCATAAGGTAAACTGGCAGCATCGGCTGTTTGGTACGAACGGTATTCGCCGGTACTGTCGTCGGTATCGAGGTAGCGTTTTGCCACAGACCATTGGTCAGCCAAAACAATAATGCCCGCCAAAGCCACTAAGATGAGTTTATTAAGTTGCGTACGGATGAGCACAAAAACAAGAGCCGCCGCCAAAATGACCAATAGCAACGAACGCTGCATATCGGCTTTGTAGATGTCAATGCGTGCCGAGATAAGTGCTTGCTTAAGCCCACTAATATAGCTTGCCTGCGCAGCATCTTTGGCCTGTTTGGCGGCATCAGCAAATTGCTTCACTTCGTCGTGACCCAAGAAGGAACCGGATATCGAAGGAACAGCAAACAACAGCAAGGCACTGCCTAAAACAACGCCTAGACCAATTAACTGTGCTTTTTTATTGGCCAAATAAGCCTCTTGTTTAACCAAGCGATCCAGAAATAACATGGCCATCATAGGTACCATCACTTGTAAAAGTACCAGGATCATTTTTGAATCGCGGAATTTCGTGTACATCGGTACTTTGTGCAAGAAAAAGTCATTGATGGTATTCAGTTGATTGGAAGCCAAGAAAATGGCTAAGATGCTCAAGATTAATACGGGCCAACGCAAGGCATCTTGGACAAAAATAAGCCCAAGAACAAACAGCGCCAACATGAATGCACCAAAGTAAAAGGCACCACCACTCATGCGCTGACCACCCCAGTAACGGTTCATTTGCGCCAACTGCTCACTGTAGGTGTAATCGGCATTGGCCATGACTTGCTCGTCGTTGCCAAGTAGCTCGTCTTTGGCACCTTTAGCATCGGGTGCATAAATCGACAAAATTTCATTTTTGCCATAATTGTACTCCAAAATGTAATCGGTACTAAGGCCCTCTTTGGCTTGTGTGCCATTTGCTGGTTTGATACTCAATTCTGAAGTTCCACGTGTGGTATACTTACTGTATTCTAAAGTACTTAGGAGCAAACTGGCATTGGCTAACAAACTCAAAACAGCCGCGACAACGAGTGCCGCAACAGATTTTATTAAATAAGACCAGTTTTTGGCGAGTGCCAAACGCAGCACTTCTCCAATACCGATTACTGCCAGAAGAAAGCCAAGGTAATACGTCATTTGAAGGTGATTGGCACTAATATTTAGCCCTAAAAAGAAGGCAAAAACACCGGCACCTAACAACCAACGCCCTCTAAATGCAAGCAGCATTCCGCCCAAGGCCGGAGCCATGTAGGCAATCGCATTGACTTTTGACATGTGACCCGCGCCAATGTACAAGATGTTAATGGTCGAGAAACCAACACCGACAGCCCCAATCATGGACAGCCACGGGTTGATGCGCAAGCACAAGCCAAGGATGTAAAAACCAAGCATTGAAATGAATAAAATACCCACTGGGCGTGGCAATCCTAACTTAATCAGTTGATCCACTTTGGTGAGCCAATTGGCATCTTGTTCGGCAGAAATTTGGTAACTCGGCATGCCACTAAACATGGCGTTTGTCCAATAAGTCTGGGCACCATTGTGTGCCAATTTGTAATCAAAAATTTCTTTTGACATCCCTTGAAACTGACGAATATCAGATTGTTTCAAACTGTAGCCTTTGTAGAGTGGCGAAAAATAAATCGAGGGCAAGACCACAAAAAGTACCACTGCAACGAGGTGAGGTAAAATGGATTTCAGATTCAGTTTCATAGAAAAAGTTTGGGTGAATTTACAGAATTAATGGCTTGGATTTGCATAGCGCTGCACATCGTTAGCGCAAATGGTACTGGACGATAAAATAACTAAGCGCTCGATGATGTTGCGCAATTCCCGAATATTTCCGGTCCAATTAAGGGCTTGCAGGGCTTCGATTGCGGCCGCATCGATTTTTTTGGTCGGGATACCGTGGTCTTGGCATACCAACTCAAGGAAATGCGCGGCCAATAGCGGAATGTCTGCTCGGCGCTCATTCAATGAAGGTACCTGAATGACTATAACGGCTAAACGGTGAAATAAATCTTCGCGAAAACGGCCTTCATTGATTTCAAGGCGCAAGTCTTTGTTCGTTGCCGCAACAACACGGCAATCGACTTTGATGTCTTTTTCGCCGCCCACGCGCTGAATCACATTTTCTTGAAGCGCCCTGAGTACTTTTGCTTGTGCGCTGAGCGACATGTCTCCAATTTCATCTAAAAATAAAGTCCCGCCCGAAGCCAACTCAAATTTACCTTTTCGGTCTTTGACTGCTGAGGTGAAGGCCCCTTTTTCATGACCAAATAATTCACTTTCAATGAGCTCTGCAGGAATTGCAGCGCAATTCACTTCGATAAATGGCATTTTGTGCCGTTTCGAAAGTTCGTGCAAGGCGCGCGCCACAAGCTCTTTCCCGGTGCCATTTCCGCCAGTAACAAGTACCCGTGCATCAGACGGCGCTACCTTTTCAATCATGTCCTTGATTTCTTGAATAGCTGGCGTTTGACCGATGATAGACGAACCTTTCCATTTTTTAACGGTGCTTTTGAGTTGCTTCGTTTCTTGGACCAAGACCTCACGCTCTTTGACGTGCCGCAACACCACCAAAATACGGTTCAAGTCGAGCGGTTTTTCAATGAAATCGAAAGCACCCTTTTTAAGCGATTGCACGGCGGTGTCTACTGTTCCGTGCCCGGAAATCATGACAACAGGCACCTCGAGTTGCAACTGCTGCAACTGCTCAAGCACCTCGATGCCATCCATTTGCGGCATTTTAATGTCACAAAACACCAAATCAAAGCTGTGTTGTTGCAGAAGCCCAATGCCTTCTGCCCCATTTTCTGCCTCTTGAACCTGGCAGTTTTCGTATTCGAGAATTTCGCGAAGTGCACGTCGGATCGCGCGTTCGTCGTCAATGAGTAGAATTTTCATGGTGTTTTGACTGTTCGTTCGAGCATGGGTACAAATTTAAAGGTACCAAATTCCTGAAGGCGCAATTGGCCATCTTCTTGCTTTTGTAGCTTTAACATTTTTTGTTCGGCGCCTTCTCCAACGGGAATAACCATAAGCCCCCCTACTTTGAGTTGGCTGAGCAATTCTTGCGGAATTTCTGGCGCTCCGCAAGTGACAAGAATGCGGTCATAGGGGGCAAATGCGGTGTTTCCTTTGTACCCGTCACCAAAAAACAATTTGGGCGTAAACTGAAAATGTTGGATGATCTTTTTGGCTGCTACGTGCAAATTATGATGGCGCTCAATCGAAAACACTTTGACGCCAAGCTGGCATAAAATACACGTCTGAAAACCAGAACCCGTACCAATTTCGAGTACTTTCATGCCTTTTTGAAGCTCGAGTAATTCGGTCTGAAAGGCTACGGTAAAGGGATGTGAAATGGTCTGACCCGAACCAATTTGAAAGGCCATATTGGTATAGGCTTGCTCGTCAAAGGCAAGGTCTAAAAAGAAATGACGTGGAATGGCAAAAAAGGCCTCTAAAATGCGCTGGTCTTTGATCCCCATCTCGACCAATGACTCGATGAGTTGCTTGCGTTTTCCTTGATGTTTAAATGTGTCTTTGAATTGTGGCATAGTGCGTTAAAGTAAGATGCCAACCGGACAATGATCTGAACCAAAAACTTCATTTAAAATAAATGCTTCTTTTACATTTGGCAAAAAGGACTGACTCACTAAAAAATAATCGATGCGCCAGCCGACGTTTTTTTCGCGGGCACCGGCGCGGTAACTCCACCAAGAGTATTTAATGGCATCGGGATACATGCTTCGAAAAGTATCGATGAGGCCAGCTTTTTGAAAGTGATCCATGCCATCAATTTCTTCTTGCATATAACCCGCCGATTTGTTGTAGTTGTCTTTGGGGCGCGCCAAATCGATGGCCTGATGCGCCACATTGAAATCGCCACAGACAATGACCGGTTTTTTGGTTTCGAGGGCTTTCAGATAGGTCAAAAAGTCGGCATCCCAAGTTTGGCGATAAGACAACCGCGCGAGTTCGCTACCAGAATTTGGAACATACACAGAAACAACATAATAATCCGGGTATTCGGCGCACACCACTCGGCCTTCGGAATCGTGCGCCGGCACACCGATGCCGTACGTAACATCGAGTGCTTGTGTTTTGCTCAGAATGGCTGTCCCTGAATACCCTTTGCGTTCGGCAGAATTGGCATAAATGTGATAGCCAGATAAGCCTTGAAGCGCATCTTGCACTTGTTCGGGAGTGGCTTTTGTTTCTTGTAAACAAATGATATCGGCATTATGGGCCTGCATATCAGCAACAAACGTTTTGGCTGTTATTGCACGTATGCCATTGACATTAAAAGAGATGAGTTTCATTGCTGAGATTTAGCTTCAAATCTACGAAAATTTTAAGCGTAAAAACTGATAAAAGACGGGCAATTGTGTACTGTTTCCGATAAAAATACGGGCCTCTTGACCGCATTGCAACACGGAGCCAATGTCTTTTCGCCAGCCTACTGAAAACGAACTTTTAGGCGAATCGGCACCGCTCATCATCACCTTATTAGGGTCCCTAAAAACTTCGGCGCGCGCATTGAAATGCCAATTTTGACGGAGCGTTTTCTCAACTTGCACATTGCCTTGTGCCCAATAGTTTGAACTCGTAAGAACCCGCTGCATACCCACATACACACACGATTGAAACGCCCAAGTGTTCGTCGTATAACCTAGATTGAACTCTTCTAAAAAACGCCATTTCTGAACGGCAATCGAGCCGTTGACTTTGCCAATCGGGGCCATATTGCCCATGTACTGGCTCCAATTAAAGTTCCACTTGTTCTTTTTAGAACTCAGTAACGAACCGTAACTCAAGCGATTGCCTTCGGCCAAGAGGTGTTGCCAGCCATTCATTAGAAAAAGCTGCGCTTGCCATTGCTTGGACAGCGTGTATTTATACCGAAAGCCACTGATGTAATAAGGT